>NZ_JBFAPK010000003.1:0-350337 GCF_040676675.1 Micromonospora sp. NPDC049559 | reverse complement strand
GCAAACTCACCGTCGGCCCCGACAACGCCGACATCGGCCCCATCACCATGCCCGCCCAGATCGACACCATCCGCCGCCACATCGACGACGCCCTCGCCCACGGCGCCCACGCCCCCCTCGGCGGACCCGACGCCATCCAACCCCCCTACGTCCACCCCACCATCCTCACCAACGTCCCTCCCGACGCCGCCGCCGTCCAGGAGGAGACCTTCGGCCCCACCCTCACCATCACCCGCGTCGCCACCACCGACGAAGCCATCACCCACGCCAACAACACCCGCTACGGCCTCGGCGCCGCCGTCTTCGCCAAACGCAACGCCACCACCATCGCCCGCCAACTGCGCACCGGCATGGTCGCCATCAACTCCGTACTGAGCTTCACGGCGGTGGCGGGGCTGCCGTACGGGGGCGTCGGCGACTCCGGCTTCGGGCGTACCCACGGCGACGACGGGCTGCGCGAGTTCAGCCGCAGCCAGTCGATCGCGCGTCGGCGGGGGCGCTCGCCGCTGCCCACGATGACCTTCGAACGCACCCCCGCGCAGGTCGCCCGGATCGCCCGCATGATCAGGCGGATCTACGGCCGCTGACAGCACCCCGCGCCGCCGCCGTACGCGGGCGCGAGGCCCGCACCGCGGACCCGGCGCCCCGACGACGAGCGGCCCGGCCGCGAGGGCCCGGCGCCGAGCGGCCGGCCCGGGTGCGCGGGGCGACGATACGGGCCCTAACCTGGCGGTATGACGGCCCGTGGCAGTGCCCGCACGCGAACCGGGCGGCCGGCGGCCAACCGCACGGCCCGTACCGTCGCGGTCGAACTGCTCCCCCACCTGCGCCGGGCCCGCGACCACATCGACCGGCGCTACCGGCTGCCGCTGGACCTCGACCAGCTCGCCCGGGTGGCCGGCGTCTCGAAGTTCCACTTCGCCCGCTGCTTCGAGGCCACGTACGGCGAGACGCCGATCCGGTACCTGACCCGGCGCCGGATCGAGCGGGCCCAGGACCTGCTCCGCTCGGCCAACCTCACGGTCACCGAGGTCTGCATGGCGGTGGGCTTCGCCAGCCTCGGCTCGTTCTCGTCCCGTTTCGCCCAGTTGGTCGGCGAGAGCCCGACCGGCTACCGCGACCGGTGGGCGGCCCGGGGCGGCCCGCACGTGCCCGGCTGCTGGTTGTTCATGCGCGGGGTGCTCGACCTGCCCGGTACCGCGACCCCCGCCCCCACCAGCGGGAACGGCGCAATCTCGGAGAAGCCCCGGCCGATCGGCGGGGACTAGCTTGGTCGCATGATTACGAACATCTCGCTGGTCACGGTCTACTGCCTCGACCAGGACAAGGCGCGCGACTTCTACGTCGACGTGCTCGGCTTCGAGGCCGGCACCGACGTCTCGATGGGCGAGGGCTTCCGCTGGGTCACCCTGCGGCACCCGAGCCAACCGGAGCTGGAGGTCACCCTGATGGTGCCCGGCCCCCCGCTGAACCCGGAGGCGGCCGACTTCTACCGGCGCCAGTTGGAGAAGGGCGAGATGGGCGGGCTGGGCCTGCGGGTGGACGACTGCCGCAAGACGTTCGAGGAGCTCAGCGCGAAGGGCGTGACCTTCCTGCAGGAGCCGGCCGAGCGCCCGTACGGCGTCGAGGCGGTCATGCGGGACAACTCGGGCAACTGGCTCGTGCTCGTCGAGCCGCGCCCCTTCTCCCCCGAGGCGGCGGGCTGAGCGCGGGCTAAGCCCCCGAGGCGGCGGGCTGAGCCTCCAAGGCGGCGGGCTGAGCCTCCGGGCGGCCCGTCAGCTCAGGAAGCGGAACAGGTGCAGCCGGTGCCCGTCCGGATCGGCGAGGGTGAACTGCCGGTAGCCCCACTCGGTGTCGTGCGGTGGCTCGATCACGCGTACGCCGCGCGCGGCGTACGCGTCATGCAGGGCGTCCGGGTCCTCGACCAGGACGAAGCACTCGGCCGGGGTGAACGGCTCCGTCTCGCGCCGCAGGTAGATGTTGACCTCGGCGATCGGTCCCCGGAAGACGGAGGCGAACTCTTCCCCGCTCTGCCCGCCGACGGCGAACCCGAGCGTCCCGGCGTAGAAGCGGACGGCCGCGGGGACGTCCCGGACCGGGAACATGGGGACGACCTTGAGGAACTCGATCTCGTTGGCGTCCATGCCCACCCCTCCCGAGTTGCGTGCTTCCCGCTCCATTGCACCTCATACCACCCCGACAACTCTCCCGCCCGGAACGGGAATTGAGTCGGGTCGACTCAAGTTACCTCTGATGCCGGCCGGTACGGCCGGTCCAGTGGTACCTGAGGAGAGCATGATGAGCACGGTTTCGCTGTGGACCCGACGGGACCCGTTCGCCGAGTTCGACGCGCTGGTCCGGAGCGCCTTCGGGCCGGTCGCGACCCGGCCGACCGGTTTCACCCCGGCCGCGGAGGTCGCCCGCGACGGCGACGACGCGGTGGTCCGGGTCGAGCTGCCCGGGCTGGACGTCGACAAGGACGTGACGGTAGAGGTCGACCGCGGCCGGTTGGTGGTACGCGGTGAGCGCCGCGACGAGCGCGCCGAGGAGCGCGACGGCCGGACGGTACGCGAGGTCCGGTACGGCTCGTTCCGCCGGTCGTTCACCCTCCCGGCGCACGTGACCGCCGACGCGGTCAGCGCCTCGTACGACGCGGGCGTGCTGAACGTCCGGGTGGCCGGGGCGTACGCCGGCACCGGGGCGCGCCGGATCGCCGTCACCTCCGGTGACGCGGAGACCAGGGCGGTCGGTTCCGCCCCCGAGCAGCCCACTGCCTGACCCGTCGGGAGGTCCGACAAACCACCGGGACCGCCGTCCCGGCCACCCGGCCGGGGCGGCGGTCCCGTCCTTTCCGGCCCCCGGGCGCACTCCCGCGCACTCCCCCGCCCAGGAATGCGAGCCGTGCCCAGGGGACGGATAGCCCAGGGCGCGGGTAGCCCGCTCGTCCGGGCGAGCGGGCGGCCCCTCGCTCCGGCTCAGGGATGCAGGCGCGCCCCCTTGAGCGCCTTGTCGACGGCGTTGCGCGGCCCGTGCAGCGCTATCCCGACCAGGTCGAGCGCGGCCCGCGGCACGGCCCGCACCGCCGCCCGGTTGTCCTCATCGTTGCCGGTGGCGAAGAGATCGGCGGTGAAGACCGCGATGCCGAGGCCGCGTTCGAGCGCCCGGCCGTGCGCCGCGGCGAGCACCGCCCGGTCACCGGCGAAGACGAGGACGGGTTGGCCGAACATCGGCAGGTACTTCGTGCCGTCGGCGTCGGCGTAGGGCTCGCCGATCGTCTCGGGCACGCTCGCCGCGATGCCGCTGACGAGGAAGGCGGTGACGTTGAGACGCTGCCAGCTCGCCAGGTCGTCGCGGAGCAGTACAGCGATCTTCGTAGCGGGAACGGTCATGCACCTCACTCTGGCCCGACGGGCCCGGCCCGGTCTTGTACGTTTCTGATGTGCCCTACGCGCGCCCGTCGGAGCAGGTCAGGGCTTGGCGCCCAGCGGTGGACGGGATCACCGAGGTGTTCCACGCCCACTTCGTCGGGCACGCCTACCCGGCCCACACCCACGACACCTGGACCCTGCTGATCGTCGACGACGGGGCGATCCGGTACGACCTCGACCGGCACGGGCACGGCGCGGTCGGCGGCGAGGTGACCCTGCTGCCCCCGCACGTCAGCCACGACGGCCGCGCGGCCACCCGCCACGGCTTTCGCAAGCGGGTCCTCTACCTCGACGAGCGGGTCCTCGACCCGGGGCTGATCGGCGCGGCGGTCGGCACGCCGAGCCTGCACGATCCCCTGCTGCGCCAGCGGATCGACCAGTTGCACCGCGCCCTCGTCGGCGCCGGTCCGGCCCGCGCGGGGCTCGACGCCGTCGAGGCGTTCGAGGCGGAGAGCCGGCTCGCCTTCGTGGGCGAGCGGCTGCGCCGGCACCTCGGCCGGCGTACCGGCGTACCGCCGGCGCGGCCCGGCCGTCTCGCCGACGAGCTGCGAGAACTCCTGGACGCGCACGCCGGGCAGGGCATCTCGCTGCGGCAGGCCGCGGAGGTCCTGCACGCCGACCCCAGCCACCTGGTGCGCTCGTTCACCCGCGCGTTCGGGCTGCCGCCGCACCGTTACCTCACCGGCCGGCGGATCGACATGGCGCGCCGCCGGCTCCTCGCCGGGCAGCCGGCCGCCGAGGTCGCCGTCGCGGTCGGCTTCCACGACCAGGCGCACCTCACCCGGCACTTCCGCCGCTACCTCGGCGCCACGCCCGGGCGGTACTCCTCGTCGATCTAGGGCAAATCGTGGTGATTGGAGATCAAACTACGGGGATTTGCCCTAGATCGACGAGGTGGGGGCGGGTGGGGTGAGGGTCAGCAGTTCGGCGCGACCCGGCCGTCCGTGCCGGTGTAGACGTACGTGTCGGAGACGTAGCCGCCGGTGCGGATCCGGTCCCACAGGTTCGACGTGCCGTACTTGCCGGTGACGGTGTCGCCGACGACCTGGCAGTAGATCGGCACCGAGGCGCCGCTGGCGACCGTACCGACGATCGGGCTGCTGGTGTGCGGGCCGGAACGGACGTTCACCGGGATGCCCGAGTCGGTACGCGCCTCGCCGTGCGCCGGCGCCCCGTCGATCAGGTACAGGCTGTAGGCGACGTTCCAGTGGGTGGCGAGGTAGCTGTTCGCCGCCGGGCTCACGTTGAAGTAGTCGTCGTGGTTGCAGTCGATCTGGTTCTCCGGCGCGCCCGCGCAGCGCTTGACGAGTCCGCCCGACGGGAGGCCGCCGTCGTCGTAGCACATGATGTCCTCGTCGTCCCAGCAGTGGCCGTACGGCGTGCCGTGCGGGGCGGAGGCCTGTACCGCGCCGAGGTTGTGCAGCAGCTCGTGGGCGGTGGCGTGCCAGGTCCAGCAGCTCGTGCCGACGGTGGCGTAGTGCGGGCCGGCGTTGTACGGGTTGGTCGCGGCGGCCCGGTCGTCCCCGCCGTTGCCGTAGGCGAGGCCGCAGCCGGGCGCGTCGTACCAGACCACGTACTTGCGGTCCGACCGGTTGTAGCCACGGGTCTTCAGCACGTCGGTGATGCTCTGCGGCGCGCCCATGCTGGCCTGCGGGATCACCTCGCGGCTCACCACCGCGACGCAGTTGGCGTCGTGCACGTACCGGACGTGCCGGGCGTTGCCGGTCTGCGTGCCGGCGGTGACGAACTCGGCGTCGATCTGGTTGGCCCAGGTGCGGAACTGCGGCAGCATCTGGTCGTACCGGTCGGCGGTCTGGTCGCCGCGCACGTAGACCAGCTGCACCCGGCGACCGGTGGTGCCGTTGCCGTCGCAGGTCACCGTCGGGTCGGCCGCCGCGGCGCCGGCCGTGCCGCCCGATTCGGCCGAGGCGCTCGCCGGCGTGAGCACGATCGCCGCCGCCAGCGCCAGCAGCAGCGCACCCGCTCGGCGTCGGATCCGGAGCATTCCCATCCCCCGTTCTGGAAACTTTTCGCCAAAGCATGGCTCTGGCATGACAGGAAACTCCGGACCGTGGCGAATGTCAATTCCCTCCGGCGCGCGGCCCGGGAGGTCGGCGTTCCGCCGACCTCCCGGGCACGCCGCAGTCCGGGCGGTCCCGTCGCGCGGGGCGGTCCCGCTGTCCGGGCGGTCCCGCCGTACGCGCCGACCGAGCTACGGGTAGCTGACCACGTTGCTCGTGCCGTACGAGCCGACCACCGGTACGCCGGCCTCGTTGATCGTCCGCTCGATGCCGCCGCTGCCGTTGAGGAAGACGGTGACCATGTCGTGGAAGCGGACCCGGGGCGACCGGGGCGCCTCGATGGCCCGCGCGGCACGGATGTCCACGCCCTGGTTGAAGTACGAGTAGACGCCGAGACCCCACGCCTCGTGCGCGCGTACGCCGGGCGCGACCCGGTACGACGCCCAGCCGTTGCCGGTCGGGCTGGTCCACGCCGCCTGGCTCGGCGGGTCGTACGGCAGCTCGCTCTGGTAGAAGACCGTCCGGCCCCGCTCACCGGTCCAGATCGTCTGGTACCGCTGGTAGTGCTCGACGAAGAGCCCGTACGCGGTCACGTCGTCCCCGTTGACCACCACGCCGGTGTCGGCGGTGTTGCTGGTCCAGCCGATCCCGTTGCCGTGGTCACCGCGCCAGGCCCAGATGTTGTCGATCAGCGTGTCGTCGCTGTTGACCACGAGGCTCGTGGTCGCCCGCCCCAGCCAGGGGCCGCCGATGCGGAAGAAGACGTCCTGCAACGAGATCGGGTTGCGGGCGTGGTCGCGGTGGCTGTGCCGCCCGCCGACCTCGACCAGCACGTCCGAGCGGCGGGGGCCGGCGTCGACCAGCAGGCCCGCCACGCGTACGCCGTCCACGTCGTCGACGCGCAGCGCGGCGTCCCCGGTGTCCGGGGCGAGGCTCGGCATGCCGAGGCCCAGCACCACGGTGTCCGGGCGGGTGACCCGCAGCGCCCGGTCCAGGTGGTACACGCCCGGGGTGAGCAGCAGGTGCCGGCCGCGCGCCAGGGCGTGGTTGATCTCGCGTGCGCTGTCGCCGGGGCGGGCGACGAAGAAGTCGCGCAGCGGCAGCGAGTAGCCGGGCTGCCGCCGCCCGTCGGCCCAGGTCGTACCGGCCGTGTCGTGCCGGAGCCCGGGTACGAAGACCCGGTAGTCCCCGGAGTCGTCGACGTAGAGGTACGGCTTCTCGCGGGTCACCGGGCTGGTCGGCAGCGTCGTGTACGGCGGGTTCGGGAAGCCCTGCTCGGGCGCGCCGAGCACGCCGGAGAAGACCTGGTTCCACACGCCGTTCGTCCAGGCGTCGCCGAGTTCGCTGTCCCGGGTCAGCCACTGCTGCTGGGAGCCGTTGATGGTGACGCCGTCCACCTTGGAGTCGGCGATGAAGCCGCCGCTGGAGTAGCCGCCGTTGCCCGGCTCCAGCCAGAGGGTGCCGCGGATGTGGACCCGCCGCATCGGGGATGCCTGCGACACCGCCCACTGGTTCGACCAGTCGGTCGGCGTGACGGAGAGGTTCTCCACCGAGCGCCAGAAGTTCGTGAGGGCGGAGATGCCGGCCGGCGAGTTCGGGTCGGGCTGGCCGACGACGCGTACCGCACCGTGGATGTCGACGTCCTCGGGGGAACGGCCCAGCCCCGCGACGGTGGTGTAGTAGCCGAGCCGGGCGTCCACGTCGTACCGGCCGGGCTTGAACAGGACGGCGTACCGGTCGGTACCCATCTCGTTGTCTTCCTGGCGCGCGAAGAGTTCGTCGAGCTTGGCCTGGATTTGCGCGGTCGGGGTCGTCGGGTCGTACACGAAGACGTTGGGGCCGAGGTCCGGCGCGCCGGGGCGGGTGGCGGCGACCGCCGTGCCGGGTACCAGCCCGGCGACGCCGACCGTGACCAGCGAGCAGGCGAGCAGGCGGCGAAGGGCGGCGCGGGTGCGCGCGCCGCGTACGGGGGTTGTTCTCATCGACCTACCTATCGGGGGACGGGTACCGGTTGGCGTGACCGGCCGAGCGGATCGAGAGAGCGCTCTCACGATCCCGCGGCCGGTACCCCACCGGGCCGGAAGGGATGGATGGCTGTGTTTCTACCCGACATCGGCCGCCCGGCGCCACGTCCGAGCGGGCACACTGTCGCGGCGGGCACCGATCGGCGCCGGCCGTTCCGCCGCCCTCGGAGGTCGCCGCCGGCCGTTTCGCCGCCCCGGGGCCGCGCCCGGCCGTAGCGTGGAGGACGTGAGCGACGCGCGCGTGACCCGCCGGCTGCTGCTCGCGGGCCTCGGCTCGGCGGCGGTCTCGGCCCTGCCCGGCTGCGACTCGGCCACGCCGAGGGCGGCCCGGCAGGTTGCCGCCACGCCCGCCGCCACGGCCGGTCCGACCTCGGGCGGCGCCTCGGCCGGTGCCCCCGTACGTGGCGAGGCGGCACTCCGGCGCAAGATCGCCAGTCTGCTCGTGGTCGGCTTCCGGGGCGAGCGGGCGCGGGACGCCGAGTGGGTGCTGCGGGCGGTCCGGGACGGGCTCGGCGGCGTGATCCTCTTCGACCGCGAGTTGCAGACCGACAAGCCCCGCAACATCACCTCGCCGGCGCAGGTCGCCGCGCTCACGAAGGCGCTGCGCGACGCCTCACCCGGCCGGCGGCTCATCGTCTCGGTCGACCAGGAGGGCGGCAAGGTGGCCCGTCTGAACCCGGGCGACGGCTTCCCCGCCAGCCAGTCGCAGGCCCAGATCGGCGCGGCCAACTCCACCGCCACCACCCGAGGCTGGGCCCAGGGCCTCGTCCACAGCCTCACCTCGGCCGGCTTCAACCTCAACTACGCGCCCGTGGCCGACCTCGCGGTCAACCCGGACAATCCGGCCGTCGCCAAGCTCGGACGCAGCTTCTCCAACCAGGTCGACGTGGTCGTCAAGAATGCGACCGAGGAGATCCAGGTCCACCGGGCCGCGGGCGTCAAGACGTCGATCAAGCACTTCCCGGGCCTCGGCAGCGCGACCGCCAACACGGACTTCGCCGTGGTGGACGTCAGCGACAGCTGGACGCCCCGGGAGCTGGAACCGTTCCAGCGGCTGATCGCCGGCGGCGTGACCGACTCCGTACTGGTCGCGCACCTGCTCAACCGGCAGCTCGACCCGGACCTGCCCGCCTCGCTGTCACGGGCGGTCGTGACCGACCTGCTGCGGGGCCGGCTCGGTTGGCAGGGTCCGACCGTCAGCGACGACATGCAGGCGGTCGCCATCACCGCCCGCTTCGGCCGGGACGAGGCGGTCGCGCTGGCCCTGGAGGCCGGTCTCGACCTGCTCGTCTTCGCCAACCAGCAGGTGTACGACCCGAACGTCGTCGACGAGACGATCGACGACGTGGTCGCTCTGGTGCGCTCGGGGCGGCTCACCGAAGCCCGGATCGACCAGTCGGTGGCCCGGGTCGACGCGCTGCGCCCGCGCCGCTGAGCGGGGTCGACGCGCCGGGTGTCGGGGCCGGCGCGCCTCGCTCGTCCGGTGCCAGCCCGCGGGTGGTCCTGCCAGGACCTCTTGCGTTCGATCGATCGGCAGGGCCGGGCCGGCCGCGGCGGTCTCGGCCGGTTCGGGATCGTGCGCGAACCCCCACCGGCCCAGCCGGTGGTCGGGGCTCACCGCGCCCTGGCAGGGCCGCGCGCTCAGCGCGGCCCATGAAACACGCCCGGGCCTGGCAAACCGCGCACCGATCGGGCGCTGCCGTTCTCAGAACGACTTGGCCAGCTCGCGGGCGCGTGCCTGCGCCGCCTGCCGGCCGGCCTCCGGGTCCGCCGTTGCCAGGTTCGGCCGGAACTCGACCTGGTCGATGTCGGTCACTCCCGCCCACCGCAGCCAGCCGTCGAAGTAGCTGGCCTGGAAGTCGGAGCCGAAGGCCGGGCCGCGACCAGGACCGTACACCGCGCTGGTGTAGATGACCGCCGCCTTCTTGCCGTGCAACAGCCCGCTGTAGCCCTGTTCCGGGTCGAAGCCGAACACCATGCCCGGCTGGCTGACCACATCGATGAACTGCTTGAGAATGTACGGCACGCCCGCGTTCCACATCGGAACGCTGAACAGGTACCGGTCGGCGCGGTCGAACCGCTCGAACGTGGCTTTCACGTCCTCCCAAACCGCCGCCTGGGCGCTCGTGAAGGAAGCTCCGCCGAAGACCGCCATCTTGGCGGCCGTCGCAACCGGGCCGAACTGCGGCAGCGAGCCGTCCCACAGGTCCCAGTGGTCGACGGCGACGTCCGGGTGCGCGCTCCGGTAGGCACTCAGGAACGTCTCGGCGATGGCAAGGGACTCGGAGTCGGCTCCTCGGGGTGACGCCGAGATGTGCAGCAGAGTGGTCACTTTGGTTCTCCTCCCAGGCCACGACGGCAGACTCGGCGGGAAGGCCGGTGCCCACCCGATCCGGGATGCCGTCGCGAACTCGCGAATGTTGGCGTAGCCGATCGCGGCCAGCCCTTGCGCCGTTCGGGCGGGAGGGCCCGAGCGGTACGTCGCGTTCGGCGTCGCCCCGGTGGGCAGCGGCCGACCCGCGAGCGCGACGACCTGGTCTCGGCCCCCTCCCACACCTAAGTGGACCACGGTCCGGTCGCGCTCCACGAGAATAGCGGACCGTGGTCCGCTTTGGCCAGCCCGCCGCCGGAACTCCTCCGTGTTGTCCCCGCCACCACCCCGAGAGCGCGCGCGACACCGCCCGCGAGCGGACCGCCGTCCTGGACCCGGTCGCCGACCGGTCCTCAGCCGCTCGGCTCGGCCGGCGGGCGGCTCATCGGCTCGGCCGGCGGGCGGGCGGGCGGCTCAGTCGACGACCTCGCGGCGCACGTCGGCGCCGAGCGCGGCGAAGCGGGTCACCAGGTCGGCGTGCCCACGTTCGATCATCGCGCCGTTGCCGACCACGGTCTCCCCCTCGGCGACCAGCCCGGCCAGGACCAGCGCTATCCCGGTACGCAGGTCGCGCGCGACCACCTCGGCGCCGCGCAGCGGGGTCGGGCCGTGCACCACCGCCTTCTCGCCGTCCACGGCGATCCGCGCGCCGAGCTGGTTGATCTCCGGTACCAGCGCGTAGCGGGCGTCGTGGATGCGCTCGCGGAAGTAGCTGACGCCGGGCGCCTGCGTGGCGAGCGCCAGCAGCGGGGGTTGCAGGTCGGTGGCGAAGCCCGGGTGGGTGTCGGTGATGACGTTGATCGGGTGCAGCGGACCGGGCCGGGTGACGGTGGTGACCGCCCCCGCCGCGGTCAGCACCACGCCCATCTGTTCGAGCTTGTGCCGGAAGACGCCGAAGTGGTCGAGCACGCTGCCCCCGACCAGCGTCACCTCGCCGCCGGTGAGCGCGGTCGCGATGCAGAGCACCCCGGCGTCGATGCGGTCCGGCATGATCGTGTGCTCCACGGCGCGCAGTTCCTCGACGCCGTCGATGACGATCCGGCCGGTACCGCCGCCGCTGATCCGCGCGCCCATCGCGTCGAGGAAGGCGATCACGTCGAGGACCTCGGGTTCGAGCGCGGCGTTCTCGATCACGGTACGCCCCGGCGTGAGTGCGGCCGCGATGATCAGATTCTCGGTACCGGTGTGCGACGGGGTGTCCAGGTAGAGATCGGCGCCGCGCAGCTCTCCCGCCTTGACGTGGATCGTGCCGTCGTGCTCCTCGATGTGCGCGCCGAGCCGGGCCAGGCCGCGGTAGTGGAAGTCCAGTCCCCGGGTGCCGATGTTGCAGCCGCCCGCCCCCTCGTAGATCACCTGTCCGCAGCGGTGCAGCACCGACGAGAGGAAGAGCACGCTGCCCCGGAACCGGCGGGTCAGCTCGGCCGGAAGCAGCGGATTCGCCACCCCGGCGGCGTCGATGACGAGCAGCCGGTCGGCCGGGTGGTACTCCACCTCGGCGCCCACCAGCCGGGCCAGCTCGACCGCGCGGCGTACGTCGGCGATCGCCGGTACGTTCCGCAGCACCGTACGGCCGCTGGTGGCCAGCAGGGCGGCGCCGATCATCGGCAGGGCGGCGTTCTTGGCCCCCTGGACGACCGCCGTACCGCGCAGCCGGTTGCCGCCCCGCACGTGATAGCGCACCTCGCTCATCCGACGTGCTCCTTCCGGTTCTGGCGGCCGACCGGCGTGGCCGGCGCCGAGGTGGCGCGGACCGGGCGGTCCGTGCCGGGGGCTCATGTACCCCGTTCCGCCTCCTCCTCCACCTTCCGTCGCGGTGTCCGCGCCGATTCCCAGGCCGGCACCGCGGCCAGGACCAGGGCCGACGCGGCGCTGAGGGCCAGCGGCGGGATCAACCGGCCCACCGGGACCAGGGCGGCGAGCGCGGCGATCGCCGCCAGCCGCGGGGTCGACAGGTGGTCGAAGATCGCCAGCTTGAACAGCGTGTGCCCGGCCAGGAAGAGTGCCGGCCCGCCGAGCAGGGTGATCACCATCCCCCACCGGGTCGGACCGCTCGGATGGCCGAGCACCAGCTCGTCACCGACGGCGGTGAGGATGATCCCGGCGACCATCGGCAGGTGCCAGTAGGTGTAGGCGGCCCGCCCGCGCCGGCCCGGGTCCGACACCCGCGCGATCCGCTCGCCGGCCAGCGGCGCGCTGCGGTCGAAGTAGCTCCACCAGAGCGCGGCCGTGGTGGCGAACGCGCAGACCAGGGCCGCCAGCCGGGCCAGGTCGGGCGGGGAGCGGCCGAAGACGGTACCGGTGATCAGGATCGACTCGCCGAGCGCGACCAGGATGAAGAACTGGTGCCGCTCGGCCAGGTGCCGTCCCTCGATCGGCCAGTCCTCGGTGGTGGAGCGCCCCAACCCGGGGGTGTAGAAGCCGAGCGCCGCGGCGACGTACTCGATCGCCACCGCCGCGACCCAGATCGCGATCCGCGCCTCGTCGTGGGCCAGCCCGCCGACGACCCAGAGCGTCCCGGCGGTGGCCTTCCAGGCCAGTACCCGCTGGAAGTTGCGCCGCAGGGCCGGTTCGCCCCCGAGCATGGCGACCGCGAAGACGGTGCGGCCGACCTGCATCGTCGCGTACGCCGCGCCGACCCAGAGGCCGCGCGGGCCGAAGGCGTCCGACAGCGTCGCCGAGAAGACCAGGCTGAGCAGGGTCAGCCCGAGCAGCATCAGCCGGACCTCCGGCCGGTTCGGGTCGAACCAGTTGGTGATCCAGGAGGTGTCGGTCCACGCCCACCAGACCGGCAGCAGCAGGATCAGGGCCTGGACCGCGCCGGCGGGGGTCAGGTTCTCCACCAGCAGGTCCGTCAGCCGGGTCACCGCGAGCACGTAGACCAGGTCGAAGAAGAGCTCCATGGTGGTGACGGGGACCTGACCCGGCCGCCGCAGCGCCGCCGTACCGCCCTCGGATCCCGTCACCGCCCCGCCTCCGTGCCGGGCCGCCGCGCCGGTCCGCGCCGACGCCCGGGTTCCAGTCAAGCGGATCCGCCCCGCCGGCACCGGCGGTTGCGGCGCCGGTCGGCAGGTCGGCGCTCCCGCCCGGGCCGCTCCGGCGGGGGAAGGCCGGCGGGGTGCCAGGCGTTCACTCTCGGTGACGTCACGGCGGCGCGGGCCGGTGCCCGGCCGGTACCGCCCCGGATGTCCGGCCGACTGTCCCCGAGTCGAGGAACGTGTCTTGTGTCCGGTCTCTCCCGTTCTCGCCGCCAGCTCACGGCGACGCTGACCGCGCTGCTGGTGGCCGTGCTGGCCCTCGCCGGCTGCGCCGTCCTCCGGGACCCGGCCGGTACCGCCGCCGGCGCCCTCCCCGGCGCCGGCACGTTCGTCGACCCCGTCTACCGGGGCGACGCGCCCGACCCGCAGGCGATCCGGGTCGGCGACACCTGGTACCTCGTGCACACCAATTCGGGCGGGCAGAACGTACCGCTGCTGACCTCGCCGGACCTGGTGCACTGGAGCCCGGCCGGCGACGCCCTGCCCGCGCTCCCGGGCTGGGCCGACCCCGGTCGGACCTGGGCACCGGAGATCCTCGACCGCGCGCCCGACCGGTACCTGCTGTACTACACCGCCGCCGACCACGCCTCCGGACGCGAGTGCGTCGGGGTAGCGGTGGCCGGGACGCCGCAGGGACCGTACCGGGACGATTCACCCACACCGCTGGTCTGCCCGGTGCCGGCGGGCGGGGCGATCGACCCCAGCCCGTACCGCGACAGCGACGGCAGCCTCTGGCTCGTCTGGAAGACCGACGGCAACTCGATCGGCGCCGACACCTGGCTGGAGTCGCAGCGCCTCACCGACGACGGTCGGCACCTGGTCGGGCCGGTGCACCGGCTGCTGAAGCAGACCCGAGCCTGGGAGGGGCCGCTGGTCGAGGCGCCGTTCCTCTGGCGGCACGACGGCCGGCTCTTCCTCTTCTTCTCGGCCAACGCCTACGACGGCCGCTCCTACGCCGAGGGGTACGCCGTCTGCGCCACCCCGGCCGGCGACTGCCAGGAGGCCCCGGAGAACCCGATCCTGCGCACCGACGCGGTCGCCTCCGGCCCCGGGCACGCCGCCATGATCGAGTACGCCGGCCAGACCTGGCTGCTCTACCACGCCTGGCAGCCCGGCCACGAGAACGCCGCACCCGGCCGGCAGCTCTGGCTCGCCCCGGTCACCTGGGACGGCGGCCGACCCCGGGTGCACGCCCCGACCGCCGTACCGCAGCCGTCGCCCGGCGGTGAGCGGGCCGCCGCCCTCGCCTGAACGCCCGCCGCTCGGCGGAGTCGGGCCGGCCGGGCCCCGCCTGAGCCGCCCCGACCGCCCGGGGCGAGGCGACCGAGGCGCACGACCGGCCCGGCGTGTGGTTCGCGCCGTCTGGGGAAGGCAGCGCCGTGGAGAGCGGACGGGCCGGGGGGACCGGCGCGGGTGAGCGGGAACGCGTGGTGGTGGTCGGAGCCGGGCCGGCCGGGTTGACCGCGGCGTTGATGCTGGTCCGGGCCGGGTACCGGCCGACGGTGCTGGAGTCGAGCGGTGAGGTCGGCGGGATCAGCCGGACCGAGGAGCGCGACGGGTGGCGCTTCGACCTCGGCGGGCACCGCTTCTTCACGAAGGTCGACCCGGTCCGCGAGCTGTGGCACGAGATCCTCCCGGCCGAGGACTTCCTGAGCCGGCCCCGGATGAGCCGTATCCTCTACCGGGGCAAGCTCTTCGACTACCCGCTCAAGCCCCTGAACGCGCTGCGCAACCTGGGACCGCTGGAGGCGGCCCGCTGCGTCGGCTCGTACGCGATGGCCCGGATCCGGCCTCCCCGCGACCAGAGCACCTTCGAGGGGTGGGTCAGCGCCCGGTTCGGCCGGCGGCTGTACGGGATGTTCTTCAAGACGTACACCGAGAAGGTCTGGGGCGTGCCTGGGACCGAGATCCAGGCCGACTGGGCCGCCCAGCGGATCAAGAACCTCTCGCTCGGCGGGGCGGTACGCGAGGCGCTGCGCCCAGGCCGGCTGCGCCGCAACCGGCGGGGCAAGGAGGAGATCACCACTCTGATCAACGAGTTCGAGTACCCGCGGCTCGGCCCCGGCATGATGTGGGCGCGGGCGCGGGAACTGGTCGAGCAGGGCGGCGGCGAGGTAAGGCTGCACCACCCGGTGACCGGGATACGGCGTACCGACGCCGGCGTCACCGAGGTGACCGTCTCCCGCGACGGCGGCGCCGAGACCCTCCCCTGCGACCGGCTGATCTCCTCCATGCCGCTGACCGAGTTCGTGCTGATGCTGGACCCGCCCGAGGAGGTGGCGCGGGCCGCCCGGTCGCTGACCTACCGCGACTTCCTCACCGTCGCGCTGGTGCTGCCGGTACGGGACGTCTTCCCCGACAACTGGATCTACGTACACACCCCGGGGGTACGCGTCGGCCGGGTGCAGAACTTCGGCTCCTGGTCGCCGTACCTGGTGAAGGACGGCTACACCTGCCTCGGGCTGGAGTACTTCGTCAACGAGGGCGACGAGCTGTGGCGGAAGCCGGACGACGAGCTGATCGAGCTGGCCGGCCGGGAGCTGTCCCAGCTCGGGCTCGTCGACGGCCGGGTGGAGGCCGGGTACGTGGTCCGCGTGCCGAAGGCGTACCCCGTCTACGACGCCGGGTACGCCGAGCACGTCGAGGTGATCCGGCGCTGGCTGGAGCGGACCGTGCCGAACGCGTACCCGGTCGGGCGCAACGGCATGCACAAGTACAACAACCAGGACCACTCGATGCTCACCGCGATGCTGGCGGTCGAGAACATCACCGGCGCGGAGCACGACCTCTGGTCGGTCAACGTCGAGGACGACTACCAGGAGGAGGGGAAGGGCGAGGCGCGCGGCGGCGGCGGGCGGGCCGCCCCGACGTTCGCGGGGGCGTCCCAGGGCAAGGGATGACGGTACGCCGGGGCCTCCGGCCGCGCGGCCGGCTCTCCGCCCTGACCGCGCTGGTCGCGCTGGTGGTGCTCGCCGGGGCCGCCCTGCGTTTCCTGGCCACCTCGCCGCTCTGGCTGGACGAGGCGCAGAGCGTCGCGATCAGCGCGCTGCCACCGGCCCGGCTCGTCGACGCGCTGCGCGCCGACGCCGCGCCACCCCTGTACTACCTGCTGCTGCACGGCTGGATGAGGCTGTTCGGCGACGGTGACCTCGCCGTACGCGGCCTCTCCGGGCTCTTCGCGGTCGCCGCGCTGCCGCTGTTCCACCGGCTGGCCCGCCCGTACGGCGCGGGCACCGTGACGCTGGCGTTGGCCGCGGCGAACCCGTGGCTGGTGCGCTACGCGACCGAGGCCCGGCCGTACGCGCTGGAGGTCCTGCTGGTGCTGCTCGGCGTGCTCGCGCTGGAGCGCGCGTACCGCCGGCCCGGCCCGGCCCGCGCGGCGGCGCTAGCGCTGGTCAGCGCGCTGCTCCTGCTCACCCACTACTGGTCGCTCTTCCTCTACGCCGCCACGGGCGCGGGACTGCTGGTGGCGCTGCGGCGACCCGGCCGCGCCGCGCCGGCGTGGTGCCTGGTCGGGCTGGCCGCCGGGGCGGTGCCGTTCCTGGCCTGGTTACCGGTCTTCTGGTACCAGAGCCGGCACACCGGCACCCCCTGGGCCGGACGCAGCGGCATCCAGGTCCTGCCGAACCTGATCGCCGACTGGTTCGCGTCGGGCGTGGCGCCCGCCCGGGTGCTGCTGCTGGTGGTCTGGCCCCTGATCGTCTGGGCGGCGGTCTCCGGCGGCCGGCGTACCCGCCTGCTCGGCGCCGCCGGGGCCGCCACCCTGCTGCTCGCCTACGTCGCCGCCTGGCTGACCGGATCGGCGCTGGCCGGCCGGTACACCGCCGTGGTGGTGCCGTTCGCGCTGCTGCTGCTCGGGACCGGTGCCGCGCTGCTGCCCCGGGTCTGGACCGTCGTGCTCGTCGGCGGCCTGGTCGCCACCGGGCTCGCCACCGACGCGGTGCTCGTGACCAAGCAGCGCACCGAGGCCGGAGCCGTCGCGGCGGTGCTCGACCGCCGCCTCACCGACGCCGACACCCTGGTCTTCTGCCCGGACCAGCTGGGGCCCGACGTGGTACGCCGGCTGCACACCCACCCCCGGCTGGTCAGCTTCCCGCACCAGGACGACCCGGGCAGGCTGGACTGGACCGACTACGCGCGGCGGATCGAGGCGGAGGACCCCGCCCGGCTGGCCGACCGGCTCGCCGCCGAGCGGGGCTCCGGCGCCGTCTGGCTGATCCCCCGGTACGGGTACCGGCCGTTCGGGGACCGCTGCGAGCGGCTGGCCGCGGGCCTGCGCGCGGCGCTCGGCCCGGAACGGCAGATCCCGGTACGCGGCCCGGAGGGCTGGGAGATGCTCTGGCACTGGCCGGCCGACTGACCCGGCCCGGGCCGGCCTCCCCCTCCGGGCGCGGCGCTGCCGCCTGCCCCCTCGGGCCGCGGCAGTTCCGCCTGCCCCTCGGGCCGCAGCGGCTTTGCCTACCCCTCCGGGCGCAGCGGTTCGGCCTGGCCGGAGGCCATCGGGGAGGCGAGCCGCTCGGGCTCCGGTTCGGTGCCCGACTCGCCGCCGGTGGGCGAGACCGCCCCGTCGTAGTTGTAGACCGTCAGCGCGGCGCCGTCGTGCTCCCGCTGCTGCGTGGTACGGATGTACCGGTGGATCAGCCCGTCGATCTTCAGCTCGACCAGGCCGGCGTCCCCGGCCGGTACGGTGTTCCCTTCCCTGGGGCCGCCGATGAGGATGGCGTCTGCGCTCGTCGTCATGCCATCCCACTACCCACTGGACGCCCCGTTCATCCCGCGCCGGTGCCCGCGACGCGGCGGCGTGGCGTACCGCCCGGGTGCCGTCCGCGCACATGGCGGGGCCGGTACCGGGAAAGCCGCGGCGACCGCAGCGGCGCCTGGGGAGGGTGACGGCGATGACGACCGGCGTGGAACAGGACGTTCTGGACCTGCTGCTCGATCAGCACAACCGGCTCCGGAGCCTCCTCTGGCGGCTGTCGGACGGGCCCGGCGCCCGGAGGCGCGAGCTGTTCGAGACCCTGGTCGGGCTGCTCGCGGCGCACGAGGTCGCCGAGGAGGTCGTGGTGCACCCGACCGCGCAGCGGGCGATCGCCGACGGCGCGGAGCTGGTCGAGGCGCGCAAGCAGGAGGAGGAGCGGGCCAGGCGGGACCTGGCCGAGCTGTACGAACTCGGCGTCGACCATCCGGACTTCGACGCGCGGATGGCGGAGTTCGCCACGGCGATGGTCGAGCACGCGAGCCGGGAGGAGCTGGAGGAGTTCCCGTACCTGCGGCAGAGCGCCGCGCCGGAGCAGCTGCGCCGGATGGCCGACGCGGTACGGGTGGCCGAGGCGGCGGCGCCGACCCGGGCCGGTACGCACGGCGGGGCGGCGGCCCACGGCGCCCTCATCGCCGAGCCACCGATCGCCGTCTTCGACCGGGTACGGGACGCCGTACGCCGCTGGCGGGACTCGCCCGAGGGATGGACCTGAACGGCGGCCGGAGCAGCAGCCGCAGCCCCGGCAGCCCCGCGTGCACGGCGACGGCCAGCGGGATGGCGATCGTGGTAGCCGCGAGCGCGAGCCGGGTCCAGCCGGGCAGCCCGACGAGGGCGGCGACGACCGTGGCGGCGGCGAACGCGTACAGCTTGCCGCGGATCGCGCCGATCTCGCCGGCGCTCGCGCGGCGGACGTCCGCGCCGCCCCGGGTGGCTGGGTACATCCGTCGCCCCCTCAGCCGAACCCGACCCGCATGAACGCGTCCGCGAGCGGACGGAGCAGCAGCTCGACCATCGCCCGTCCTCAGCGCCGCCAGCCGTCGGGCGTGGGCTGGCCGACCAACGGCGGCGTGCCGTGCAGCCGTGGGTCCGCGGCGGGCAGTACCGGTTCGGGCGCGCTGGTCATCGGGCGCGTCGCGTAGCTGAACTCGGCCTTGCCGTCCGGCGTCGGACCGGAGGCCCATTTCCCCTCGGCCGACTCCTCGCCCGCCGAGAAGTTGATGAACTGGTAGGCGACCGAGTTCTCCTGCTCGGCGTCCGGGAACGCCTCGGGGACCGGCATCTCCTCCAGGCCGTCCTCCTTCAGCTGCTCGATCGCGGCCAGCCACATGTTCTGGTGCATGGTGTCGCGGGCCAGCAGGAAGCGCAGCATCTGCTTGACGCCCGGGTCGTCGGTCATGTGGAACAGCCGGGCGACCTGCAGGCGGCCCTGCGCCTCGGCGGTCACGTTCAGGTGGAAGTCGGCGAGCAGGTTGCCGCTGGCAGTGATGTAGGAGCCGTTCCAGGGCACCCCGTTGCTGTCCACCGGAAGCGGACCGCCGCCGGCGTGGATGAAGTGCGCCGGGTTCGAGCCGCCGTAGATTGCGGCGAGCATCGGGTTGTCCTCCGCGGCGGTCTCCTGGATCGACAGCGGCGCGCCGTCCAACAGCCGGGCGATCATCGTGCAGATCATCTCGACGTGACCGACCTCCTCGGTCCCCACGTCGAGCAGCAGGTCCTTGTACTTACCCGGCAGCCGGCAGCTCCAGCCCTGGAAGAGGTACTGGTTCGCGACCGTCATCTCGCCCCACTTGCCGCCCAGCACCTCCTGCAACCGCGCGGCGAAGCCCGCGTCGGGCGCGTCCGGCCTGGCCTCGAACTGTAGATCCTTGACGTGACTGAACACGGTCCCCTCCTTGGCCACGGATGGCTGACACCGGCGCCATTCCCGTTCCGCGGGCCCACCGGGGCCAACCGCTGACCCGACGGGGCCATCCCCGCACCACCGCCGACCGCCGCCGGGCGCGCCTCGGCCACGACCGGCTCGGCGTCGGCACGCCCGCCGGGGACCACCGCCGAGGCACCGCGAGCCGCACCGGACCGGCGGGGAGGACCACCTCGACCGCGACCCCGCGCGGTCGCCGCCGGTACGCCGCGACCCGCCCGCCCTCCGCCTCCACCAGCCGGCGGACGAGCCAGAGCCCCAGTCCGGAGCCGCCCGGGGGCGGGGACGCGCGGCGCAACGCCGCCGCCAGCCGGTGGCAGGAGAGCCCCTCGTCGAGCACCACGAGCAGCAGGTCGCCCCGGCGGACCGTGGCGCGCAGCGACACCCGGCCGCCGGGGGGACCGTGCCGCAACGCGTTCTCCACCAGGTTGATCAGTACCTGCCGGACCGCCTGCGGCGGCACCAGCCGCTGCCCCGCCGCCCGCCCGAGCCGCACGCGCAGCCGCGCGGGCGGTACGGGACCGAGCACCGCGGGGAGCACCTCGCGCAGCGGCCGGCGCGGCTCGGACGCGGGTGGCGCGGTGCCGGCCAGCGCCGCCGCCTGCCGCCACACGCCGTCCAGGTGCAGCACCTGCTCCCGGACGAGCGCCAGGATCGCCCGCCGCTGCGCGGGACTGAGCCCTCCCGTCTCCTCGACCAGCGCCCGGGTCAGCGAGCCGAGCGCGCTGATCGGCGTCCGCAGTTCGTGGCACAGCGTCCGCAGCAGCAGCGTTTCGGCACCGGCTGCCGGCGCCGTGCCGGGTGCCGCCCGTTCGTCCGCCGCCACTCGCTCTCCCCGCCGGCGCATGATCAGGGTCGGTCCGGGTAACGCCGGGAGATGCCCGGCCCGGCCAGCATCCGCATCGCGCTGGTCGACGACCATCCCCTCTTCGTCCGGGGCCTGGAGCTGCTGCTGCCCGCCGCGACGGGCGGACGCGCGCGGGTCGTGGGCTCGACCGGGGACGCCGCTGCCGCCGCGTCGATGGTCCGGGGATCCGCGCCCGATCTGGTCCTGGTCGATCTGCACATGCCGCCTCCCGGTGGGGTCCGCGCCATCGCCGCCATCCGCCGCACCACGCCGGCGGTACGGATCGTCGCCATGTCCGGCCTGGCCGAGGCCGAACTCGCGGTCGAATCCCTGCGTGCCGGCGCCGAGGGATATCTGCCCAAGAACAGCGAGCCCGAGGAGTTGTTGCCGCCGCTGCTGGCGGTCCTCGACGGCTGGGCGGTACTCCCCGCCGAACTGCTGGCGGCGCTGCTCGCGCCGGTGTCCCGGCGCCCGCCCGTCTCGGCCGTACTCGACCACGAGGAGCGCCTGCTCCTGCAGCTTATTGCGAAGGGACAGAGCACGGTCGAAATCGCCGAAGCGCTGCACGTCTCCGAGCGGACCGTGAAGCGGCTGACGGCGGCGCTGCTGCGCAAGCTCCGCGTCTCGACGCGCGCCGAGGCGGCCGCGCTCGCCGGCAACGCCGGCCTGCTGTGACCGCCCGACCCGATAACCCTGCGGGCGGCCGGGACGCCGTGTTGTGATGAGGCTGAGCGGACATACCGGCAGGTTGCTGGGGGTGCGGGCATGGCGGGAATTTCACCGACTCAGGCGAGCGTCACGTTCATCGGTACCGCCACCACGCTGATCACGGTGGGCCAGTTCACCCTGCTGACCGATCCGAACTTCCTGCACCACGGGGAGCGCGCCCACCTCGGGTACGGGCTGTGGACCCGGCGCCGTACCGACCCCGCCATGGAAATCGAGGAGTTGCCGCCCCTCGACGCGGTCGTCCTGTCCCACCTGCACGGCGACCACTTCGACCGGGTAGCCCGGTCCGGCCTGGACAAGCAGCTGCCGATCATCACGACGCCGCACGCCCGGCGCAGGCTGCGCCGCTGGGGCTTCGCCGGCGCCGAGGCGCTCCCCACGTGGGAGAGCCACGAGATCAGGCGCGGCGACCAGTTGCTGCGCATCACCGCCGTACCGGGCCGGCACGGGCGCGGCCTGGTGAACCTCCTGCTGCCGCAGGTGA
This sequence comes from Micromonospora sp. NPDC049559, assembly GCF_040676675.1. NCBI lineage: Bacteria > Bacillati > Actinomycetota > Actinomycetes > Micromonosporales > Micromonosporaceae > Micromonospora > Micromonospora sp. NPDC049559. The sequence goes on along the minus strand of NZ_JBFAPK010000003.1, from coordinate 328,718 downwards.
TGGGCACGATCCTCGACTTCGAGGATCAGGGCCAGGTGCGGCTGCGCCTCTACATCACCGGTGACACGCTCTACCACCCGAGCCTGGCGGAGGTGCCCGCCCGCTTCCCCGAGATCGACGCGATGCTGATCCACCTGGGCGGCACGCGCGTCCTCGGCGCACTGGTCACGATGGACGGCCGGCAGGGCGCCGAGCTGCTGCGGATGATCCGCCCGCGGGTGACCGTACCGGTCCACTACGACGACTACACCGCCTTCCGCTCGCCGCTGCGGGACTTCCTGGACGCCGCGCGGCGGGTGGGGCTCGATCCCGGGGTCTACCCGCTCCGGCGCGGCGAGACGCTGGGCCTGCCGCAGCGCGCCATCATGCTCACCGTCTGACGCCCCGGAACACCACCGGCGACGCGGCGCACCCGACCGGCGGCGCGGCCCGGGGAGACCAGCGGCGCGGCCCGGGAGAGCGATGGTACGTCCCCCGGGCCGCGCTCGGCCGGTCAGTCGAGACAGAACTCGTTGCCCTCGGGGTCCGTCATCAGGATGTGACCGGCGCCGAGCGGGGGTGCCGGCTCGTACCGCCGCAGCCGGGTGGCGCCGTGGGAGACGAGCCGCTCGGCCTCGGCCTCCAGGGCCGCCATCCGCGCGTCGCCGGCGAGCCCCGGGGCGGCCCGCACGTCGAGGTGCACCCGGTTCTTGACCTGCTTGCCCTCCGGCACGCGCTGGAAGAACAGCCGGGGCCCGGCGCCCTCCGGGTCTACCACCGCCGACGCGTCGTTGCGGTGCTCGGCCGGCACGCCCATCGCGTCCAGGGCCTCGTCCCAGGAGGCGAAGCCGCGCGGCGGGTCCTGCAACCGGTAGCCGAGTGCCTCGGCCCAGAAGGCCGCCAACCCGGCCGGGTCGGCGCAGTCGAAGGTGATCTGTACGTCGCGGGCCACCTCAGCTCGCCTCCCGCCGGGTCTCGTGCCGGCCGTGCAGGTAGAGGTCGCGGAGCAGGCACACCTCGGCCAGGTGGTGGATCATCTCGCGGTTGATGTTCAGCACCAGCGCCGCCATCGGCTGCCCGGCGAACGGTCCCTCCGCCGGTCCGCACGGGCGGGCTAGCCCGCTCTCGGCGAGGGACTCGACCCCGGCCTGCCACGTGGCGTACTCCGCGTCGAGCTGGGCCAGCGCCTCGGCGGCGGTCGGGGCGTACTCGAACGACTGGTAGTCGGCGGGCGCGCGACCGAAGTGCGTGGCGTTGCGTACCGCGAGCACGCCGACGATCACGTGCGCGAGTCGCCAGGCGATCGTCGTGACCGGCGGCGGGGTGGGCTCCGGCAGCGCGAAGTCGATGGTCACCGCGCCGGAGCCGGCCTGTATCGGTGCGCTGCCGGTGCCGCGCGGGCGCACGCTCCAACAGTCGGGTACGGGCTCCCAGAAGTACTCGTCGTCGGTGAGCCCGTCGAGGCGGTCGCGCAGTTGGCTGGTCCAGTGCCACGCGAGCTGCTCGCGGAGCAGCGGATTCCAGGTCTGGTCGGTCATGGGCCCAGCCTGCCGCAAATAGCGGACAGGATCGTTCCGTGATCCGTGCGACGATGGGCGGGTGACCGTCGAGGCGACAACCGAACGGGTGCTGCGGTTGCTGGCGCTGTTGCAGCGACGCTCGTCCTGGACCGCCACCGAACTCGCCGCCGAGCTGGGGGTCACCGACCGCTCGGTACGCCGCGACGTGGAGCGGCTGCGCGCCCTCGGCTACCCCGTACGCGCGACCGCGGGCGTCGGCGGCGGCTACCGGCTCGGCGCGGGCACCCGGCTGCCGCCGCTGCTCCTCGACGACGAGGAGGCGATCGCGACGGCGATCTCCCTGCGGCTGGCCGCCGGGGGCACGGTCGCCGGGGCGGACGAGGCGGCCCTGCGGGCGCTCGCCAAGCTCGACCAGGTGATGCCGCCCCGGCTGCGCGCCGAGGTGCGGGCGGTGCACGGCGCCACCGAGATCCTCGTCGGCCCCGGCATCGAGATCGACGCGGAGGTGCTGGTGACGCTCGCGCGGGCCTGCCGCGACGCCGTACGGGTGCGGTTCCGGTACGCCGGCCGCGACGGCGCGGAGCGCGAGCGCACGGTCGAGCCGGTGCGGATGGTCGCCACCGGCCGGCGCTGGTACCTGATGGCCTGGGACGTCGACCGCGACGACTGGCGCACCTTCCGGCTGGACCGGATGCGCGAGGCGGTGGCGACGACCCTGCGGTTCCGGGCGAGGGAGCATCCCGACCCCGCCGCCTACGTGCAGCGGTCCGTGGCCGCGGCGCCGTACCGGTACGTCGCCCGGGTGCGGGTGCGCGCCAGCGCCGACCGGGTGCGGGAGCTGGTGCCGCCCCGGGCGGCTCGCGTCGAGGACGACCGCGACGGGTGGTGCCTGCTCGTCGCCGGCGCGGACGACCTGGACTGGCTCGCCATGCAGGTGGCCCGGCTGGGCTTCGAGGCGCGGGTGCTGGACCCGCCCGAGCTGCGGGAGGCCGCCGCCCGGCTCGCCCGCCGCGTGGCGGCGCTCGCCGCGACCGGCTGACGCCCGCCCGCGCCCGGCCGAGTCCGGGTCGACGGAGTCCGGCACCGGTCCGCTGCCGGCCGGGTGTGGGTGGTTCTGCCGACGCCGCACACCACAGACACCACCCCCGTCCCGCGCCGATCATCGACCGTACCGGCCGGTGGGCACGGCATCGGCGGACGGCGACGGGAGGGCGGCGGCATGCGTACGGGAACGAGGGGACGGATCCGCCGGATCGGCGCGGCGGCGCTGGCGGCGGTCGCGGCGACCATGGGGCTCGACGTGGTGGGCGCCGCGCCCGCGCGGGCGCTCGGTGCGGGGCGGGTCTGCCTGTTCAACGCCACCGAGGGTGCCGGCACGGCCGGGCACGTCGGCTGGGCGTTCCGGGTCGGCACGGCCGACGACTGGATCTACGGGGCCACCGAGAACGCCGACTGGAGCTGGCGGCGCGAGGGGAACTGGTCGAGCGCGCTGGCGACCTTCGACGTGACCAACGGGGACGGGTACTACGACCACTACCGCTGCCGCGACACGCCGAGCAGTTCGGTCGGCGCCGCGAAGAGCAAGGTGGACGAGGTCTACGGCCGGGCCTACCACCTGCTCTGGGACAACTGCCTGACCCGCTCGGTCGAGATCTTCAAGGCGTACGACGGCGCCCTCGCCGACCTGCCGTACGCCGGCGGCACCGGACCGAACTGGTACTACGACAACTCGCTCGTCGGCTTCGGCGGCCGGGCCTACCTGTGACGGCCGACGGGTGTACTACGTAACCGGGTAGCGCCGTCGAGCGAAGCGAGGAGGACTGGCGTGCCGAAGCGCAGTGATGCCGCGCGGCCAGGGCTGGCGCCCGGGTCCCGCCGCACCGCCGGCACCATGTTCGCCGCCCTCTACGGCGATCTGGTGCCGCACCCGTGGCACGAACCCGATTCGGAGCACGACGCCTATCAGCTCTTTCACCAGCGGTCGATCGCCATGGGCTGGCTCGACGACCGGTCGGCCGGGGGCGGCGCGGAGGACGGCCTGCGCCGCGCGCCGGGGCTGTGGGGCATGAACGACGCCGGCTGGGGGCATCCCCGTGCCGCCGCCGGAGCGGGACCGGTCTCGTGGTTCCAGGTCGAGGCCAGCGAGGTGCCCGGCGACCGGCCGCTGCCCGTACGGCCGTTCCTGCGCTGCGCGCTGGACGTGACGGCGCGGGCGGGGAGCCTGGACCTGGCCGCGGTACAGCTCCTCCTGCCGGTCCAGGGGCTCGATCCGGCCGCCCGCCCGCCGTACGCGCCCGTGCCGGCCACGCGGACGACGGACTGGTTCGCCGACCGCGCGCCGGGAGCGGGCACGGCGGTGGAGGTCCACGTCGACAGCGGCCGGGACCCGTCCGTCCCGGCCGTCGCGCGGCGGCTCACCGACCGGCTCGCCGGCCTCGACCAGGACGTCTTCGTCTGCGCCTCCGCCGGCGTCGCGGGCGGCGCGGCCACCGTCGCCCCGCCGTTGCACGACGGCCTCCGGAACGGCCCGCCGACGCACGGGATGGTGCTGCGCGGAGAGCTGGCCGAGTGGTCGGGCGACGCGGTCGGGTGGCTGGCCGAGGTCGTCGCCGGCTGCGCCGCCCTGCTCGGCGTACGCTCGCCGCTGCTGCTCAGCGTCGCGCGTACCCCGCCGCCGGCTGACCGACCGGCCGTCTCCGCCGGGCGGCGGCGCGGCGCGGGTACGGCTGCCCCTACCCCCGATCCGCCGGTCTGCCGGGCTGTTTCCGGCCGACGACGGGACGAGCATCGAGGCATGACGCAGACGCTCACCGCACCGGCCGCCGCCCCGGTGCGCCCCGACGGCCCTCTCCCCCGCTGGCACCGACCCCTGCTGCTGGTCGCCGCCGCCATGGTGCTGCTCGGACTGGTCGCCGTCGGCGGGCTGCTGCTCGACGACCGGGTCCTCGTCGGCGCGCCGATCTGGCTCAAGCCGCTGAAGTTCACCATCTCCATCGCGATCTACGCGGCGACGCTCTCCTGGCTGCTGTCGCTGTCGCGGCGGGCCCGCCGTACGGGTTGGTGGATGGGGACGGTGGTGGCCGTGGCGCTCGCCGTCGAGATGGTCCTGATGGTGGTGCAGATCGGGATCCGGGGCCGCCAGCTGCACTTCAACCAGGCGACGTCGCTGGACGCGAACTTCACCGTCGTGATGGCCCTGACCATCTACGTCCTCTGGGCCGCCACCCTGGTCATCGCGCTGCTGGCCATGGTGCAGCGGCTGGGCGACCGGGCCACCACGCTGGCGATCCGGCTGGGGCTCGTCGTCACGCTGGTGGGTCTGGCGCTCGGCATGCTCATGGTGATGCCCACCCCCGAGCAGCAGGCCGCCATGGACGCCGGGCAGCGGCTGGCGATCGTCGGCGCGCACAGCGTCGGGGTGCCCGACGGCGGGCCCGGCCTGCCGTTCCTGACCTGGAGCACGACCGGCGGCGACCTGCGCATCCCGCACTTCGTCGGGATCCACGCGCTGCAGCTGCTTCCGCTCTCCGCCATCCTGGTGGCCCGCCTCTTCCCCCGGCTGGGCGAGCCGGTCCGGGTCCGGCTCGTCTGGGTCGCCGCGGGTGCGTACGCCGGTCTGCTGGCCCTCGTGACGTGGCAGGCGCTGCGCGGACAGCCGCTGGTCCACCCCGACGGGGCCACGCTCGGTGCGCTCGGCCTGCTGGTACTCGGCGCGGCCGGCGGAGCCGGCCTCGCCCTGCGCGGCTCCCGCGCCGCGCGCTGACCCGGGAGCAACGGTCCGGCGGGCGCGGGCGCGGATGGCGCGCCGCGCGTCGAGCCCGTCGGCGCGCCGCTCCCGGTACGGCCCCGGTCCGGGCCGTACCGGGAGCGCCGGGCGTCAGCCGCGACCCGCGTCGGGCCGGCTGCCGATCACGACGGTGGCGCCCAGCTCCTCCGAGCCGGTCATCCGGGCGACCAGCCCGGCCCGCGCGACGGTACGGACGATCCGCCGGCCCTGCTCCTCGCTGGTCTCGAAGAGCAGGTGCCCGCCGGACGCCAACCACGCCGGTGCCCCGGCGATCACGCGGCGCAGCACGTCGAGGCCGTCCGCGCCGCCGTCGAGCGCCACCCTCGGCTCGTGCACGCGCGCCTCCGGCGGCAGCAGCCCGACCGCCTCGGTGGGCACGTACGGCGCGTTCGCCACCAGCACGTCCACCCGTCCGCGCAGCCGCGCCGGGAGCGGGTCGTAGAGGTCGCCCCGGTACACCCGGCCGCCGACGGCGGCGACGTTGCGGCGCGCGCAGGCCACCGCCACGGGATCGATGTCGGCGGCGTGCAGCTCGATCCGGTCCAGCGCGGCGGCGAGAGCCGCGCCGAGCGCCCCCGAGCCGCAGCAGAGGTCGACCACGACCGCGGCGGTGGCGCGGGCGGCGAGGGGGCGGGCCAGCGCGATCGCCTGTTCGGCGAGGAACTCGGTGCGCCGGCGCGGTACGAAGACCCCGGCGTCGACGGCGACCCGCAGTCCGCGGAACTCCGCCCAGCCGAGCACGTGCTCCAGGGGCAGGCCGGAGATCCGCCGGCGGACCAGCTCGGCCAGGTGGTCGGGGGTGTCCGCCGCGGCGACGAGCAGCCGCGCCTCGTCCTCGGCGAAGACGCAGCCGGCGGCGCGCAGGCTCGCGACGACATCGGCGGGCGGGATCGCGGCGGCGGTGGGCGGAGCGGGGGCCGGCGACGCGGCCGGCGTGAAGGTGTCCGACGAGGAGGACGACATGGGAAACCTCTCGGGATGCCGATGGGGCGCTCCCCGGTCACCTATGTCAGGGCGACGGTCCCCTGGTTCAGGGCAACCTCGTGACCGTGGGAAGGAGCACCCGGCCTGATGTGGCGTTGATGGGTCTCACCTCCTCGGTAGGTCTGCCGCGAAGACCGTAACACCGATCATCGCCGCGCTGGCAGCGGGGCCGTCAGGCGACGGGGAAGTACCGGTCGACGAAGGCGTTGCGGAACTTGCCCGCCGGGTCCCACGCACCGAGCAGCCGGACGAAGTCGCCGTACCGTTCGTACCGCCCGGCGAGCCGGTCGGGCGCGACGGTGAAGACCTTGCCCCAGTGCGGCCGGACCGCGTACGAAGCGAGCCGCTCCTCGATCTCGGCGGCCACCTCGGCCACCGCCGCCGGGTCGGGCAACCAGGTGAAGTGCAGCGCCAGGCTGTCGCGCCGGTGGCTCGGGCTCAGCCACAGCTCGTCGGCGGCGACGGTACGCAGCTCGCTGATCTGGAGCACCGGCGCGATCCGCTCGCGCATCCCGTCGACCGCCTCGATCGCCGCGAGGGCGTGCTCCCGCGCGACGAAGTACTCCGACTGCAGCTCCTCGCCGCTGCTCGGGGTGAACTCCATCCGGAAGTGCGGCAGCCGCTCGTGCCAGGGGCCGGGCTCGCCCTGCTGGGCCGTGGTGTACGTGGTGGGCATGCCGGCGATCGGGTGGCGGGGGCCGGTCGCGAGCTTGGCGCCGAGCCACTCGGGCGCGGGCGTACCCGCCGCACCCGCCGGGCCCGCGGCACCCGCGGCGAACGCGTCCGCCGGGCTGGCCGCGCCCGCCGGGCCCGCCCCGTCCGCCGCGCTCCGGCCGTCGACGCGTTGCTTGAGCCAGACCTGGTTGATCCGGTCGGCCGTCCAGTCGGTGAAGAGGCTGACGCTGTACGCCGCGCCCAGCACGGTCTCCAGCCCGTCGGCGAGCCGGTCCAGCGGCAGGTCGTCGTAGACGTACTGGCGTACCTCGAAGGCCGGCACGACGTCCAGGGTGAGGCTGGTGACGACGCCCAGGGCGCCGAGCGCGACGACCGTACCGGAGAAGTCGCCGCCGTCGTCGCGCCGCACCACGACCAGGTCGCCGTCGGCGGTGACCAGCTCCAGCGCCGAGACGCCGGCGGCCAGGTTGCCGTTGCCGACGCCGGAGCCGTGGGTGGCGGTGGCGACGGCCCCGGCCACCGAGATGTGCGGCAGCGACGGGAGGTTGGGCAGTGCGTATCCGGCGGCCTGGAGGCGGGCGGCCAGCTCGCCGAGGCGTACGCCGGCGGCCACGGTGACGGTCCGACCGTCCGGATGCGGCTCGATCCGGGCCGGCAGACCACCGGTCGAGACCAGCGCGCCGGTGGTGTCGGCGACGGTGTTGAACGAGTGGCCGGTGCCGAGGGCGCGCACCCGGGCGCTGCGCGCCACCAGCGCGCGCAGCTCGTCCAGGGTCTCCGGCCGGTGCAGCCGCTCGGGCCGGAACGTGATGTTGCCGGCCCAGTTGGTGAGCTGTTCAGTCATCGCAACGCCTCCGAACGTCGGGCCGGGCGGCGGGTCCGCCACGCCGGACGCCGCGGATGTGCCGTCGGCGGGTCACGCTATCCGGTCCGGCCCGCTCCCGCCCACCGGCGGGTGGCCTCCGTCGCCCCCTTGACGTGCCGCGGCGGCGGACCGTACGGTCGCAGTACCCCGAAAATGAAACGTTTCATCGCGCTGATGAGGCGACTCCGGCGACCCACCCCCACGCCCGGCCCGATGCCGCGGGCCCGATCGGAGACCCACGATGACTGACCTGGCGGCGAGCACCCGCGAACGGGTGACGCGCGCGCTGCGCGAACAGCGGATCGAGACCGCCTCCTGGGCGTACGGCAACTCCGGCACCCGGTTCAAGGTCTTCCCGCAGGAGGGCGTGCCGCGCGACCCGTACGAGAAGATCGCCGACGCGGCCATGGTGCACCGGTTCACCGGTGCCGCCCCCACCGTCTCGCTGCACATCCCCTGGGACCGGGTCGACGACTACGCCGACCTCGCCGCGTACGCCGCCCAGCAGGGCGTCGCTCTGGGCGCCATCAACGCCAACGTCTTCCAGGACAACGACTACCGGCTCGGCAGCGTCACCAACCCGGACCCGGGCGTACGCCGCAAGGCGATCGGGCACCTGCTGGAGTGCGTCGACATCATGGACCGCACCGGCTCGCGCGACCTCAAGCTCTGGTTCTCCGACGGGCTCAACTACCCGGGCCAGGACAACATCCGCGACCGGCAGGACCGGCTCGCCGAGGCGCTGCGGGAGACGTACGACCGGCTCGGCCCCGACCAGCGGATGCTGCTGGAGTACAAGCTCTTCGAGCCGGCCTTCTACGTCACCGACGTGCCCGACTGGGGCACCGCGTACGCGCACTGCCTGAGCCTGGGCGAGCGGGCCCAGGTGGTGATCGACACCGGGCACCACGCCCCCGGCACGAACATCGAGTTCATCGTGGCGTTCCTGCTGCGGGCCGGGAAGCTCGGCGGCTTCGACTTCAACTCCCGCTTCTACGCCGACGACGACCTGATGGTCGGCGCGGCCGACCCGTTCCAGCTCTTCCGGATCATGTTCGAGATCGTGCAGGCCGACGCGGTCGGGCCGGCCTCCGGCATCGCCTTCATGCTCGACCAGTGCCACAACATCGAGCCGAAGATCCCGGCGGTGATCCGCTCGGTGCTCAACGTGCAGGAGGCGACCGCCAAGGCGCTGCTGGTCGACACCGCGGCGCTCGCCTCGGCCCAGGCCGCCGGCGACGTGCTGGGCGCCAACGCGGTGCTGATGGACGCGTACCACACCGACGTCCGGCCGCTCCTGCGTGACCTGCGCGCCGACCAGGGACTCGACCCGGACCCGGTCGCGGCGTACCAACGCTCCGGCTACTTCGAACGGATCCGTACCGAGCGGGCCGGCGGCGACGCGGCCGGATGGGGGGCCTGATGTCCACGGTGGACGAGCTGATCGACCGGTCCAACCGGCTCGGCGCGGACCCGCGCAACACCAACTACGCCGGCGGCAACACCTCCGCCAAGGGGCTCGACCGGGATCCGGTCACCGGCGAGGACGTCGAACTGCTCTGGGTGAAGGGCTCCGGCGGCGACCTCGGCACGCTCACCCCGGCCGGGCTCGCGGTGCTGCGGCTGGACCGGCTGCGCGCGCTGGTCGGCACGTACCCCGGCCCGGAGCGCGAGGACGAGATGGTCGCGGCGTTCGACTACTGCCGGCACGGCCTCGGCGGCGCCGCGCCGTCGATCGACACCGCCATGCACGGGCTGGTGGCGGCCGCGCACGTCGACCACCTGCACCCGGATGCCGGCATCGCGCTGGCCACCGCCGCCGACGGCGAGGCGCTCACCAAGGAGTGCTTCGGCGACCGGGTGGTCTGGGTGCCGTGGCGCCGCCCCGGCTTCCAGCTCGGGCTGGAGATCGCCGCCGTACACGCGGCGAACCCGCGCGCCATCGGGGTGATCCTCGGCGGGCACGGCATCACCGCCTGGGGCGCCACCAGCGCCGAGTGCGAGGCGAACACGCTGGAGATCATCCGTACCGCGCAGGACTTCATCGACGAGCGCGGCCGGCCCGAGCCGTTCGGCCCGGTGCTGCCCGACCGGGCGCCGCTGCCCGAGGCGGAGCGCCGGGCCCGCGCCGCCGCGCTCGCGCCGCTGGTGCGCGGCCTCGCCTCGACCGACCGCCCGCAGGTCGGGCACTTCACCGACAGCGAGGTGGTGCTCGACTTCCTCGCCCGCGAGGCGCACCCCCGGCTGGCCGCGCTCGGCACCTCCTGCCCGGACCATTTCCTGCGGACGAAGGTCCGGCCGCTCGTGCTCGACCTGCCGCCGGACGCCCCGCTGGAGCGGGTGACCGCCCGGCTGCGCGAGCTGCACGAGGAGTACCGCGCCGCCTACCGGGCCTACTACGAGGCGTACGCCGAGCCGGACAGCCCGCCGATGCGCGGCGCCGACCCGGCGATCGTGCTGGTGCCCGGGATCGGCATGTTCTCCTTCGGCGCCACGAAGCAGACCGCCCGGGTGGCCGGCGAGTTCTACGTCAACGCCGTCAACGTGATGCGCGGCGCGGAGGCGATCTCCCGGTACGCGCCGATCGAGGAACGGGAGAAGTTCCGGATCGAGTACTGGGCCCTGGAGGAGGCGAAGCTGCGGCGGATGCCGAAGCCGAAGCCGCTCAGCACCCGGATCGCGCTGGTCACCGGGGCGGGCTCGGGCATCGGGCGGGCGGTCGCCCAGCGGCTCGCCGCCGAGGGGGCCTGCGTGGTCGTCGCCGACCGGGACGTCGAGGCCGCCGGCCGGGTCGCCGCGGAGATCGGCTCGCCCGACGTGGCCGTACCGGTGGCGGTGGACGTCTCGGACGAGGCGGCGGTGGCCGCGGCGATCGACGCGGCGGTACTGGCCTTCGGCGGCGTCGACCTGGTGGTCAACAACGCCGGGCTCTCCGTCTCGAAGCCGCTGCTGGAGACCAGCGTCGAGGACTGGGACCGGCAGCACGACGTGATGGCGCGGGGCTCGTTCCTGGTGGCCCGGGCCGCCGCCAAGGTCATGATCGAGCAGGGGCTGGGCGGGGACATCGTCTACATCGCCAGCAAGAACTCGGTCTTCGCGGGGCCGAACAACATCGCGTACGGCGCGGCAAAGGCCGACCAGGCCCACCAGGTCCGGCTGCTCGCGGTGGAGCTGGGCGGGCACGGCATCCGGGTCAACGGCGTCAACCCGGACGGCGTGGTCCGAGGTTCCGGCATCTTCGCCGGCGGTTGGGGCGCGCAGCGGGCCGCCGTCTACGGGGTGCCCGAGTCGGAGCTGGGCGCCTACTACGCCCAGCGCACCCTGCTCAAGCGCGAGGTACTGCCGGAGCACGTCGCGAACGCGGTCTTCGTGCTGACCGGCGGCGAGCTGTCGCACACCACCGGGCTGCACGTACCGGTGGACGCCGGCGTCGCCGCGGCCTTCCTGCGATGACCCGCCCGACCGTCACGGGCGGGCCGGCCGCGACCGGCGCCACGGGCGGAACCGGCGCCACGGGCGGCCCGACCGCGGCCGGCGGGGCACCGCGATGAGCGCCGAGGTCACGGTCGTCGCCGTCGACCTGGGCGCCGCCAGCGGTCGGGTGATGACCGGGCGGGTCGGCGCGGACCGGCTCGACCTGGCCGAGGCGCACCGCTTCCCCAACGAGCCGGTCGCGCTGCCGGACGGGCTCTACTGGGACGTGCTGCGGCTCTACCGGGAGCTGCTGGCGGGCCTGGACCGGGTCGCGGCCTCCGGGGCGGCGCCGGCCAGCGTCGGGATCGACTCGTGGGCGGTCGACTACGGGCTGCTCGACGCGACCGGCGCGCTGGTCGGCAACCCGGTGCACTACCGCGATCCCCGCTCGGCGGCGGGCGTGGCCCGGGTGCACGCCGCCGTACCCCCGGAGGAGCTGTACCGCGTCACCGGGCTGCAGCACCTGCCGTTCAACACGGTGTTCCAGCTGGCGGCGGCGCGGGACACCCCCGCGTTCGCCGCCGCCCGGACGCTGCTGCTCGTCCCGGACCTGCTCGGCTACTGGCTGACCGGGCGGGTCGGCGCCGAGCTGACCAACGCCTCCACCACCGGCCTGCTCGACCTGTCCACGATGGACTGGTCGCCGGCCCTGGTGGCGGCGCTCGGGCTGCCGCCCGGCCTGCTGCCCCCGATCCACCGCCCCGGCACCGTCCTCGGCGCGCTGCGCCCGGGGCTGCCGCTGGCCGCCGGCGGGCCGGGCGCCGTGCTGCGCGCCGTCGGCTCGCACGACACCGCCTCCGCGGTCGCCGGGGTGCCCGCGGGCGACCGGCCCTTCGCGTACGTCTCCAGCGGCACCTGGTCGCTCGTCGGGCTGGAGCTCGACCGGCCGGTGCGCACCGAGGCGAGCCGGGCCGCCAACTTCACCAACGAGGTCGGGGTCGACGGCCGGATCCGCTTCCTGCGCAACGTCGCCGGGCTCTGGCTGCTCCAGGAGTCGATGCGGGCCTGGCACCGCGACGACCTGGCCGGGCTGCTGGCCGCCGCCGCCCGGGAGACGCCGCTGCGCTCGGTGATCGACCCGGACGACCCGGAGTTCCTGCCCCCCGGCGACCTGCCGGCCCGGATCGCGGCGGCCTGCGTACGCCGGGGCGAGCCGGAGCCCGACACCCCGGCGCGGGTGGTCCGCTGCGTGCTGGACAGCCTCGCGCTCGCGTACCGTGCCGCGCTCCGCACCGCCGCCCGGCTCGCCGACCGGGACGTCGAGGTGGTGCACGTCGTCGGCGGCGGCGCCCGCAACGAGCTGCTCTGCCAGCTCACCGCGGACGCCTGCGGGCTGCCGGTGCTGGCCGGCCCGGCGGAGGCGACCGCGCTCGGCAACGTCCTGGTCCAGGCGGTCGCGGCCGAGGTGCTGCCCGACCTGGCCGCCGCCCGCCGGCTGGTGGCCCGGACCCAGCCGGTACGCCGGTACGACCCGCGCCCCGGCCGGGACGACTGGGCCGCCGCGGCGGTACGGGCCGCCCCGCGCTGACCGACCCGGGCCGCCGGCCGGTATACCCTTCGAGATCGGGTGACTCCCGGGTGACGGATCGCATCCGGCGGGTCCGCGATACGGGTTTGTGGGAGGCAGCGGTGTCGACGCCGGTGGTGAGCATCCGGGACGTGGCCAACCACGCCGGCGTCTCGGTCGGGACGGTCTCCAACGTGCTCAACCGGCCGGACATCGTGGCCGAGACCACCCGTACCCGGGTCCGGGCCGCCATCGTGGAGCTGGGCTTCGTCCCCAACGACGCGGCCCGGCAGCTCCGCCGGGGCCGCAGCCGCACCCTGGGCCTGGTGGTCCTCGACGTGGCGAACCCGTTCTTCACCGACATCGCCAAGGGCGTCGACGACACCACCGGCTCGGCCGGTATGGCGGTGATCTTCTGCAACAGCAACGGCGACGTCGGGCGGGAGAACGCCTACCTGGACCTGCTGGAGGAGCAGCGGGTCCAGGGCGTGCTGATCACGCCGGTCGAGACGGTCAACGAGCGGCTGTTGCGGCTGCGCGAGCGGGGCATCCTCGTGGTGGTGCTCGACCGCCGCTCGCCCCTGCCCGACCTCTGCTCGGTCTCGGTCGACGACCGGCTCGGCGGCGAGCTGGCCGTCCGGCACCTGGTCGAGGCGGGGCACCGGAGGCTGGCCTTCGTGGGCGGGCCGTGGCGCCTCGAACAGGTCCGGGACCGGTACCACGGCGGTCTGAAGGCGCTCCAGGAGGCGGGGCTCGGCGCGGAGCACCTGCGCCGGCTGGACATCCCCAGCCCCACCGTGGCGGCCGGGCGCGACGCGGTCTCCCGCCTGCTCGGCCTGCCCCGCGCGGCGCGGCCGACCGCCGTCTTCTGCGCCAACGACCTGATCGCCCTCGGCATGCTCCAGGGGTTGACCCGCCAGCAGGTCCGGGTACCCGAGGACATCGCCCTGGTCGGCTACGACGACATCGAGTTCGCGGCGGCCGCCGCGGTGCCGCTGTCCTCGGTACGCCAGCCCCGGCAGCGGCTGGGTCAGACCGCCGCCGAACTGCTCCTCGACGAGGCGGGCGATCCCGCCGGGCACCGGCACCAGCAGGTGGTCTTCGAACCCGAGCTGGTGGTACGCGAGTCGAGCCAGCATCGGTTCGGCCGCGACTGAACCGGTGCCCGGCGGCGACTGGACGGACGCCCGACGGTGACTGGGCGGGCGTCCGACGACGGCCGGGGCGGTCGTGATGATCTGCCCGGCCAGGGCGATGATCCGTTAGGGTAGGGACCGGTGTGCCGGGAAGTCTGGTCGGCGAGCTGACCCGTCGACCCCTCCGGAGGACCCAGATGGCCCCGCCGCGCCGACCCGTCCCGCCGCTGCTGGTGCCCGGCAGCTGGCCCGAAATGCGGCGGATCGGCGACATCCTGCGTACCGAGACGGTCGGCGGGCTGCTGCTGCTCGGCGCCGCCCTGCTCGCCCTCGCCTGGGCGAACTCCCCCTGGGGCGACGCGTACCGCGACCTGGCCGCGTACCGGCTCGGCCCGGCCGACGTCCACCTGGACCTGACCCTCGGCCAGTGGGCCTCCGACGGCCTGCTGGCGATCTTCTTCTTCGTCGCCGGGCTGGAGCTGAAGCGGGAGTTCGTCGCCGGCGACCTGCGCGCGCCCCAGCGGGCGGTACTGCCGGTCGCCGCGGCGCTCGGCGGGATGACCCTGCCCGCCCTGATCTACGTCGCGGTCAACGCGGGCGCCGACGGCGCGCCGGTCGGCTGGGCGATCCCGACGGCCACGGACATCGCCTTCGCGCTGGCCGTGCTCGGGGTGATCAGTACCCACCTGCCCGTGGCGATGCGCACCTTCCTGCTGACCCTCGCGGTCGTCGACGACCTGCTCGCGATCGTGATCATCGCGGCCTTCTACACCGGCGCGCTGCACCCGGCGCCGCTGCTGCTGGCCCTGGTCCCGCTCGCCGTCTTCGGGCTGCTGGTGCGGCGGCGGGTACGGTCCTGGTGGCTGCTGCTGCCGCTGGCCGTGCTGACCTGGGCGCTGGTGCACGCCTCCGGCATCCACGCCACCGTCGCCGGGGTGCTGCTCGCCTTCACGGTTCCGGTGGTCCGCCGGGCCGCGGGCCCCGGTCCGGGCCTCGCCGAGCACTTCGAGCACCGGTTCCGGCCGCTCTCGGCCGGCGTCGCGGTACCGGTCTTCGCGTTCTTCGCCGCCGGGGTCTCCATCGCGGGCGCGGGCGGGCTGGCCGCGAGCTTCGCCGACCCGGTCGCCGTGGGGGTCGCCGTGGGGCTGGTGGTCGGCAAGACCCTCGGTGTGCTGGGCGCCACCTGGCTCGTGCAGCGGTTCACCCGGGCCCGGCTGGCCGAGGAGATCGGCTGGTGGGACGTCTTCGGGCTGGCTCTGCTGGCCGGCATCGGCTTCACCGTCTCGCTGCTCATCGGCGAGCTGGCGTTCGGCCCGGGCAGCCCGCGCGACGAGCACAGCAAGATCGGCGTACTGACCGGCTCGCTGCTGGCCGCCGTGCTGGCGACGGCGGTGCTGCGGCTGCGCAACCGGCGGTACCGGCGGATCTGCGCCGCCGAGGAACGCGACACCGACGCCGACGGGGTACCGGACATCTACCAGGCGGTCGACCCCAACCGCTGAATCCCGCCCAGCGTCGCGGGGAGGCGCCCGCGTATGGAAAGCGTCAAGAACGGTCGCCCGCACCAGCGCGACTACACAGGCGTGCAGTAGACTGTACGCGTGCATAACCCGCGACACATCCGTACAGGTTCCGCCCATGGCTAGCCCCGTACCGGAGCGCTCCGCCGACGACCTCACCGCCCGGGCCCGGATCCGGGACGCGGCGCTGCGGCTCTTCGCCGAGCGCGGCATCGCCGCGGCGACGATCCGGGACATCGCCGCCGCGGCGGGGGTCTCCTCCGGCCTCGTCCGCCACCACTTCGGGTCGAAGGAGGCGCTGCGCGACGCCTGCGACACGTACGCCATGGAGTGGCTCGACCGGTTCCGGGAACAGATGTTCCTTGAGGGCCGGATGGCCGACCAGGCCTTCGTCGGCTCGACCCACCCGATGGCCAGCCTGCTGCAGAACTACCTGGTCCGCTCGATGCTGGACGGCTCGGCCACCGCGAGCGACATGTTCCAGCGGATGGTGCGGGTCGCCGAGGAGTGGCTGAGCCGGCTCAACGTCGACAGCCCGGACCCGCGCGCCTGGGCCGCCGCGCTGGTCGGGACGCAGGCCGGGCTCTTCCTCATGCCGGACCAGATGTCCGAGGCCCTCGGCGTCGACGTACGCAGCCCGGCCGGCCAGGCACGGATGTTCGGCGGTCTCGTGGATCTCTTCACCTATCCCCTGCTCACCTCGGAACAGGCCGCCCAGCTGCACACGATGCTCGACCGGTTCCCCTCACCACCACCCACCAGCGGCGCGTCGGGCGCCGCGCGCTCCGAGGAGTTCACCGACGATGACCG
Source organism: Micromonospora sp. NPDC049559 (assembly GCF_040676675.1). NCBI lineage: Bacteria > Bacillati > Actinomycetota > Actinomycetes > Micromonosporales > Micromonosporaceae > Micromonospora > Micromonospora sp. NPDC049559. The sequence goes on along the minus strand of NZ_JBFAPK010000003.1, from coordinate 312,461 downwards.
AGGCGATTCGTACTGAGGGTCTGGTCAAGACGTTCGGGCGTACCCGCGCCCTGTCCGGGCTGGACCTGGCCGTACCCACCGGTGAGGTGCACGGCTTCCTCGGCCCGAACGGGGCCGGGAAGACCACCACGATCCGCGTCCTGCTGGGGCTGATCCGGCCCGACGGCGGCACCGCGCGGCTGCTCGACGGCGACCCGTGGGCCGACGCGACCCGGCTGCACCGCCGGCTGGCCTACGTACCGGGCGACGTCACGCTCTGGCCGAACCTCACCGGCGGCGAGGTGATCGACCTGCTCGGACGGCTGCGCGGCGGGCTGGACCGGCGGCGCCGCGACGAGCTGCTGGAGCGCTTCGAACTCGACCCGCGCAAGAAGGGCCGCGCCTACTCGAAGGGCAACCGGCAGAAGGTCGCGCTGGTCGCGGCGCTCGCCTCGGACGTGGAGCTGCTCATCCTGGACGAACCGACCTCGGGGCTCGACCCGCTGATGGAGGAGGTCTTCCAGCAGGTCATCCGGGAGGAGAAGCGGCGCGGCGACCGTACCGTGCTGCTCTCCAGCCACATCCTCGCCGAGGTCGAGGCGCTCTGCGACCGGCTGACCATCATCCGCGACGGCCGGGCCGTGGAGAGCGGCAGCCTCGCCGACCTGCGCCACCTCACCCGTACCTCGATCGAGGCGGACCTGGCCGGCCGGCCCGCGGGACTGGCCGACCTGCCGGGCGTGCACAACCTGCGCACCGACGACGGCCGGGTGCGCTTCGACGTCGACACGGACTCGCTGGACGCCGCGCTGCGCCAGCTCACCGCCGTGGGCGTACGCGGCCTCGTCAGTCAGCCGCCCACGCTGGAGGAGCTGTTCCTGCGGCACTACCAGCGCGGCGGCGACCAGCCTTCCCGGACCGCCACCGCGGAGGTGGCCCGATGACCGCGCTCGCCGGCACCGGCCAGCTGTCCCGGCTCATCCTGCGCCGCGACCGGGTACTGACGCCACTCTGGGTGGTCTTCATCGCGGTCGTGCCGCTGTCCTACGTGGCCTCGATCAACGAACTCTTTCCCACCGCCGCCCAGCGCGCGGACTACGCCCATCTGATGCAGCACAACGCCAGCTTCGTGACGCTCTACGGCCTGCTGACCGGGTCGAGCCTCGGCGAGCTGGTCTCCTGGCGGGCGGGTTTCATCCCGGGCATGATCGGGCTCTTCAGCATCCTCACCGTGGTCCGCCACACCCGTACCGACGAGGAGGCCGGCCGGCGCGAGCTGCTCGGCGCCACGGTCGTCGGCCGGCACGCCGGTCTGGCGGCGGCGCTGCTCACCACGTTCGCCGCCAACGCGCTCCTCGGCGCGCTGCTGGCGCTCGGCATGACGAGCCAGGACCTGCCCGTCGCCGGCTCCTGGGCGTTCGGCCTGGAGTTCACGCTGTCCGGGTGGGTCTTCGCCGCGGTCGGCGCGGTAGCCGCGCAGCTGACCACGGGCGCCCGGTCGGCCCGGGGCATCGCGATCCTGGTGCTCGGGGTCGCCTACGTGCTACGCGTGGTCGGCGACCTGAGCGCCACCGGCAACGGCGCACTCTCCTGGCTCTCCTGGCTCTCGCCGATCGGCTGGGTGCACCGGATCCACCCGTACGGCGGCGATCGCTGGGCGCTGGCGCTGCTGCCCGTCGGCCTCGCCGCGCTGCTGGTCCTCGCGGCCGTGACGCTCGCCGCACGGCGCGACATCGGGGCCGGGCTGCTGCCGCCGCGGCTCGGCCCGGCCTCGGCCGCGCCCGGGCTGCGCTCGCCGGTGGCGCTGGCCTGGCGGCTGCACCGCGGCCTGCTGGCCGGCTGGGTCGCCGGGTTCGCCGCGCTCGGGGTGGTGATGGGCGGCGTCGCCGAGGGCATCGGGGACCTGGTACGGGACACACCGGAACTCGCCGACGTCTTCCGGCGCATCGGCGGCGCGCAGGGGCTGATCGACAGCTACCTCGCCGGCACGCTGGGCCTGTTCGGGCTGATCTCGGCCGGGTACGCCATCCAGGCCACCCTGCGGCTGCGCGAGGAGGAGGCGGTCGGGCACGCCGAGGCGGTACTCGGCACCGCCACCGGGCGGCTCCGCTGGGCCGCGAGCCACCTCGTCTTCGCCCTGCTGGGCCCCGCCGCCACGCTCGCCGCCAGCGGCCTGGCCATGGGGCTCACCCACGGCCTGAACAGCGGCGACCCGGGCCGCGAGCTGCCCCGGGTGCTGGCCGGCGCCATGGTCCAACTGCCCGGCGTCTGGGTGCTGGCGGCGGTCGCCGTGGTCTTCTTCGGACTGCTGCCCCGCGTCGCCGCCGCGAGCTGGGGGGCGCTGGCGATCTGCATGCTGATCTCGATCGTCGGTCCCGCGCTCCGGCTCGACCAGTGGATCCTGGACGTCTCGCCCTTCACCCACCTGCCGCACCTGCCCGGCGGCGAGGCGACCGCGACCCCGCTCGTGACGCTGACGCTGCTGGCGGCGCTGCTGGCGGCGGCCGGGCTGCTGGGGCTGCGCCGCCGCGACATCCCCGGCGTCTGACCGCGAGCGCCGACTTCCGGTGCTGCACGCGGGGCGGGGACGGTCCCACCCGGGACCGTCCCTGCCCGACCGGGCCGAGGCGCACCCGCGCCGGCGGCCGGCCGTACCGGATCAGAAGCTCGCCACGTTGAGCAGCTTCTCGTGGCCGGCGTCCGGGTCGGTGCCGCTCGACCAGTTGGTCGTGCCGGCGGCCTGCAGGGCCGACTTCACGGTCGTCGGCGTCGCGCTGGGGTGGGTGGCCTTGTAGAGCGCCGCCCCGCCCGCGACGTGCGGAGACGCCATCGAGGTACCGGAGATCGTGTTGTAGGCCCCGCCCTTCCAGGTCGAGTAGATGCAGACGCCGGGCGCGATCAGGTCGACGTCCGCGCCGTAGTTGGAGAAGTCCGCGAAGGTGTCGTCGACGTCGGCGCGGCAGGTGGCCGCGGCACCGCCGCCCGGGAGCCCGTTGAAGTCGGCCAACGCGCTGACGGTGACCACCTCGTCGTAGGCGGCCGGCACCGAGTTCGCGGCGTCGGTGGCCTCGTTGCCGGCCGCGACGACGTAGGTGACGCCGGCGGCGACCGAGGCGCAGATCGCCTCGTGCATCGCGTCCCGGTTGGACCCGCAGGCGCTGTCGCCGCCGGAACCACCGAGGCTCATGTTGGCGACCTCGATCTCGTTCGCGTGGGCGGTGACGTAGTCGATGCCGCAGATGATCGCCGAGAAGCTGCCGCTGCCGGAGTTGTTGAGAACGCGGACCGGCCAGACCCGCGCACCGGGGGCCACGCCGACCGCGCCGATGCCGTTGTCGAGCGCGCCGATGGTACCGGCGACGTGCGTACCGTGTCCGTTTCCGTCGTTGGCGCTGTTGCCGGTGGAACAGTTCATCGCGCCCGCGGTGTAGACGTTGAGGTCCGGGTGGGTCAGGTCGATACCGGTGTCGATGACCGCCACGTCCACGTCGACCCGTTGGTCCGCGGCGTCGATCCGGGCGGTCGGGCTCAACTCGGCGTCGGCCCGGTTGATGCCGGTGGGCAGCGTCTGCGCCGTCGCGACGGCCACTCCGTCGGGTTGCACGAGCTGTACGGCGGGGTCCCGCGCGAGCCGGGCGGCGGCGCTGGCGCTCATCCGGGCCGAGTAGCCCCGCAGCGCGTGCTGGTAGACGTGTTCGACGGCCGCGCCGTAGCTGTGCCCCTGGTCGGCGGCGAGCCGCGACGCGTCGGCGCCGGGGCGCAGCATGACGATGTAGCTGTTCGACTCTTGTGGTGGCGCGGCCTGCGCGGGCGCAGCCGTCGCGGTGGCGACGGTCGTACCCGCGAACAGCGCGGCGAGGATGGCTCTGCGCATGGTGGTTCCTCCCATGTGGGTCGGCGCAGTCGGACGTGCCGGACAGGCAACCGGTACGGGGAGACTCGCAACGATCATCACTGCGGGTCCAGGCACCGCGGATATTCGTTACTAGAAATTCATAAATGCCCCGAACATGGACATAATGCAGCGTTCGACGTCGCCGCGTCGAGTGCACTCCTGGTCTGGAAGGCGCCACCGAACGCCGCCACGTCACTCCGATCCCACACGCGGCCCTCCGGGCCCGTGGCGTACCCGCCCGACCGCTCGCGGATCGGAGTCGGCCTACGGTCCGGTCGGCCGCCCGCACGACCCGGAACGGCCGCCGGACCGGGTGGGGGTCTGCCCGGTCCGGCGGCCGGCTGTTCCGTCGGAACCGGCGGACAGCTTCTCGGGGTTGACGTCGGGATCCGTACCGCCGGAGCCGCTGCTCCCGGCGTGGATGACCGGTACGCAGAGACTGGCAGCGAAGATCACCTCTAGGCCAGACCTGAGAATGATTCGTTACTTGAAATTAATAAAACCCTCGAAAATAGACATAAGTCATCGTCCGGCGCCTCGCCGGCTCGCTCCCACCGTGAAAGCGCCCCCGGGCCCGGCGCCGTCACCCCGACGCCGCCGAGGGCCGGCCCGCCGTCGGATCGGCTCGGCTCCGGGTCCGGTCAGCCGTCGGCGTCGACGATCCCCGCGAGTTCCGGCGGCAGCGGATACGGGTGCTCGGCCGGCAGCAGCGCCGCCGCGCCCGCCTCGTCCCCGGCGCCCAGCAGCCGCCGGATCTCGCGCGCCAGCCCGGTGACGTGGCTCAGCCCCACGATCCACTCGTCGACGTACCGCTCCACCGCCTCGCCGGAGAGTCCCACCTGGAGCGACCGGTACGGCAACGGGCTCAGCCGCAGCGACCGCTCGGGGTCCCACTGCACCCGTACCGGGCTGGCGCGCAGGGCCCGCGCCCACTCGGCCCGCCCCGGGTGCCGCCCCGGCACGTAGTGGCTCAGGCAGGAGTGCGCCAGCGCCCACTCGAACCCGTCGCGGCTCATCTCGACGGCCAGCACCCGTTCCTGTCCGGGCTTCTCCGCCCAGCCGCAGCGGTACATCATCCACAGGAACGACGGCTTGATCCAGGTCATCCGCGCGCGCTTGAAGGGCGGCACGAACCGGCCCGCGGCCAGCGCCGGCGCCGCGATCTCGGGCGGGTACGCCTGGTAGACCGTGATGGTGCCGGCCGAGTACCGGGCCCGGATCTGGCGGGCGGGAACGGTCACCGGGCCGTTCCGGCGGCGCGTTCCAGGTCGGCCCGGGTCAGCAGGGCCCGCAGCCCGATCCGCTCGGCGGCCAGCGCCTCAGCCCCGCCCTCCTGGCGGTCGATCACGCAGAGCGCGGCGTCCACCCGGGCACCGAGCTGCCGCAGGTCCCGGGTCGAGAGCACGACCTGGCCGCCGGAGGTCACCACGTCCTCGACCACCAGCACCCGCCGGCCGGCGACGTCGGCGCCCTCGGCCAGCCGCGCGGTGCCGTACGGCTTCGCCGCCTTGCGGACGAACGCGCACGGCAGACCGGTACGGAGTCCGAGCGCGGTGACCACGGCGATGCCGCCCATCTCCAGCCCGGCCAGCACCTCCGTCTCCGGCGGTACCAGCGTGTCCCCAGCGCACCCGCGTCGGTGGCTACGCCAGTACTTCCCCAAAAGCACTGACCTGTCTGCCCACAGCTCATCCGATCTCGCCGCCGTCGCCGCCGAACTCAACGCCAGACCTCGCAAAACCCTCGGGATCCGCACACCTGCCGAAGCCCTGGCCCAGCTACTGTCAGAGCCGCCAACAGCAGAAACACCCACCGTTGCCACGACCGGTTGAATCCGCCTGTCCGATAACGCCTCTGGTGTTCAGGCGACGGGTTTGAGGGTTGGTGTCGTCCGCGCTGGCCGCGTGGCTCGTTCGGGTCAGGTGCGGGCGGGACACGGTCTCGTGTGGGCGGGACGCGTCTCGCAACGGCCTCACCACGGCCGTTCGGATGCTGTGCGCGCTTCGTAGCGTCGGGGATTTGCTCGCCCAACGGCCGGGCAACGACGCGCCCATAGCCTCCGCCCTGTACGCCCGCCGGGGTGGCCCGCGCCGCCTGCCGGGAGCGGTTCGCGCGAAAGACGAGACGCGAGAGACGAGAGAGGGCCACGACATGAGCATCTACGACGCGATCGGCGGCGCGCCCGCCGTGGCCGCCGCGGTCGACGACTTCTACGTACGCGTACTGGGCGATCCGGGACTGGCCCCGTACTTCGAGGGGGTGGACCTGCCGCGGCTCAAGGCGCACCAGCGGGCCTTCATCGCGGCGGCGATCGGCGGGCCGGAACTCTACGCCGGCCGCGACATGCGCGCCGCGCACACCGGGCTCGACATCACCGACGCCGCCTTCGACTCCGTGGTCGGCCACCTCGTCGGCACGCTGACCGGGCTCGGCGTACCGGAGGAGACGATCGCGCAGATCGGCGGTGCGCTCGCCCCGCTGCGCGCGGATATCGTCCGCACGCCGGAGCCCGAGCCGGCCGGCTGATCCGGGCCGAAGCCCGGCCGAGGCAGGGCCGGGCCGAGCCGGGGTTGAGCCGAGCCGGGTCCGGCTAGGGGCTCCGGCCGAGCGGCGCGTTCACCAGGTGACGTGCAGTGCCGTGGGTCCGGAGTCGACCGCGCCGTCGACCCACGGGATCTCCTCGACCGGCCCGGCGAGCCGCAGCCCGGGCAGCCCGAGGGCGAGCGCCCGCAGCGCGGCGGCGACCTCGATCCGGGCCAGGGGCGCGGCCAGGCAGTGGTGCGGGCCGCGCCCGAAGGCCAGGTGCGGGTTGGGCTTCCGGTCCGGGTCGAAGCGGTCGGGGTACGGGAAGCGCGCCGGGTCGCGGTTGGCCGCGGCGAGCCGGACCAGCAGCATCTCGCCGGCCGCGACGCGTACCCCGGCCAGGTCGAGGTCCTGCCGCGCCCAGCGGGGCAGCGCCTCCCCGGTGAGGCCGGACTGGTGGCGTAGCACCTCCTCGACGGCCGACTCCACCCGCTCGTCGTCGCCCGTCAGGTCGGACAACCGCCCCGCGACGGCGAGCTGCGCGACCCCGGTACAGATGGCGTTGCAGCTGCTCAGATAGCCGGAGGCGACGAGCGTGGTGACCATCGTGACGAGTTCGCCGTCACCGAGCCGGCCATCCTCGGCATCCCGCACCGTGATCAGTGCGCTGAGCAGGTCGTCGGCGAGCCGGTCGCGTTTGGCGGCGACGAGTTCGGCCGCGTAGGCGGCCAGCTCCGCCCATGCCTGTTCCACCAGGACGACGCCCGGCCGGCCGTCCGGCTGCACCGCCCGAACACCGTCCGGGTCGGGCGCCTTTCCGGTCAGCGCGGCGTCGGCCAGCCGACGCAGCCGGGCGTGCTCGTCGATGCGTACGCCGAGCAGCTCACCGACGACGGCGATGGAGAGCGGCGCGGCGAGCGCCGCGACCAGATCGGCCGGTGGACCGGCCGCGACCATCGCCGCGACGTGTCCGGCGGCCGCCTCCTCGACGCGGGGGCGCAGCCCGGCGAGGTGGCGCGGCGTGAAGGCCCGGCCGACCAGGCGACGCAGCCGGGCGTGCGCGGGACCGTCCTGGAACAGGCTGTCGTTGCCCGGGTAGCCGCCGCCGGGCGGGGTCACCGCGAACCGCGGGTCGGCGAGCACGGTGGCGGCCGCGTCGTACGAGGTGACCAGCCAGGCCGGTTGACCCTCGGGGGTGACCACGCGGGCCACCGGAGCCCGGTCGCGCAGTTCGGCGTAGGCGGGCGGCGGTTCCAGGGGATTCGGCCGGTCGAAGGGCAGGGCCGGCGTCGCGCTCGACATGGCGGGCCTCCAGGCAGCTGTGTGGCGGGGTGGGCGCAACGCCGCGCATCCGCTTTACGTTGCAGTCGTAATGTAAACGCCCCGCGACGCGGGAGTCAATACGACTGCAATGCAAACGACCCGGCGGGCGCCGCGAGCAGCGGCCTGTCCGATGGGTCCTGACGGCGCCGGATTTGCGCCCGGTAGCTTGTTCGGGTGCTGTCTCACGGGGTCGTACTCAACAACCGCTACCTGCTCAACGAACGCATCGCGACCGGTGGCATGGGCGAGGTCTGGTCGGCGACCGACGGCCTTCTCAAGCGGCGGGTCGCGGTCAAGGTGCTGCTCCCGTCGCTGGTCTCCGACACGGAGTTCATCACCCGGTTCCGCACCGAGGCCCGGCTGCTGGCCGCCCTGCGGCACCCCGGCATCGTGCAGGTCTACGACTACGGCGAGGACGCGGTGGTCGACGGCAACCGCGTGGACTACCTCGTCATGGAGTTCATCGACGGCGTACCGCTGTCGAGGCGGGTCAGGGAGGGCGGCCGGCTCGGCGTCGCGGAGGCCCTCTCCGTGCTGGTACAGGCCGCGCAGGCGCTGCACGTGGCGCACGCGGCCAACATCGTCCACCGCGACGTCAAGCCCAGCAACCTGCTGATCCAGCCGGACGGCGGCGTCGTCCTGGTCGACTTCGGCGTGGCCCGGTCCACGAACGTCACCAGCATCACCGGCACCAACGTCGTGCTCGGCACGGTGGACTACATGGCCCCGGAGCAGATCGCCGGGCAGCCGGTCTCGCCGGCCACCGACATCTACGCGCTCGGCGCGGTCGCCTACTACTGCCTGACCGGCCGTCCCCCGTTCACCGGGGCCAACCCGTTCCACGTGGTCACCCAGCACGTGAACGACGAGCCGCCGACCCTGCCGACGGACGTACCGGCCGCCGTGGCGGCGCTCGTGTCCCGCGCCCTCGCCAAGGCCCCGGCCGGCCGGTACCCGAGCGCGGCGGCGTTCGCGGACGCGGCGCGCGCCGCGCAGGGCGCCGTCCCGGCGACCCCGGTTCCCGGTCCGATCCCGGCCCAGTTCCCCGGTCCGATTCCGGCGCCGGTCTCGGCACCGACGGGCGCCGGCGGTACGGCCGCCAACCCCGTGGGCGACACCCTCGCGGAGACGCGCCCGCCCGCGGCGCCCCCCGCGGTGCCGCGGTTCGCCCCGGCGCGGCACCCGGTCGTCCCGCCCCAGCCCTTCCCGGCACAGCAGCCGTTCGGCGCGCACGAGCCGTTCGGCGCGCACGAGCCGGCCGCGGGGCAGCCGGCCGTCGGCGCGCCGGCCCCGGCAATGGGCTCGGGCCGCAGCAGCACCATTCTCGCGGTCGCGGTGGGTGCCCTCGCCATCGCGCTGAGCGGCCTGGTCGCCGTCATCGTCCTGCGCCCCGGGCACGACGAACCGGCGGCCGGTCCGGGGGCGAAGGACGGGGTCGCCCTCAGCGCCGGCCCCGGCATCGCGAACTTCGAGACGGGGGCGGCGGAGGCGCCGACCGGCAAGCCGGGCCAGGCGAACGCTTCCCCGTCCAGGTCCGCCCCGGTGAAGTCCGCCGGGCCGAGCACGCCCGCCGGCTCGAAGCCCAGCGCCACCGGTACGGGCACCGGCAACACGACGACCAACCCGTACACGGCGGCGAAGGTCTGCGGCAGCGGGTACCAGGTCATCGACTCGGCGCCGCTGACCAGCGCGAACGGTACCCAGGGGCGGGTGTACCTGCTCTACAACGCCGGCAACGGCTACAACTGTGTGGCCACCATGAAGAGCACCTCCGTCGGTACCGCGAGCGCGGCGTCCGCCTTCCTTGAGGTGCAGGGCAAGCCCAGGAGCAGCAACAGCGGCTCCTTCGAGTACTACGCCGGTCCGGTGCGCGCCTCGGCCGCGAAGAGCTGCGTGCGGTGGGGCGGCTCGACCGGCGGGGCCAGCTACACCAGCCCGTTCGAGCACTGCGGCTGAGCAACCAGCCAGTTCGGAACGCTGCGGCCGAGCGCGGCCGGCGGAGACCGGCCCGTCCCGCCGTCAGGCCGGGTTTCCCCAGGAGGTGACCAGGTCGATCAGCGAGCCGACGACGAAGCAGCCGGCGGCGGCCCAGCGGAACGGATGCAGTGGACGGCTACGGTTCAACAGGCGGGAGACGCACAACAGCGACAGCGCGGCCCGTCGCTGCATTCTCGCGCCGATGACGCCCGGCGCCATGGACGGCATGATCGCCAGGGTGACCAGCACCGTCAACAGCACCAGCCCGATTCCGCCGGCGGCGGGGCCGTTCCAGTCCTGCAGCAGGTAGGCGACGCCCATGGCGGCGACGCACGCCGCGGCCACGAAAAAGGCCGAAAAGCCCGTCGACCGCTGCTCGATCGCCGCCGCGCGCTCGACGAGTCGGCTCCCGTCGGTCGCGGTCGCGGTCGCGGTCGCGTCGCGCAGGAACTCGTCGACGCGGCGTTGGATGTACGGCACCGCGGCCTCGACCCGTCTGCTGGTCTCCTTCTCCCGTAGGCCGAACCGTTCGCCGACGTCGTCCATGACCGCGTGCCAGAACGCGATGAACCGCCCCTCGTCCAGTTCGGGCGCCGGTGCCGCCGACGGCGGCGAGTGGACCAGGCCGCAGAGCACCACACTGCTGCCGGCGCTGTCGTCGACGGAGCTGTATCTGACGAACGAGTGCATGATGTCCCGGCGCAACTGCACCATCCGGCTTGCTTCCATAAGCTCGCGCCGCTGGCGGACGACCGCGATGCACCGCCGGTAGAGGCGCACCCCGCGCGCCCGCAGCCGGTCCGGCTCCACCAGGTCGATAAGGATGGTGAGGCCGGCGAGAAACACCAACAGCTTGCCGCACCACACCATCCAGGCCACAGGTCGATGTTAGAAGTGGCCGACACGGTGCCGGCGCCCACGCCGGACGCCCGGCCGTTCCGGGCGGTCGGACCGGTCCCGGCCGCGACCCCCCGGGCCGACGGTGACGGCCGCCCCGAGGCGCGCCGGAAGGCCGGCACCTCGCCACGATCGCGCTCCCCCGCTTGGTGAGCAGCCACCACCCCTCCCCTTGGAATCGGCCGCCGTGGATGTTAGGAAGGGTTGGAACGTGTCGGTTCCCGTGCCGATCCGTGCGTTGCTGGGAGGGTGTCGATGCCAGTCCGCAGGTCGCTCGCCGCGCTCGTCCTCGTCCTCCTGCTGGCGCCCGGCGCGGTGCCCGCCGCTGCCGCCGCCGCGCCGCGCCTCCCGAACGGGGCCCCCGCCGCCGGCCCCGGCGACGGCCCGAGCACGGTCGACGACGTCTACCGGTACCTCGACGATCCCGGCATGACCGGCGAGGGGCAGCAGCCGCCGCACGCGGTACTGCGGCCCTATCCGGACGCCCGTACCGCCGCCGCCGATGTCGCCGACCACAGTGCCCGGTCGCCGTGGATCGCGTCGCTCGACGGCGAGTGGCGACTCTCCCTCGCCGATCGCCCGCACGACGTACCGGCCGGCTTCCAGCGCGAGGACTTCGACGTCTCCGGCTGGCCTACCGTCGACGTGCCGCACACCTGGCAGTCCGACTTCGTCGACCACCCGATCTTCCGCAACATCCCGGAGGAGATCTGGCCCGACGACCCGCCCCGGGTGCCGCGCGACGTCAACCCGACCGGCGCGTACGTGCGCTCGTTCGAGGTCTCCCCGTCCTGGTCCGGCCGGCGGACGTTCCTGCGCTTCGAGGGGGTCACCAGCGGCTACTTCGTCTGGGTCAACGGCCGCTACGTCGGGTACGACCAGGGCGGCTACACGCCGGCCGAGTTCGACGTGACGGACGTCGTACGGCCGGGCCCGAACCGAATCGCGGTGCAGGTGCACCGGTGGGGCTCCGGGGCGTACCTGGAGGACGTCGACCAGTGGCGCTACAGCGGCATCTTCCGCGACGTCTGGCTCTACGCGACGCCGCGGACGTACCTGCGCGACGCGTACGTCACCACCGGCCTGGACGATCGGTACCGGGATGCGACCCTGAGCGCCCGGGTCGAGGTGGCCGGCGCGGTCGACGGGTACCTCGTCCGGGGCACCCTGCTCGACGCGGGCGGCCGGCGGGTCGCCACCATGACCGGCCCGGCGGCGCCGACCGACCCGACGACGACGCTGCGCGCCAGCGTGCCGAACCCGGCGAAGTGGAGCGCGGACGCGCCGAACCTGTACGCCCTGGTGCTGGAGCTGCTCGACCCGGGCGGACGGGTGGTGCAGACCACCGCGCAGGCGGTCGGCTTCCGCGAGGTCGAGGTCCGCGACGCGCAGCTGCTCGTCAACGGCGAACGCATCCTGATCAAGGGCACCAACCGCGCCGAGACCGACCCGGAGACCGGCCGGCACCTCACCCGGGAGGCGCAGCGCCGCGACGTAACGCTGATGAAGAGCCTGCACATCAACGCCGTACGCACCTCGCACTACCCGTCCGACCCCTACCTGTACGACCTGGCCGACCGGCGCGGGCTCTGGATCGCCGACGAGGTCGACATCGAGACCCACGCCCACGAGAACTGCCCGAACGACTGCCTCGCCTCCCGCCCCGAGTGGCAGGCCGCGTTCGCCGACCGGTTCCGGGCGATGGTGCACCGCGACAAGAACCATCCGAGCGTCATCATCTGGGACACCGGCAACGAGGCCGGGCTGGGCACGGCCCACCACGCGATGGCCGCGTGGGCGGACGCGAACGAGCCGACCCGGCTGCTCTACCACCAGTCCAACAGCCCCAACGGCGACGCACCGTACGCGGACGTGTGGGGGCCGCGCTACCCGACGCCCGGCTACGTCGAGTCGATCGCCCGCACCACCACGCGACCGGTGGTCTTCGGCGAGTACGCCCACGCGATGGGCAACAGCGTCGGCAACTTCGACCGGTTCTGGGAGCTGATCCGGCGGTACCCGTCGTTGCAGGGCGGCTTCATCTGGGACTGGGCCGAGGCGAACCTGCGCCAGCCGCTGGTATTCACGCCCGACTCGTCGCCGCACCGGATCCAGGCGTTCGCGGTCGGCAAGCCCGCCCTGGCCGCCGGCCGCCGGGGACAGGCCGTCGCCCTGTCGGGGCTGGACGACTTCGTCGACGTCTTCCGCGACCCCCGGCTCGACTTCACCGGCGCGGCCGTGACGCTGGACGCCTGGGTACGCCCCGACGAGTGGTACGGCAGCTTCCCGATCGTCACGAAGGGACGCGCGTACGCCCTGCAGATGCGCGACCGGGGCACGCTGGAGTTCGGGGTCACCACGACCTCCTGGGGCGCGGTGGCCGCACCCGTACCGGCCGACTGGTACGGCAACTGGCACCGGGTCACCGGCGTCTACGACGGCGCCGCGCTGCGGCTCTACGTCGACGGCGTCGAGGTCGCCACCGCCGCCCGCTCCGGCGCGCTCGACCCCGGCCTGTACGAGGTCAACGTCGGCCGCAACGCCGCCACCCAGCAGGACGACCTGCGTACCCGGCTGGCGCACGGCCTGGTCGACGACGTCCGCGTCTACGGCGCCGCCCTCACCCCGCGGGCGCTCGCCGCCGACCCGGTCGGCGACGCCGCCCTCGCGCTCGACTTCGACCGCTTCGACCGGCGCGGCGACTTCGACAGCCTGGGGATCAGCCTCTCCGGCACCGACGGCCTGGTCGGCACCGACCGGTACCTGCAGCCGGAGACGGTGGAGGTGGCGTGGGCGCAGGCCCCGGTCCGGTTCGCCACCGACGACGCGGCGACCGGCCGGGTCCGGGTGCGCAACGAGCAGCCGGCGGGCGCCCTGGACCTGACGCTGCGCTGGTCACTCGTGGAGGCGGACCGTACGGTGCGTGGCGGCACCAGGCGGCTGCGGCTCGGCCCCGACTCCTCGGTCGACCTCGACCTCGGCGCCGCTCCGGCCAACCCGCAGGACCGGCAGCGGTGGCTGCGGCTGGAGGCCGTGGGCGCGGACGGGATCCGCTACGGCTGGGACGACTTCTCCGCCGGCGGCCGGGTCGTGCCCGGCGTCGTCCTGCCGCCACCGTCCGACAGCGGCGCGCCGCGCCAGAGCCGGGACGGTACGGAGATCGTGGTCTCGGGCCGGGGCTGGACGTACCGGTTCGACACCGCCGCCGGCACGCTCCGTTCGATGTCCAGCGACGGCCGGGAGCTGCTGCACACCGGCCCGCAGCTCGACGTCTACCGGCCGCCGACCAGCAACGAGACCTACTCCTGGGGCACCGCCGACCGGGAGGTCTGGCACACGCTCGGCCTGGACCGGCTGCGGACCGAGGTGACCGGGGTCTCCGCGTCCGAGGAGGACGGTCAGGCGGTCGTCGAGGTGCGCAGCGTCGCCCGGGGGTCGGCCACCTTCGAGATCGAGCAGACCATGCGGTACCGGATCGACGCCCGGGGCACCATCACGCTCCAGCACCGGGTCACGCCGCGCGGGTCGGGGGTCGCCTCGCTGCCGTATCTGCCCCGGGTCGGCGTCCAGCTCAGGGTGCCCGACTCGATGCAGCGGTTCGCCTGGTACGGCCGGGGCCCGCACGAGACGTACAACGACCGCGAGAGCGGCGCCTTCACGGGCGTGTGGCGCAGCACCGTGGAGCGGGAGTACGTGCGCTACTCGCGCCCGCAGGCGTACGGCAACCACACCGGCGCGGGCTGGGCGACGCTGACCGACGGTCGGCGGGGCCTGCTGGTCGGCGCCGCCCCGGGCGCCGACCTGGACGTCAGCGTCACCCCCTACGACGAGCTGGCCCGCGCCGAGTACGACTTCCAGCTGCCGCTGGTCCGCAACGACGGCTGGGTGACGCTGCACGCCGCGGCCGGCGAGACCGGGATGGGCGAGACGCCGAACTCGGTGCTCGACGAGTACCGAATCCCGGCGAACCGCACGCACGAGTACAGCCTGACGCTGCGCCCCCTGACCGGCGCCGAGCTGCGGTCCGGCGGCGTACCCGACTCCACCGCCCCGGCGCCCTGTCCGCCCGACGTCACGGTCGACGCCGGGGATCTGGTCACGCCGGGCCAGCCGCAGCGGGTCACGGTCGGCGTCGCCGCCCGGTGCGCCGGTGGGCTGCGCGACGCCGTCGCGACCCTGGCCGCCCCGGCGGGCTGGACGGTCACCCCGGAGCGCGCCGGGCTGGGCACGGTGGCGCCGGGCACGCCGGAGACCGCGGTCTTCACGGTCACCGCGCCGCCGGGGACCGACTACGGCGCGTACGAGCTGAGCGCGTCGGTGACCGCGGTGAGCAACGGCTTCCGGACGACCTCGCCGGCGGCGGCGACGGTACGGGCGCCGCTGCCGGCGGGTGACCGCTGGGTGAGCGACCTGCCGTTCCTGGCCACCGAGAACGGCTGGGGTCCGGTCGAGCGGGACATGAGCAACGGCGAGCAGGCCGCCGCCGACGGGCGACCGCTGCGCATCGGCGGGGTCAGCTACGACAAGGGCATCGGGGCGCACGCGCCGTCCCTGGTCGCGGTCGACCTCGGCGGAGGCTGCACCTCGTTCCGGGCCGAGGTCGGTGTGGACGACGAGATGGGGGCGGACGGTTCGGTCGCGTTCGAGGTGTGGGTCGACGGCGAGCGGCGGGCCGCCACCGGGGTCCTCACCGGCGCGGCCGGCCCGGAGCGGATCTCGGCCGACGTCACCGGCGGGCAGCGACTCGAACTGCGGATCACCGACGGCGGCAACGGCATCGGGGCCGACCACGGCGACTGGGCCGCCGCCCGGCTGACCTGCCCCTGACCTCCACCGGGTCCACCCCGGTCGCCGGGCCGGGGTGGACCGGACGGAGCGGCGTCGGTCCACTAGGGTGGCCGGGTGGTCGTGCGGGCTGCTCTCGGCATCGATTTCGGAACCTCCAACACCGTGGCGATGCTTCGGCGGTCGGACGGCTCGGTCACGCCGCTGCTGTTCGATTCGTCGCCGCTGCTCGCCTCGGCGGTCTACACCGACGCCGGCGGCACCGTGCTGACCGGGGCCGACGCGGAGCGGGCCGGCGCGGCGCAGCCGGCGGGCCTCGAGCCCAACCCCAAGCGGCGCGTCGACGACGGGACGCTCTGGCTCGGCGAGCGCGAGGTGCCGCTGGACGAGCTGATCGCGGCGGTCTTCGCCCGCGTCGCGACCGAGGCGCGGCGGGTGTCGGGCGCGTCGTCGGAGTTCGAGGTACGGCTGACCCATCCCGCCGCGTGGGGCCGGAGCCGGCTCGACGTGCTGACGCGGGCGGCGGGACACGCCGGCCTGACCGAGGTGGGTCTGGTGCCGGAGCCGGTCGCGGCGGCGGCGTACTTCGCGACGGAGTTGGACGGGCGACTTCCGCCGGGCCGCTGCGTCGTCGTCTACGACCTGGGCGCCGGCACCTTCGACGTGAGCGTGGTGCGGCGTACGGAGCGGGGCTTCGAGGTGCTCTTCACCGACGGGCTGCCCGACGTGGGTGGGCTGGACCTCGACGCCACGGTGGTGGCGCACGCCCGGTCGCTGACCGTCGACGCGCCGGAGTGGGGACGGCTGAACTGGCCGGAGAACGCCGCGGACCAGCGCGCCCGTTGGCTGCTGTGGCAGGGCGCGCGGGCCGCGAAGGAGCAGCTCAGCCGGCACGCCACCGCGCCGCTGCACGTACCGTTGGTGGAGCGGGACTTCCACCTGACCCGCGAGGAGTTCGAGGCGGCCGCCCGGCCCCACCTGGCCCGTACCGTCGAGCTGACGCGGGCGGCGCTGCGCTCCGCGGGCGTGGCCCGGGAGCAGATCGGCGGGCTGTTCCTGGTCGGCGGCTCCAGTCGGGTACCGCTCGCGGCGACCCTGCTGCGACGCGAACTCGGCATCGCGCCCACCGTCATCGACCAGCCCGAGCTGGTCGTGGCGCGGGGCGGGCTGTACGCGGACCCGACCCCGGCACCGCCCGCGTCCACGTCGCCCGCCTCCAGGTCCACGTCCACGTCGGCACCGACGGCCGCACCGGAACCGGCGCCCGCGCCCGCGACCCCCGCGCCGGCACCCACACCGACCCCGGCACCGGAACCGGCGCCCGCGCCACAGGCCGCACCGCGGGCCGCCTCGTCGTCCGGACCGCCGTCCGATCCTCGGCCCGGTCCCCGCTTCGCCCCCGGTAGCCCGCCGGCCTCGTCCCCGGCCACCACGCCGCCGGCCGGCGCCGGTTCCGGCGGGGCCCGGGTGCCCCTGATCTGGATCGGTGGTGTCGCCGTCGCGACCGTGGCGCTCGTGGCGCTCGTGCTCGGCTTCCGTCTCATCGGGGACAGGCCGCCCGACGACCTCGGCACCTCCCCCACCGGCGGCACGACGTCCGGCGCGAACGCGAGCGGCGGCGACCGGGGCGCGCGGGCCGCGACGGTGGACTACCGGGTGACCGGTACGGGCGCCGTGAACATCGTCTACACCGACGAACACGGGGCACCGAAGACCCTCAGCGGCGTCCCGCTGCCGTGGCAGCAGCGGGTGGAGGCGCCGAACCACGCCCGGGTCGAGGTGCACGCGTTCGGGGTCACCGGCCGGCCGACCGGCGACCTGACCTGCCACATCGCCGTGAACGGCCAAGAGGTGACCGCCAAACACAACGTCGGCGCGATCGACTGCGCCACCACCGCCGACGGCTGACGCGGCAGTTCGCCGTCGCGTCCGGCCGGGTGGCGGCACCGTCGCCGCTAGCGGGCGATCGCCTCGCGTACCGCGGGGACGATCTCGCCGCCCCAGCGGCCGAGGGTGACCGGGTCGGGGGTACCGCCGCCGGGCGAGAAGAGCATGAAGCCGGAGGCCCCGTGCTCCAGCACCGCGCCGGTCAGCTCCTCGACCCACTGGTCGACCGAGCCGCCGATCCAGCGGCCGTCCGCGCTGCGGGTGGCCGCGAGCGGCCGGTCGGCGACGCGTCCGGGGAGGTTGAAGACGGTACGGATCTCGCGTGGGTCGCGACCCACGGCCGCCGCCGCCTCGTCGATGACCGGGCGGGAGGTCCGGTACCGCTCGCTGAACCAGTCCGCGGCGTGGCCGGGAATCCAGCCGTCGGCGACCCGGCCGGTGGCGGCCAGGGACCGGCGGCCGACCGATCCGGTCCAGACCGGCGGCGCGGGCACGGGGGCCGGCTCGATCCGCTCCACCCGGTGGAACCGGCCCCGGTACGTGACCGGCCCGCCGCCGCCCGACAGGGCCTTGACCAGGACGATCGCCTCCTCGAAGGCGTCCACGGCGTCGCCGGGCGAGAGCCTCGGCACGCCCATGTCGGTGATCCGGTCCCAGATCCCGCCCGCCCCGGCGCCGAGCACGATCCGTCCACCCGAGAGCGCCGACAGGGTGGTGACGGTACGCGCCAGCATCGGGGCGGGGCGGGTCGGCAGGTTGGTGACGTTGGCGAAGCCGGCGAGGCGCCGCGTCTGCCCGAGGACGAAGCCGATGGTGGCGTACGCGTCCAGGCGCGCGCCGAGGTAGGGGTGGTCCGACAGCGAGAAGACGTCGAGCCCGTCCCGGTCGGCCCGCTGCGCCATGCGCAGCAACTCCGGCCCGTCATCGACCATGCTGTGCGCGCCGAAGCCGAAGACGACCTCTGGTACCGCCAATGCCCTGCCCCCGTTCCCGCGCGCCGCACGGGAGCGGCGCCATAAGTTCGCATCACGAACCATATTAGTTCGCGGCACGAACCACAACCGCCGCCGTCAGGCCGTCTCCGCGTCGGCCGGCTGCGGCACCCGCGCGGCGGAGGCGATCCGTTCCAGCGCCCTCGCGTGCGCCTGGAACGCCGCGCGGCCGTGGGGGGTGAGCCGCACCAGGGTCCGCCGGCCGACCACCCCGGGAAGCTTGCGCACCTCGACGTAGTCCGCGGTCGCGAGCGCCGAGAGCTGCTTGGACAGGGCCGAGTCGCTCGTACCGACCGCGTCGCGGATGAACCCGAACTCCGTCCAGCTCGCGGGCGCCAGCAGCGCGACGATCGTCAACCGCGCCGGGACGTGCAGGAACTCGTCGAAATCGCGGTCCATCAGCTCCGCCGGGCCCCCCGCCGCGCCAGCGCTTCGACGCTCCGACAGACCGGGACGGCCAGCAGCAGGCAGACCACCGACCCGACGGCCGCCGCGGCGACGTGCGGGGTCGGCAATCCGACCGCGCCGGCGATCTCCGCCAGGCCCTGGAGCACCGCCGAGAGGACGATCCCGGCCGCGACCCCGCCGAGGAGTTCGCCGGAATCGAGCTTCCGACGGACCGGCGCGCGGCGCAGGTAGACGCAGGCCAGCAGCGCCAACAGCGCGGTCACCGGGATGAGCATCGCGCCGTTCCACGGGTTGGGCAGGTCGAACGAGGCGTACGAGATCAGCACCACCAGCGCGAGAATCCCCAGGTACAGCGGGGACGAGTGGTGCCGCGCCGCTTCGGCGCGGGACTGCTCATGCCGCCGCCGGATGTCGTCGAGCGCCCCGCGCGCGTCGTCAGGAGTCATCGACCTGCCACCCTCCCCGGGATATGTACTTTCCTGCGAGGAAAGTAGCCGGCTCTTTCCTCTGAGGCAAGTACCTCGGCGGCCCGGCCGACTCGCCAACGACCGGCAGCCGGGCCCCAACCCCGAGGGCGGACTGGGCGGCGAATAGCAAGTGACTGCTTGCACATCAGGGGAAGCCTGTGCAAGTATCGGCCTGCAGATGACGTGCGAGCGGAAGGAGAGTCCGATGACCGCGGACCAGATCGAGCAGGAAATCGTGATCGACGCGCCGGTAGAGCGGGTCTGGGCGGTGTTGACCGAGCCGGGCTACATCGGAAAATGGTTCGGCCAGGGCGATCCGACCCCGGTGGACCTGCGACCCGGAGGTTTCATGCACCTCGACCACGGCGAGAACGGAAAGTTCGCCTGCCGGATCGAGAAGGTGGACCCGCCACACCTGCTCGCGTACCGGTGGGCCAGCGCCTACCCGGGCGAGGAGGCGACCGACGACAACTCCACCCTGGTCGAGTTCACGCTCACGCCCGACGGGGCGACGACCCGGCTGCGCGTGGTGGAGAGCGGCTTCGCCTCGCTCAGCATCCCGCCCGAGCGGGTGGCGTCCGCCGGCTACGACAGCCACCTGCTCGGCTGGCCGGAGGTGCTCGGCAACCTCCGACGGTACGCGGAGCAGCCGGCGGCGTGACGACCGAGTCCGACGCGGCGGGCGCGGTACTGGCCGCGCTCGCCGACCCGACCCGCCGGCTCATCCTGGACACGCTGGCCAGCCGGGGCGAGGCGAGCGCCACCGCGCTCGCCGACACGCTGCCGGTGACCCGCCAGGCGATCCTCCAGCACCTGTCGCTGCTGGAGCGGGTCGGACTGGTCGCCAGCCGCAAGGACGGGCGCGAACGGCGGTACGCGGTGCGCCCGCGCCAACTGCTGGACACCGCCCGGTGGATGAACCAGGTCGCCGCGCAGTGGAACGCCCGGCTGGCGACGATCAAGCGCCTCGCCGAGGAGCCGGATTCCCCGAGGCCGGAGGCTCCGGAACCCGAGTCCCCGGAGTCGCAGTCCCCGCCCGGGCGCTGACGGCGCACGTGCCATCGCGCCGGCCCGTCCGCATCGACACCGACGAGCGGCGCGGCGGCTACGATCGCGAGATGACCGCCGCGCCGCTCGTCGTGCCGCCGCGCCTGGCCGGGTACCTGGAGAAGTTCTACGGCGAGCAGGGCCGCGCGTGGGCGACCGGGCTGCCGGGGCTGGCCGCCGCGTTCCTCGACCGCTGGGAACTGACACCCGACGGCCCGGCGCGGCACGGCATGGTCGCCCTGGTGCTGCCCGTCCGCCGGTCCGACGGCGATCCGGCCGCCCTGAAGCTCCAACCGCTCGACCCGGAACATCCCGGCGAGCCGAGCGCCCTGCGGGCGTGGCGCGGCGACGGCGCCGTACGCCTGCTCGACGCCGATCCGGCCACCGGCACCATGCTGCTCGAACGCCTCGACGGTGACCGGGACCTGCGCGGCGAACCGGACGACCTCAAGGCGGTGCAGATCATCGCCGAGCTGCTGGCCCGGCTGCACGCCTGCGACCCGCCGGACGACATCATGCCGCTGCGGGACGTCGTGGCGGGGATGCTGGCGTACGCGCCGCGGGCCGCCGCCGCGCTCGCCGATCCGGCCGACACCCGCCTGGTCAACGGCTGGGCCTCGGCCGTGACCGAGGTGGCGGGCGAACCGGGCGACCGGCTGCTGCACTGGGACCTGCACTTCGAGAACGTCCTCGCCGCCGGCCGCGAACCGTGGCTCGCGATCGACCCGAAGCCGCTCGCCGGCGATCCCGGTTTCGACCTGCTCCCGGCGCTGCACAACCGTACCGACGAGATCCTCGCCGCCGCCGACCCGCGCCGCGCGGTGCTGCGCCGCTTCGACCTGATGGTGGAGATCCTCGGTCTGGACCGTGGCCGCGCCACCGCGTGGACGCTCGCCCGCGTCCTGCAGAACACGCTCTGGTCGATCGAGAACGGCGTGCGCACCATCGACTCGATCCAGGCACTCATCGCCGACGCGCTCACCCACCGGCCGGCCGCCCGCTGAGACGCTGGTTCGCCCCGGCCGCGCGCGGTCGGGGCCGCACGACCGGTCGCGGCCGCACCCACCGCAGCCCGTCGAGTTGTACGAAAATGTGCCGGCGCTCCTTCGCCTCGCCACGACCGTCCAGTTCGTACCCTTCCAGCCAGAGCCAGCCGTGGTACGTCTCCCAGCCCGGCACCCGGATCACGCGGAAGTAGATCGGGACGACGAACTGCACCGACGCCGCCCGCGTGATGACCAGTACGTCCCCGGACTCGGGCTGCCTGCCGCCGCTCATCCGAGCCCGACCGCCCGGCGCAGGGCCCTGACCGAGACCAGGACCTCCCGGCACCAGGGCAGCTCGCAGTCGGAGCTGTCCCAGGTGCATCCGAGGACGTGACCGCGTACCCAGGCAAAATCGTCGTTGAGCGGCTGCGCGTCCACCAGCCAGAGGTGCAGATCGGCCTGCGCGCGTACGCCGACGCGCGGGTACCACTCGTACGCCGCGAGCGCCAGGTGCGTACCGGCCGGCACCCTCGGCAGACTCGGCGTGCTTTCGCGTCGCTCCTGGCGAGGTGTGCCAGCCTCGGGTGCGGGGCGGGCATCGGGCGGGCGGCTCATATCGACCGCCTCGGCGCCGTACCGGGCAGCACCAACCGGCCGACCCGGATCAGCAGGCTGCGAGCGTCGCGCCGGTACGAGCAGGGGTGCAGGGAGCCGCAGCGGCACCAGCGCCCGCCGTCGGCGACGTGCTCGCGCATCGCCCTGTGCGCGTCTTCGACCGGGTCGCCGGTCGGTGTGTCATCGATCATCACTGCCCTCGCTGGGAACGATCGGGGATGCGGACCCGAACAGACAGGGGTGCCCGGGTCCGCGTCCGGCTGTGGGACGTGACGGCGGCCGGTACCGACACAGGCTGTGGCAGGTGGTGGCGGATAACCCGGAAAAACATTCCGGGGTCGGCAGAGCCCTGAGAGCGAGCGTCATCGTTGTGATGGACATGACGAGCACACTCACCATCGGCGAGCGTGTCGCCTGGTACCGCCGGCGCCGAGGCCTATCCCAGGAGGTTCTCGCCGGTCTGGTCGGCCGAACCGCCGACTGGCTCGGCAGAATCGAGAACAACCGGATCGAGTTGGATCGGCTTTCGGTCATCAGAGCCCTCGCCCGAGCATTGGACGTTCCACTCAGCGCGCTACTCGCCGAGCCGGCGGTGGACGAAAGCAGCACGCCCGACACCGTGCCGGCCCTCCGCATGGCCCTTACGGACTACCGCACCATTACGGCGCTCGGCCGTACTGGCGACGGCCGAGCGCCGACCGCCACCAGTCTGAAACGCGACGTAGGCGCGCTCTGGTCTGCCTACCAGGACTCTCGCTTCGGGCACGTCATCGGCCGGCTACCCGATCTCATCCGCCGCGCTCACGTCGCCGCGGACGTACTCGACGGTGATGACCAGGACGAGTCGCGCCGGCTGCTCGGGCTCACCTATCAACTCGCGACCACCCAGCTCACGAAGCTAGGCGAGACCGACCTGGCCTGGATCGCCGCCGAGCGCGGACTCGCTGCTGTCCGCCCCACCGGCGACCCGGTCGTAACGGGGTCGCTGTTCCGCTCCGTCGGGCATGCCCTGCACTCCACCGGCCGATACCGCGATGCCGTACGCCTCACCGAGGACGCCGCCGCGTACTTGGATCCCTACCTCAGCAAGCCCACGCCAGCGCTGCTCTCCGTCTACGGCGCCCTGTTCCTGGGCGGCTCGATGGCGGCAGCCCGCGCCAGCGACGCGGGTACGGCCCGTGCGTTTCTGTCGACTGCCGACGAGACCGCGAACAGGCTCGGCGGCGACGCCAATCACCTGTGGACCGCGTTCGGGCCGACCAACGTCGCGATCCACCGCGTCTCGGCCGCCGCCGAACTCGGAGACGTGCAGGTCGCCGTTGATCGCGGTCCGCGCATCGACACCACGGGTCTTCCCACGGAACGACGCGTGCGGCACGCCCTCGAAGTCGCCCGCGCGTACGACTCGTGGAACCGCACGGAGGACGCGCAAGCGGCCCTGTTCCAGGCGGAGCAGATGGCTCCCGAGCAGGTACATCACCACTTCCTCAGCCGACAGCTCGTCCTCGCGTGGGTCCGCCGCCAGCGAGGCAAGCCGTCCGCCGAACTTGTCGGACTCGCCCAGAGACTGAACGTGCTGACCTGAGCGAGCGTCTAGGCTGCCTCGAGTGACGGCTGCTGAGCTGCCCCGGATCGCCACCCCGCGTGTCGCTGCCGGCGTTCTCTTCTTCGACGACGAGGGCCACGTACTCCTCGTTCGGCCGACGTACAAACCGCACTGGGACATCCCCGGCGGCTATGTCGAGCCTGGCGAGTCACCGCGTGCTGCCTGCATCCGAGAAGTCGAAGAGGAGTTGGGCCTTACTGTTGACGTCGGCCCGATGCTCGTCGTCGACTGGGCGCCCGCAGACAGGGAAGGCGACAAGCTCCTCTTCATCTTCGACGGTGGTCACCTGGGCAAGGACCGTCAGAATCGCATCACCTTCCAGGACGGCGAACTCGCCGAATGGCGCTTCGTCGCCACCGACAACTTGAACGACCACGTTCCCGCCCGGCTCACGCGCCGCATCCGCACTGCCGTTTCCGCTCGACAAAAAGGCCAGCCGGCCTATGCAGAGCACGGCTCGGAACCGAACTGACATTCGCAACTCGGCGGATCCGGTCGACCACGTCGATCAGTCGTCGCGGCTCGCGCGGGTGAGCCGATGACCGAGCGCTCGGATGTGGTCTTTGAGTTCGGGCGGGTCGAGGACCTGGAAGTCGATGTTCTTGAGCGCGACGTAGAGGGCGATTTTGTCGAGGGAGTCGCCGCCGGCGTGGAAGAGACAGCTGTGGGCGTCGCGGTGTTCGAGGCGGCCGGCGGTAGGTGAGGTGTGTTCGGCGACGACGTCGAGCGGCGCGTGGAACAGGATGGTCGCCCGGTACCGGTACGGGGACGCGGTGAGAGCGTCGGAGACGTAGGCGTGCATTCCTTCGGCGGGTTCGGGTCGGGGGGTGAAGCGCGGTCCGGGTTGCGGGGCAGGGTCGATGCGGTCGACGCGAAAGGTGCGCCAGTCGTCGCGGTCGAGGTCGAAGGCGAGAAGGTACCAGCGCCGGCCGGTGTGGACGAGGCGGTACGGCTCGACGCGTCGGGTGCGCTGCTGGTAGCCGAAGCGGATGCCTTCGTGGGCCCGGCAGGCGGCGGCCAGAGTGGTGAGCAGGTCAGGGTCCACCGTGGGGCCGGGGCCGGTCAGCGGCAGGATGGCCGACTGCATCGCGCCCACGCGGTGGCGCAGCCGGGAGGGCAGGACCTGTTCGAGCTTGGCGAGAGCACGCAGCGAGGTCTCCTCGATCCCGGTGACCGTGCCCGTGGCGGCGGCGCGCAGGCCGACGGCGACAGCGACGGCTTCGTCGTCGTCGAGCAGCAGCGGCGGCAGGGCGGCCCCGACGCCGAGCCGGTACCCGCCGGTGGTGCCGGTAGCGGACTCGACCGGATAGCCGAGGTCGCGGAGCCGGTCGACGTCGCGGCGGACGGTGCGAGTGGTGACACCGAGGCGCTCGGCCAGCTCGGCGCCGGGCCAGTCGCGGCGGGATTGGAGCAGGGACAGCAGCCGCAGCAGCCGCGCTGAGGTTTCCAGCATCGCACCCAACCTCCTTGGGCTTGAGGACCGGATCTGTCCTCAACGGTACCTAGTGTGGCTTCTGCCCGATCGCCCGGGCACCTCGAACCCCAAGGAGAACGGTCATGATCCTCGTCACCGGCGCCGCCGGAAACGTCGGCAGCCACGTGCTCGACCTGTTGGTCGCCGGCGGCCACCCGGTACGTGCGCTGAGCCGGACGCCGCAGCAGAGGGCGTGGTCGGCCGAGGTCGACGTCGTCACCGGCGACCTGGTCGACCCGGCGTCGCTGAAGGCGGCCCTGACCGGCGTGGACTCGGTGTTCCTGTTCGCCGTACCGGGCAGCGGGCCGGCATTCGTGGCCGCGGCGCGGCGGGCCGGCGTGCGCCGGGTCGTGCTGCTCTCCTCCGGCGCGGTCGACGACCAGGCCCAGGTCCAGGACGGGCCTATCGCCACCTACCACGCGGAGATCGAACACGCCCTGCGCGGCTCCGGCCTGGCGTGGACGTTCCTGCGCCCGGACGTGTTCGCCGCCAACAGCCTGATGTGGGCCGGACAGACCCGCTCCGGCGACGTGATCCGCGGCGCCTACGCCCAGGCGACTTCCGCGCCCGTGCACGAGGCGGACATCGCCGCGGTCGCCGTGGCCGCCCTCACCGAGGACGGGCACGCCGGCCAGGTCTACCGGCTGACCGGGCCGCACTCGCTCACCCATGCCGACCAGGCCACCATCCTCGGCCAGGCACTGGGCCGGCCCATCCACTACGCCGAGATCCCGGCCGAGGCGGTGCGCCAGGCGATGAGCGCCCACGTGCCGGGCCCGATCCTGGACGACATCTTCGGCACCTGGGCCGCCTCGATCGGCCGTACCGCACCCGTCACCACCGACATCGAGAAGGTCACCGGTCGTCCCGCGCGCAGCTACCGTGACTGGGTCCTCGACCACGCCGCCGCGTTCTAGTCCCCCAACCACCGTCCCGCGCCGAGGAGCAACCGAGACATGACCCGCGTCTACCTGGAAAAGGGCCGAACGAAGATCGTCGCCTGCGCGCTGGACTGGCCCGGCTGGGCGCGCATCGGCACCAGCGAGGACCGCGCCCTGGCCGCGCTGACGACTTACGCCGACCGGTACCGGCTCATAACCGCCGGTGCCGGGCTGTCCTTCGCCCCCGGCCCGATCGAGATCGTCGAGACGGTGACCGGCGTCAACACCACCGACTGGGGAGCGCCCGGCGTACCCGTCGCCGCGGACAGCGAGCCCTACGGCGCCGCGGCGGCGGAGCGTACCGCCGCGATCCTGCAGAGCGCATGGCGGGCCCTCGACGACATCGCCAGGTCCGCCCCGGAGACCCTCCGCAAGGGGCCACGCGGCGGCGGACGCGACCGCGACGAGATCGTCGCCCACGTCATCGACAACGAACGGGCCTATGCCCGCAAGATCGGCATCCGGCACCGACCGTTCGCCGCCCGCGACCGTATGGCCCTGGCCTCGTTGCGTACCGCGATCCTCGACGTCCTGGGCAGCCCGGCCGACGGGGTACCGCTCACCAGCGGCGGGTGGCCACCGGCCTATGCCGCCCGCCGGTTCGCCTGGCACGTCCTGGACCACGCCTGGGAGATCCAGGACAAGTCATAGCCATCCAGCCGATTTCCGGGCCCGAGGCCGCCACCGTCCAGATTGGACGACGGCGGCCTCGTCGCGTGGTACGGGTGCGCCGGCCGCCAAGATTCCGGGAAGTCGACCCGGCACTGCGGACCGAACCTGTCCGCAACGGTTTCTAGCGTAAGAGCCATGACAGCGATCACCGAGTTCCGCATCGACATTCCCCAGACCGACCTTGAGGACCTGCGCGATCGCCTCGCGCACACCCGGTGGGGCGGGCAGCTGCCGGGCGCCGAATGGGAGCGCGGCGTGCCGGTCGGCTACCTCAGGGAGCTGACCGAATACTGGGCCACCAAGTACGACTGGCGCGCACACGAGGCCGAACTCAACACCCACCCGCAGTACGTCACCGACGTCGACGGGCAGCGGCTGCACTTCGTACACGTGAAATCCGCCGAACCCGGCGCACTGCCGCTGGTGCTGCTGCACGGTTGGCCGGGCTCGGTCGTGGAGTTCCTCGACGTGATCGGCCCGCTGAGCAACCCGCGGGCGCACGGCGGTGACGCGGCCGACGCGTTCGACCTGGTGATCCCGTCGCTGCCGGGATTCGGGTTCTCCGGGCCGCTGTCCGGGCCGGGCTGGGACAGCCGGCGGATCGCGGCCGCGTTCGCCGAGCTGATGCACCGCCTCGGCTACCACCGGTACGGCGCGCAGGGCGGCGACTTCGGCGCCTTTGTCGCCCCCGATCTCGGCCGGGTCGACCCGCAGCACGTGGTCGGCGTCCACGTCAACGCCGCCACCATGGGCTTCATCCCGTTCGGCGAGGTCGGCGAGGACGAACTGGCCGCCCTCACCGATGCCGAGCGCGCCCGCGTCGCGCGGATGCGGGCGTTCCTCGGCGAAGGAAACGGATACTTCCAGATCCAGGCCACCCGTCCGCAGACCCTCGCGCACGCGCTGGTCGACTCACCGGTCGGGCAACTGGCCTGGATCGTCGAGAAGTTCAAGGAATGGACCCACGGTGAGCTGCCCGAGCAATCGGTCGACCGGGACCGGATGCTCACCAACGTCATGCTGTACTGGCTGACCGGTACCGCCGGCTCCGCCGCGAACCTCTACTACGAGAGCATGCACACCCGCAACTGGCCCACCCCCAGCGACGTACCCACCGGCGTCGCGGTGTTCGCCGAGGACATCGCCATCCGCCGGTACGCCGAGCGCGGCAACGCCATCGTGCACTGGTCGGAGTTCGACCGAGGCGGACACTTCGCCGCCATGGAAGCCCCCGACCTGCTCGTCCAGGACGTGCGCACCTTCTTCCGCCGTTTCCGCTGACCCCGGCTCGCGTGCGGACGAGCCCGACGGCCCGCCCGCACGCGTCTCGGTCGACCACCCCGGCCCGGTCGACCACCCCGGCCCGGTCGCCCTCGGCGGAGGGACGCCGAGTCGGTCCCTACGAGAGGCGGTTGCTCTTGCCCGCGCCACTGGGGCAGATGACGAGGAGGCAGCTGTCGACGCGTACGCCGTCGATGACCGGGCCCCAGACGCTGGCCGTGGTGCTGCCGAACTGGAGCGTGGTCGACGCCGACAGCAGGTTGGTGAAGTAGAAGGTCCGGTGGACGTACCCCATGTCGCTCGGCGAGTGGCCGGCGGTGTCGAAGCTGAAGCTGTCGACCGTCGCGCCGTTCGCGGTGACGGTTCCGGTGGTCACGATGGCCCCGCCGTCGGGGTTGCCGGCGAGGGCGTAGGTCACTCGGTACGTGGTGAGCAGGCTGGTCGGCACCGTCCTGGCGACCGAGCCCGGCTGGTCGCCGTTGAGGTCGAGCGACTGCCCGCCCTCGGCGGCCTGCCAGTCGCTGGTCAGATCGACGTTTCCGCTGGTCACCGTCCACGGTCCCAGCGCCTGACCCTTGCCGAACGTCACGAAGTCGGTGGAGATCTGCGGTTGCTCGAAGCCGTCGGCGAAGACGGTGCCGCCGGCCGCCGCAGGGCTCGCCGTGCTCACGCTCAGTAGTGCGGTCAGTGTGAGCACCAGGCCCGCGCCGATCGTCGTACGGCGGGTGCGCGCATGCGTCGTTGCCATGATGGTCCTTTCGACGACGGTGTCCGACGGGGCGATGCCGGTTGTCCCTGGCGGCGGTGCGCGGTCCGGCTGCCGGATTCCCAGGAATCGATGCCCGTCAGCGACGCTACGGTTACCGTCCGAAGGCGACAAGGTTTCGGATTACTCACACATCCGTCGATATCCGACAACGATGCTGCCCCGACGGCCGTTGACACCCGCGCGGTACCCGGAATGAACAGCAGGCGGCAGCTACCGCCACGCGCATATCTCGCGCTTGACCTATAGGTCGGTCATCTGCTTATGGTGATGGCATGACTAAGCCCTTCGCGCCGATGCGCGAGCCCACGTACTTCATCCTCGCCGCCTTGCAGGACGAGCCCCTGCACGGCTACGCCATCGTCAAGCGCGCGCAGGAGTTGTCCGACGGGCGGGTGCGTCTGACGACCGGCACGCTGTACGCCGCGTTGGACCGGCTCGCCGGCGAGGAGATGGTGCGGGTCGCCGAAGAGGCCGTGGTCAACGGCCGCGCCCGTCGCACCTACGAGCTGACCGAGCACGGGTTGGCCGCGCTGCGCGCGGAGGCCGCGCGGATGGCAGCCGCGGCCCGGGTGGTTCGGGACCGCTCCGTGGGGTCGCCGGCCGTGACGGTGCGGACGGTACTGGCATGAGCGGGCTGGAACGCCACTACCGGTGGCTGCTGCGGGCATACCCTCGGGCCTACCGGCAGTACCGCGCCGACGAGATGCTGGAAACGCTGCTGGTCGCGGGCGAGACGGGCCGGAGGTATCCGAGCCTTCGGGAGTCCGTGGCGCTCGTGGTGGGGGGCCTGCGGGCCCGTACCGGCGTGGACCGGCTAGGTTCTCCGGCCGCGCTCCGACACTCGGCACTTCGGCTGACCGCGCTCTCGCTCATCGTGTGCGGCATCGCCCTCACGGCCACCCCCGTAATTTGGCGGTCATGGCTGCTCCTGCCCGGCGCCTCCCCCGACGCTGTCGTCGCCGGAAGCCTGGCCACGTCCGGGATGTTGCTGCTCGCGCTGGCCGCCACAGCCTGGGCCCGCCATCGCCTCGCGCTCGTCGCCACCATCGGCGCTCTCATCGCGAGTCACTGGCGCTCCGTCGTACACGGTCAGTGGTACGTGGAGCAGTGGACCGGGGTCGAGGTGCGGGGGTCGAGGCTCCAGGCGCTTCTCTACCTGACCGTGGACTTCTCAGTGTGGGCAATCGTGTTGGCCGCACTGGCGATGCTGCCGCTGCTCAGGACCCGGCAACCACGCGTCACGCGACCATGGATCTGGTTCGCCGTGACGGCGGTGGTTGTGGCGGTCGTGACGCCCAACCCGCTCAACGGCTGGTCCGGCGGGCTCGGCCAACCGGTCGTCGTGGTCGCCTGGCTCATGGCGGCAATCATGGGTGCCACATTCGACGTACGAATATCGGTCGTCGTCGGCGCGATCCTGCTGGTGCCGACCCTCGGCGCCCTGGCGCACACACTGATCGGTTCGGAGGCTGGTGTCGGAGGTCCCGGCAACCCGGCCGTACTGCTCGGAATCATGGTCGGGATGCTCGTGACCACACTCGCGGTCAACCGGGTCGCCGCCCGCCGCCAGGTCACCCTGTAGGACCCGGCGGAGCCCGTTCAGCGCAGGGCGGGCCGGCTCAGATGTCGAGGTCCTCCACGACGGGCTCGT
Organism: Micromonospora sp. NPDC049559; assembly: GCF_040676675.1. Lineage (NCBI taxonomy): Bacteria > Bacillati > Actinomycetota > Actinomycetes > Micromonosporales > Micromonosporaceae > Micromonospora > Micromonospora sp. NPDC049559. The sequence goes on along the minus strand of NZ_JBFAPK010000003.1, from coordinate 282,286 downwards.
CCTGGATGGTCTGCAGCGCGACCGCGTAGAGCTCCGCCGGCAGCAGCGTTTCGAGTTCCTCGACGGTGTCGACAACCGAGAACGTGGCCTGGGCCGGGGTTCGCATCCAGGCCTGGTCGGGCGACCAGTCGCCGATCCAACCGCGCCAGCCGGTGGCCCACTTCCTGCTGCGCTCCGCGTTGGGCCCGACCGGGGTGTGCAGCTCCGACCGGACATGATGCACGGCGAAGCGGCCCTTGCTGGTCCGGAACAGCGAGTACGTCTCCTCACCCTCCGCGCTCGACGAGGTCCACTCGCCCAGGGCGACACCGAGGAAGCGCTTGACCAGGGAACGCCCGACGCCCACCTTCACGGTGATCTCGTCGAACCCGGCCCGCTTTGCCTCCTCCACCTCGACCAGTCGACGTAGCGCCGTGACGATCGCGGCCGACAGGTTGCTCCCCGTCAACTCCTGGGCGCGCAGCAGCAGCGGCAGGTCGTCGTCGGCGACGTAGATCGTCTTGTTCGGCATGCACTTCTCACCTCTGGACAGCAGTCTACTCATACGTGTAAGACTACGTACATGCATACGTACACAGGAGCACGGCCGTACGCCGTCGAGGTCGACGTCCTTGCCACGCCAGTACTCAGTGATACGATCTACCGGTAGTCGGTGCTACTTAGTAGCACCATAGGTGGCCCGTGGGCAGCGAGCATCATCAACGCCCCGCTCGTCAGGGTCGGGCAGAAGCGCCTGGTCGACGTGGAAAGACAAGAGAGGACAGCCTGATGACGGCAGAGCAAGTCCCGGCGATCCACGTACGGGGCCTGGAGAAGTCGTACAAGGACCTGCGCGTGCTGCGCGGCGTGGACTTCGAGGTCGCGCGGGGCAGCATCTTCGCCCTGCTCGGCTCGAACGGAGCGGGCAAGACCACGGTCGTGAAGATCCTGTCCACGCTGCTCAGGGCGGACGCGGGGACGGCCGAGGTCAACGGTTTCGATGTCGCCGCCCAGGCGGCGAAGGTACGGGAGTCCATCAGCCTCACCGGGCAGTTCGCGGCCGTCGACGAGATCCTCACCGGGCGGGAGAACCTCGTCCTGGTCGCCCGGCTGCGACACCTCAGGAAGCCGGGCACCATCGCGGATGACCTGCTCGAACGCTTCTCGCTGACCGACGCCGGCGGGCGGAGGGTGTCGACGTACTCGGGCGGCATGCGGCGCCGCCTCGACATCGCGATGAGCCTCATCGGAAATCCGCCGGTCATCTTCCTGGACGAGCCGACAACCGGGCTCGACCCCCAGGCCCGCATCGAGGTGTGGCAGGCCGTCAAGAAGCTCGCCGGACAGGGCACGACGGTGCTGCTCACGACGCAGTACCTGGACGAGGCCGAACAACTGGCCGATCGGATCGCGATCCTCCACGAGGGTCGGATCATCGTCAACGGCACCCTCACCGAACTCAAGCGGCTGCTACCGCCCGCCAAGGTCGAATACGTCGAGAAGCAGCCGACCCTCGAGGACGTCTTCTTCGCCGTCGTCGGCGACGGCAGGCGCGGCACCGCCAACGACCGCAACGTCGGCGCGAACACGTAAGGAACGACGATGACCAAGCACTTCCTCAGCGACACCGCCGTCCTGTTGGGCCGATCCCTGACGCACGTCACCCGCAGCGTCGACACCATCATCACCACCGCGATCACGCCGATCGCCATGATGCTGCTGTTCGTCTACGTGCTCGGCGGCGCGATCAACGCGGGACCCGACTCGTACGTGAACTACCTGCTGCCCGGCATCCTGCTCATCACGATCGCCTCGGGCATCGCCTACACGGCGTTCCGGCTATTCCTGGACATGAAGAGCGGAATCTTCGAGCGATTCCAGTCCATGCCGATCGCACGGTCGTCCGTGCTGTGGGCGCACGTGCTGACCTCGCTCGTCGCCAACCTCATCTCGCTCGTGGTCGTCGTGGTCGTCGCCCTCCTCATGGGCTTCCGCTCGGCCGCCGGAGTGCTCGCCTGGCTCGCGGTGGCCGGCATCCTGATCCTGTTCACCCTCGCGCTGACCTGGCTGGCCGTCATCCCCGGCCTCACCGCCAAGTCCGTCGACGGGGCGAGCGGGTTCTCCTACCCGCTCATCTTCCTGCCGTTCGTCAGTTCGGCATTCGTACCCACCGACACCATGCCCGGCCCGGTGCGTGCTTTCGCCGAGCACCAGCCGGTGACGGCCATCGTCAACGCGATTCGCGACCTGTTCACCCGGCAGCCGGTGGACAGCGACATCTGGATCGCCCTCGCCTGGTGCGTCGGCATCCTCATCGTCACCTACATCTCGGCCATGGCCATCTACCGGCGCAAGATCAGCTAATGGACCGTCAAGCGCCCGACGGGGCCGGCGAGACCGTCGAGGCGCGCGGCGCCCCTGCTACGGCGGCCTCACCCGCCACCGCCCACTTCCGAAGCCGAGAGAAGAGAGCCATGACTGTCACGCATTCCGCCTGGACCGGCATGGTGCCGGTCGAGGACACCGAACTGTACGTGACCGACACCGGTGGGCCCGGCCTTCCGGTGGTCCATCTGAACGGCGCGGCGCGCCGATCTAGGGCAAATCGTCGTGATTGCGGATCCACTAGCAGGGATTTGCCCTAGATCGGCGCGCCCGGGCTGGGCTCCTGCCAGCGCCCGTCCGGGCCCATGCGCAGGGTTCGCGGCGGGCCCATCATCGCCAGCACCCGGGCGTACGCCGCCTCGCGCTCGGCCTGCTCGACGCCGGACGGGTCGGTGACGCGGAACCCATAGACGGGGACCTGCTCCGCGTCGAGGTCGTCCGGGTCCGGGTACCCCTCGATGACGAACCCGAAGAGGGCGCGCAGCGCATCCTCGCCGAGTTCCAGGGGGTGGAACGGCAACGGATACGGACCATTGTCGGGCCAGCCCGGTACGGGTTCGACCGCGCGCTCGCCGGCCCAGTAGGGGCGCTCGAAGTCGTACGGCTCGCCGATGTTCTCGATGATGCCGCTGTCCGGCGAGAGGCTGAGCGAACGGACCAGCCGACCGTCCTCCCAGACGGCGAAGCAGAGCCCGTCGACCGCCGAGTGCATGCCGTGCATGAGGATGCGCCGGCCGGCGCCCAGCGCAAGCAAATGGTCGGGCAGTTCGGAGGGGCGGTCGAGGACCAGGCGCCGGGTACAGAACAGTTCCGCGCCGGGCAGCACGGTCGCGTACGTGACGTCGTCCGGCGGATACGCCTCCTCAAGGAGCGTGGAGTCCTTCCCCGGATCGACGGAGTATCCGGGATGGATTCGACGTACGACTGCCTCGGTCTCCTCGCGCGAGGCCGGCGCCGGCCCGAGCAGGGCTCGGCGAATATCTCCGTCGGCAAACGCCAGCAGGGCGGTCTTCGCCCCCATGCGATTCCTCCAGTTGCTCGGCGCAGGCGGGGAGAGCCTATCCGCCCGCGCCTCCGCCGGTAGTCCCGGAAACTGGACAAGGCATGGCATCGCGGGGTCCGGCACGCGGGAATTGTGCCGGACCCCGAGGTTGAGCTGCGGGGCGAGCTATTTGTACGCGTCGACTACTTGAACGAGGACGCCTTGTCGTTGAACCAGAGCGGGACGGCGACCGGCTGGTTGTTCTCGTAGTTGGCCGTCCACCGCAGACCCTGCCCGCCCGAGTGCTCGTACAGGTCGATCCAGCAGCCGGGCACGTGCACCCGTACGGAGGAGGTCTTGTCGTTGAACCACGTCGGGATGTTGACGAGGTTGCCGCCGCACGGCGCCGGCCCGAAGACGTTGTACGTCTGGCCGAGCCCGTTGGCGTGCTCGTAGAGGGTCGCCCACTGCACGTCCGCGGCCTGGGCGGGGGTGGCGAACGCCGCCAGCGAGATGGTCATCACGCCAGCCACCGTGGCCAGGGTACGGAGAGCCGAATTCTTCCTGCGCATCCTTCATCCCTTTCCGTTCGGGGAACCTGATCGGGCGATGCCCTCGCCAATGGCGAACAGATTCGGCATCGCCCTGTTCGGATGGGCAAACGCTATTCGACCGTCCGCCGTCTTTTCCCGTCGTGCGTTTACGGGACGCCCCGTGGAGCCGGATGTCGGTCGAAATCCGACCCACCCAATTGTCGACTCCCCCACCGCCCGAAGCAGAAGGGTGATTTCGGTCCAGCACGCACCGCAGCCCGGATCGACGGGCGGCCGGTACGACACCTGAGCCGCACCAGCTGACCACCCGAGTTGCCGGACCGTGGGGGGAGTGTCAGGCCGGCGCCGGCTTCCGGAAGGCCGGTGGCACGTGGCACGGGTGGACGCTCACCCGCTGCCAGACGTCCTCGACGACGTAGGGCTCGACGCGCAGCCAGGCGTCCAGCTCGTCGCGGCTGGCGGCCTCCATCACCAGCATGGAGCCGACCATCTCGCCGTCGTCGTCGAGGATCGTCGCGCCGTAGACGGCCCGTACCCCGAGGCTCATCGCGGCCTGGGCCAGGTGCCGCTCGCGGGCGGCGGCACGGCGCTCGCGCCCCACCGGTCCGGGATGGTCGTACGCGACGACGAGGAACAGCATGGCGCCTCCGGTGACTCGTGCGGACACCCCGTCGATCTAGGGCAAATCGTGGTGATTGGAGATCCACTAGCAGGGATTTGCCCTAGATCGACGGGGGACGATCGGCGGAGAGGGACGCGGACGAGGCTAGCTCCAGCCGGTCAGGCCGGCGCCGTAGGGGTAGAGGGGGTTGCCGTAGTTGGTGGGTACCGGCTGGCCGGCGTCGATTCTCGCCCGGATCTCCGTACGTTGGGCGGCGGTGGCACCCAGGTCGTACGGCAGGTCCCAGCTCTCCGTGGCGTCGGCCGGTACGTCGGTGCCACCGGCCCGGAGCACGTCGGTGAGGTTGCGCGGCAGTTGCCAGGGCAGCTTGCCGCTCGGCGCGTAGTCGCCGAAGAGCAGGCTGGCCAGGGCCGGCCCCATCTCCTCACCGCCCCGGTAGGTGACCACGATCGCGCTGGCCAGGCTGTTCCACTCGGTGATGACGTACGGCCGGGGCAGCACCAGCACCACCACGACGGGTATCCCCTGCCGCTGGAAGTTCTGAATGATCGACAGTTGGTCCGGCGGCAGGTACGGCTGCTCCTTCACCCAGTTCGTCGCGTGCGTGTACGACGACTCCCCCACCGCCACGACCGCGAGCTTCGGTGCCGGTCCGGTGTCCTGGTAGACGTTGACCCCGGCCCGGCTCGCCCTCGATCTGATCGCGTCGAGGATGGTCTGCGAGCCGTATTCCTGGTGGAAGTAGCTGGTCCAGATGCAGCAGGCGGTGGTGTCGGTGGCGCGCGGTCCGGCCACCACGATGTTGTCGCCGGCCGCGAGCCGCATCGGCAGCACACCGTTGTTCTTGAGCAGCGTCATCGACTCGCGCGACGCCTGGTTGGCCAGGGCCGTGTACGCCGGCGTGTGGAAGCGGTACGGCCCGTTGACCGGGTCGCCGTACGGGTTCTCGAAGAGCCCGAGCTGGAACTTCAGTCGTAGCACCCGGCGGACCGCGTCGTCGATGCGCGACAGCGGCACGTTGGCGACGAAGGTGGCGATCGAGAAGCCGGCCGCGCCGGGGTCGGCGCCGCCCATCACGTCCGAGCCGGCCTTGGCGGCGCCCACCCAGGAGCCCGAGGGGAGCCAGTCGGTGGTGATGAGCCCGGTGTACCCGAGGTTCTGCCGCAGGTAGGCGAGGATCTTCGCGCTGTCCCCCGCGCCCGGACCGCCCGGGTCGAGGAAGGAGCTGCCCGCGTACCCGGGCATGATGTTGACGGCGCCCGCCTCCATCGCGGCCCGGAACGGGATCATGTGGTACTTGATGGTGACCCCGTCGTAGACGATCAGGGCCTCGCCGCCGGCGCCCTCGCCCGGCCAGTGCTTCACGGTGGCGAGCACCGAGCGCGGGTTCAGCTCCGGGCCGCCCTGCAGCCCCGCGACCAGCGCGCGTACCTGGGCCGCGGCGACGTCGGCGTTCTCGCCGTTGCCCTCCTGGATGCGGGGGTAGAGCACCTTGGTGCCGACCTCCGCGAGCGGCCCGAGCACGCCCCGGGTGCCGACCTCCAGCTGCTCGCGCCGCTGCATGTCGCCGAGCTTGTAGTCGAGCGCGTAGTCACGGGCCGCGGCGAGCGCGCTCTGGGTCGGGTACGTCGTCTTGTAGCCGTGGATCGTGTCGCCGGCCGAGATGAACGGGATGCCCAGCCGGGTGCCGCTCGACGCCAGCAGCGTGTTGTGCAGGTCCTGCGCCTCGGCCGGGCCGAAGTGCCAGCCCGACTGCGGGAACTGCTGGGCGTTGTAGAACATCTGGTACGCCTTCTCCTCGGTCGTCATCCGACCGAGCAGGTCGTTCACCCGCGTCTCGACGGGCTGCCGCCAGTCCTCGTACGGCTCGATGGTGCCGTTCTTGTTGAGGTCCCGGCTGCCGTTGACGATCCGTACGCCGTCGGCGACGGTGCTCAGCGTCGGCACGTAGACGCTGAACCGGCGGATGTTCGAGGTGCTGGTGCCGCCGCCGGTGACCGCCACGACGTACCACTTGTAGGTCCACCGGTCCGGCAGGTCCCAGCTCGGCGTGTAGCTGGTGCCGGTCGGCTCGGCGACCTTGGTGTAGAGGTCGATGAGGTTGCCGGCGGCGGTGAAGTCGTAGTCGGTCCGGCTGATGTTGATCCAGACCTGGTAGCGGCTCGCGCCGCCGACGGCGGCCCAGCTCAGCGCGGGCCGGCGGGTGGTGGTGACCATCGCGCCGTCGGCCGGGGCGTTGAGGGCGAACTGTCCGGTGGTGCCCGGCGGGCGGGTCGGCCCGGAGAGCATCGGCGGCGTGGTCGCGCTGCTGTCGACCGTACCGGAGATCTGGAACTCCCAGAGCGAGTAGCCGTACCCGGTGGCCCGCGCGGTGCCGTAGAAGCGCACGTAGCGGCCGGTGCCGGTGACGGTGAGCCGCTCGACGCCGCCGCGACCGTCGGCGGTGGAGTAGACGCTGTTCCAGCTGGCGCCGTCGGCGGAGACCTCGATCCGGTACGCCTTCGCGTACGCGGCCTCCCAGTTCAGCGTGACCCCGGTGATGCTGGCGGTGCCGCCGAGGTCGACCTGGAGCCACTGCGGATCGGCGAACTGGCTGGACCAGCGGGTGGTGGTCCGCCCGTCGAGGGCCGCCGCCGGGGCGTTGCCGCCCTCCCAGGAGGAGGCCGAGACCGGCTTGAACTCGGAGATGACGGTGCCGGGGCCACCGCCGCCGGGGCCGCCGCTCTGGGTGCCGTAGACCTGGAACTCCCAGAGCGAGTAGCCGTACCCGGTGGCCCGCGCGGTGCCGTAGATCCGCACGTACCGGCCGGTGCCGGTGACGGTGAGGTCCTGGGTGCCGCCGGTGCCGGTGGTGGTGCTGTAGACCGTGCTCCAGGTCGAGCCGTTGGCCGAGGTCTGGAGCTGGAACGCGGTGGCGTACGCCGCCTCCCAGGTCAGCACGACCCGGTCGATGTCGGCGCTGGCGCCCAGGTCGACCTGGAGCCACTGCGGGTCGGTGAACTGGCTGGCCCAGCGGGTGCCGGGGTTGCCGTCGACGGCGGCCGAGGCGGGCGTGCCGGCGTTCTCGACCGACGAGGCGGTGACGGTTTTGCCCTGCGAGAGCAGCACGCCGGCCGCGTGGGCGGGCGGCACGGTCGCGTTCGGATAGCCGGTGAGCAGCGCGACGACGACGAGTCCGACGAGGACGGCGAGGCTGCGGCCGCGCGAGCGGAGACGGGTGGTTGGGCGGCCGGGGGATCTGCTGGAGAACATGGTCGCTCCCAGGTGGGGGCAGCGGGTCCCGGCACCGGCGGCGGGGTCGGCGCGAGGGGACGACGACCCGCTGCCGGGTCGACGGGGGTTTGGAGAGCGCTCTCCCGTAACACTATAGAAATCGGTTGATCAGTCAAGACGGTGGCGGGGTGCTCGCCGCGCGGGACGCGTCAGTCCGGACGTCGGTGCGTCGCGTCGGCCGGTGGGACGGGCGCGGCCAGTTCGCGCGGGGCCGCGCCCGGGCGCCGGGCCCGGTGCAGCAGCAGCGCGGCGAGGCAGGCGCCGGCGAGGACCGCGGCGGCGCCCACGAGCTGGCCGGCCGCCAGCCCCGCGACGAACGCCTCGGTCACCTCGGCGCGCCCGGTACCGCCGTGGACGGCGGCCAGGGCGTCCGGGAACGAGGCCGCGCCGGCCGCCGTACCGGGCAGCAGCGCGACGAAGCGGGCGTTCATCACCGCGCCCAGTACGGCCACGCCGAGGCCGCTGCCCACCTCGGACAGGGTGCCGTCGATGCCGGCCCCGGTGCCGGCCCGGTCGGCCGGGATCGCGCCCATCACCGCCGCCACGATCGCCGGGTTGGCCAGCGCGCAGCCCGCCCCCATCAGGATCAGCCCGGCCAGCAGCCCGCCGTACCCGTCGAGGGCGCTGCGGGCGACCACCACGAGGCCGGCCGCGAAGAGCGACATTCCGGCGGCGATGGCGAGCGGTACGCCGAGCGCCCGGATCGCCCGGGTGGACACCCCGGCGAAGTTGAGCAGGACCACGCTGAGCGCGAACGGCGCGGTGCGCAGCCCGGCCTCCCAGGGCTCGTACCCGCGGACGAACTGGAGCTGCTGGGTGAGCAGGAAGAGCGCCCCGGCGCTGCCGAAGGTGACCAGTACGACCCCGGAGATCGCGCCGACGAAGCCCCGGTTGCGGAAGAAGTCCAGGTCGAGCATGGGGTGCCGGACCCGCCGCTCCCAGCCGGCGAAGGCGGCGAGCAGCAGCGCGCCCGCACCGGCCGGCAGGAGGACGTGCGCGGAGAGCCAGCCGTGTCCGGGCCCGGAGATGATGGCGTAGACCAGGGCGGACATTCCCGCGGTGGAGAGCGCCGCGCCGCCGAGGTCGGGGCGCCCGGCGGCCGGGCCCCGCGACTCGGGCAGCAGCGCCCAGGCCGCGACCAGCCCGAGCGCCACCACCGGCAGGTTCACCAGGAAGATCGCGCCCCACCAGAAGTGGGCGAGCAGCAGACCGCCGATCGGCGGGCCGGCCGCGAAGCCGAGCGCGTTCACGGCCGCCCAGACGCCGATCGCGCGCGGCCGTTCGTCGGCGTCGAAGACCTGCATCACCACGGCGAGCGTGCTGGTGGTCAGCAGCGCCCCGCCCACGCCCATGCCGGCCCGCGCCGCGACCAGTGCGCCGGCCGACGGCGCGAGGCCAGCCGCCAGCGACCCGACGCCGAAGAGGGCCAGCCCCGCGAGCAGGGCCCGCTTGCGCCCGTACCGGTCGGCGAGGCCGCCCGCGGTGAGCAGCAGCCCGGCCTGCACCAACGCGTACGAGTTGATGGTCCACTGGATCTCGGCGGTGCTGGCGCCCAGCTCCGTGCCGAGCACCGGGATGGCCACGTTCAGCACGGTGCTGTCGAGCAGCACGGCGAGCTGGGCGAGGCAGACCACCGCGAGGATCAGCCAGCGGGTGGGCAGTCGGTTGGCCACCCCGGTTTCGAGAACCGTCATCGCCCCGGCGGGGACGGCGCGGCCGCCGCGCCCGGGGCGGCACCGGCGGGCGGCGCCGGCACCGCTCGCTGCGCGGGCACGGCCGGCCGCGCGGGCGCGGCCGGCGCGTAGGGCGCGATCGGGTTGCGCAGCGTGCCGACGAGTTGGAGCGCCGCCGACGGGTCGGCGAGGTCGACCATCTGCTGGTTGTCGCGCAGTTGCAGCCGGTTGAGGCAGGAGAGCGCGAACTCCTCGACGAAGAGGTCGTACCGGCGCAGCCGCTCGGCCAGGTGCGGCACCCGCCGCTGGTAGTCGGCCGCGCACTCGGCGACGGTACGCCAGAAGCTCTCCTCGTCGAGCACGTCCGAGGTCGCCAGGATGGCGGCGAGGTGCCGCAGGAAGCAGTCGAAGACGTCGGTGAAGATGGCGAGCAGCCGCATCTCCTCCGGCACGGCGGCCTGGATGCGGCGTACCCGCTCGGGCAGCTCCGCCTCCGGGTCCATCACCGCGATCTCCTCGGCGATGTCCTTGAAGATCACCCGTTCGACCGTGCCGCCCTCGTCGAGGACGAGGATGACGTTCTCGCCGTGCGGCATGAAGGCCAGGTCGTAGGCGTAGAAGCTGTGCAGCAGCGGGGTCAGGTACGCGTCCAGGTACCGGCGCAGCCACGCCTCGGGGGCCAGCCCCGAGCGCGCGACCAGCGCGGCGGCGAGCGAGCGCCCCTCGGCGTCGACGTGCAGCAGCGACGCCATGGTGGCCAGCCGCCGCCCCGGCTCCAGCGCGGGCACCGGGCTCTCCCGCCACAGCGCCGCCAGCATCTTCCGGTACGGCGAGTAGCGGTCGGTCGCGGCCTCGTACTGCCGGTGGTGGTAGCCGACGGCCGCCCGCTCCCGCAGGATGGTCAGCCGGGTCGACGCGAGGATCTCGTCGTTCGCGACCAGGTCGGCGAGCCAGTCGTTGATGGCCGGGGTCGCCTCCATGTACGCGGCCGAGAGCCCGCGCATGAAGCCCATGTTCAGCACCGACAGGGCCGTCTTGACGTAGTGCCGGCGCGGGGTGGTGATGTTGAAGAAGGTTCGGATCGACTGCTGGGCCAGGTGTTCGTCCGGGCCGGGACCGAGGCAGACCAGCCGGCGACGGGCGAGTTCGCCGGCGAAGGTGACCGACAGCTTGTTCCACCACTGCCACGGGTGCACCGGGATCAGCAGGTGGTCGGCGAGGTCCAGCCCGAGGCCGGCCAGGGTCTCGGCGAAGCCGGCGAGGGTCTCCTCCCCCAGTTCCTCGTGGATCAGCGTCTCGTAGTCCAGGTCGGCGGCGCAGGTGAAGGTCGCGTGGTCCCGGTGCGCGGCCAGCCAGATCAGCCGTACCGGGTTGGCCGCCTCCGGCGCGTACCGCCGGTACTCGTCCGCGCCGAAGCCGAGCCGGCCGTTGTTCGCCACGAAGCAGGGGTGGCCCTCGGTCATCCCGGTCTCGATCGCCTGGAAGTCGGCGCCGGCCAGTTCGTCGGCGCGCACCGGCGGCTTGGCCAGCTTGTACGCGACACCGGCCAGGGTGGAGCTGATCTCCTCCAGGTAGACGGGGAGGATCCGCGCGCCGAGGCCGAGCGACTGCCGCAGCTCCACGCAGAGGTCGAGGGCGTCCAGCGGCAGCTCGGTGCCGTCGCGGTGCCGGGTGATGCCGTCGGCGTCGATCTCCCAGTGCTCCAGGCTCCGCACCCGGGCCGTGAAGCGGTACTCGACGCTGCCGTCGTCGCTGGTCACCACGTACCGGCGCGGGGACGTCGGGGCCGCCTCCGGGTCGACCGGCACCGGGGTGACGAGCCGCTCGTGGGCGAACTCCGCGAGGGCCTTGCGGACCAGGAGCCGGTTGGCGCGCGCCCAGTTCTCCGGGGTGAGGTGGGCGACGGCGTCGATGGGGTTCATTCCGCTCCTCCGGTGGCGGCCAGGAACTGGGCGCGGGTACAGGTGCTCAACAGGGCCCGCTTCTCCGGCTTGGCGACGGTGCCGACGACCTCGAACCCGACGGCCGCGTTGAGCGCGTGCACGGCGGTGTTGCGCACGTCCGGCTCGACCACCACGCGCCGGGTCGCCGGGTCGGCGAAGAGCCAGGCCAGCACCGTCGTGATCACCGCTCGGGTGAAGCCGTGCACCGGGGTGTCGGTGGGGGCGCAGAGGAAGTGCATGCCCACGTCGCCGGGGAGCGGGTCGTAGAGGCCGACCAGCTCGACCCGGGCCGGGTCGTAACGTTCGGCGAGGAAGGCCGGCTCGCCCCGCCAGAGGCCGAGGAAGGCGTCGTGGTGCGGGTGCTCGGCGATGCGCCGGTACTCCTCGGTCACCCGGGCCACGTCGGCGTCCTGCATCAGCCAGAACACCGAGCGCGGATGGGTCACCCAGGCGTGCAGCAGCTCGGCGTCGGCGACCGGGTCGAGCGTACGCAGCGCGAACTCGCCCAGTGCCGGGTCGGTACGGCGGTAGACGGTCACGAGCCACCGTCCGAGGGCGCGCCGAACTCCTGGAAGGCGATCGACTTCTCGATCGGGTAGACCTCCCGGCCGAGCAGCTCCCGGATGATCCACGAGTTGCGGTACGGGCCCATGCCCAGGTCGGGCGAGGTGACGCTGTGCGCGTGTGTCGCGGCGTTCTGGAGGAAGATCTCCCGGCCGGCCGCGTCGATGGTGTAGTTGCGGGCCACGTCGAAGCGCCCGTGCCCGTCGAAGCGGATCCGGTCCCGGATCGGGGCGAGGAAGTCGGGCACGGTGTACCGGTAACCGGTGGCGAGCACCAGCCCCTCGGTACGCAGCGAGAAGTCCCGCTCCTGCTCGACCTGGCGCAGCCCGAGCGTGTACGTGCCGGTCGGCTCGTCGTGGCTCGCCGAGGTCAGTTCGGTGTTGGTCAGCAGCCGGGTGGCGACCGGCCCGGCCACGCTCTGCTGGTAGAGCAGGTCGAAGATCTCGTTGATCAGGGCCGAGTTGATCCCCTTGAAGAGCCCCTTCTGCTCGGACTCCAGCCGGTACCGGGTCGGCTCGGGCAGCGCGTGGAAGTAGTCCACGTAGTCCGGCGAGGTCATCTCCAGGGTCAGTTTCGTGTATTCGAGGGGGAAGAAGCGCGGCGAGCGGGTGACCCAGTTCAGTCGGTAGCCGTACGCGTCGATGTCGCCGAGCAGGTCGCGGTAGATCTCGGCGGCGCTCTGGCCGCTGCCGACCACGGTGATGCTGTTCTTCCGCCGCAGCCGGTCCCGGTGCTCCAGGTAGCGCGAGTTGTGGACGACGTCGCCGCCGAGCCCGCGGGCGGCCTCCGGCACGTCCGGCGGGGTGCCGGTGCCGAGCACCAGGTGCCGGGCCCGGAACTCGACCCGCTCCCCCGTCCCGGCCCGTACCGCGCGCACCACGTACCGCTCGTCGGCCGGGTCGTACTCGACCGAGGTCACCTCGTGTCCGAAGCGGACGCTGCCGAGCCGGCCGGCCGCCCAGCGGCAGTAGTCGTCGTACTCGACGCGCAGCGGGTAGAAGTTCTCCCGGATGTAGAACGGGTAGAGCCGGCCGCGCTCCTTCAGGTAGTTGAGGAACGAGTACGGCGAGGTCGGGTCGGCCAGCGTGACCAGGTCGGCGATGAACGGGGTCTGCAGGTGCGTCGCCTCCAGCAGCATCCCGGGATGCCAGGAGAACTGGCCGCGCGCCTCCAGGAAGACGCCGTCCAGCTCGGGTAGGGGTTCGGTCAGGCAGGCCAGGCCCAGGTTGTAGGGGCCCAGCCCGACGGCGATGAAGTCGTGGGTGGACATGGCGCTCCTGCCGCGCGTACCGCGGATGTCGGGTGGTGGACGAGGGGTGGTGACGGGGCGGGCCCGACGCGCCGGTCAGCCGGCGTGGCAGACCACGGCCTGGCCGCGCTTCTCGTGCACGTACCGGCCGGCGTGCTCGGCGATCAGGTCGAGGACGTAGCCGATGTCGTCGAGCGAGGTCTCGGGGTTGAGCAGGGTGAACTTCAGGTAGTGCTGGCCGTCGACGCGGGTGCCGGCGACCACGGCGGCACCCGAGGCGGCCAGCGCGTCGCGGGCGTACAGGTTGGCCGCGTCGGCCAGCTCCCGCTCCGGCCCGGTCGGCAGGTACCGGAAGACCACCGTACTGAGCTGCGAGCGGTTCACCACCTCGAACCGGGGGTCCTCGCTCAGCATCTGCCAGGCGCCGGCGGCCCGGTCGACCACCTCGTCGAAGAGGGCGCCGAGAGCGTCCGGGCCCATCACGCGCAGGGTCAGCCAGAGCTTGAGCGCGTCGAAGCGGCGGGTGGTCTGCAGGCTCTTGTCCACCTGGTTGGGGATGCGCTGCTCGACCATGCGCGCGGGGTTGAGGTAGTCGGCGTGGTAGGTGGCGTGCCGCAGCGTCCGCCGGTCGCGGACCAGCACCGCGCTGGAGCTGACCGGCTGGAAGAAGGACTTGTGGTAGTCGACCGTGACCGAGTCGGCCCGCTCGATGCCGGCGAGCAGGTGCCGGCGGGTGCGGGAGACCAGCAGCCCGCAGCCGTACGCGGCGTCCACGTGCAGCCACACCCCGGCGGCCGTACAGAGGTCGGCGATCGGGGTGAGCGGGTCGATCGAGCCGAAGTCGGTGGTACCGGCGGTGGCGACCACGGCCGCCACCAGCAGCCCCTGCTGCCGGCAGCGGGCGATCTCACGGGCCAGCCCGGCCGGCGACATGCGCCGCTCGGCGTCGGTCTCGACCGCCACGACCGCGTCCGCGCCGAGACCGAGCAGCTTGGCCGACTTCCGCACGCTGAAGTGGGCGGCCTCCGAGGTGAGGACGCGCAGCCGGGGCAGCAGCTCCGGCCGGGTCGGCGGGGTCGCGCTCGCGGCGGCGACCTGCGCGTACGTCTCCTCGCGCGCCAGCAGCAGCGCGTGCAGATTGGACTGGCTGCCGCCGCTGGTGAAGACCCCGTCGGCGTCCGGACCGAGCCCGACCCGCGCGGCCGTCCACTCGACCAGCCGGCGCTCGATCAGGGTCGCGCCGGCGCTCTGGTCCCAGGTGTCCAGCGAGGAGTTGACGGCCGAGAGGAGCGCCTCGCCGAGCAGCGCCGGGATCACCACCGGGCAGTTGAGGTGGGCCAGGTAGCGGGGGTGGTGGAAGTAGACGGCGTCGCGCAGGTAGATCTGCTCGATCTCGTCCAGGGCGGCGCCGCTGTCGCCCAGCGGCAGGTCCAGGTCGATCCCGGAGATCTCCGGCGCCAGCGTGCCCGGGCTGATCCCGGTGAACGGCCGCTCGGTGCCGGCCACCCGGTTGGCCACCCGGTCGATCCCGTCGAGCAGCGCCCGCCGGTACTCCTCGACCGTGCCGTTGCGGAACAGGTGTGCGCGTGCGCCCGCCGGCCGGGAATCCGTCCCGGACGGTGACGCCTCGACGGTGGGCCCCTGCGTGCTCATGACAGCTCCTCGGCGGTACGGGCGCGGGCGCGTTCGCGCAGGTCCTCTTCGGAGACGCCCCGGCGCCAGTAGCCGGAGAAGGTGACCCGTTCGCGGTCGAAGCCGCGGTCGCCGACCAGGTGCCGGCGTACCGCGCGGACGGTGGCGGACTCGCCGGCGATCCAGGCGTACCCGGTGCCGCCGGGCAGCGGGGCGGAGCGCAGCGACTCGATCAGCCCGGGGCCACGGTTGCCGGCGCCGCCCCGGACCAGCCAGGTGACCTCGGCCTGGGCGGCGGTCGGCAGGTACTGGATGTCGGCGAGGTGGGCGACCTCGATCCAGATCCGGGCCCGGGTGCCGGCCGGCAGCCAGTCCAGGATCGCGCCGACGGCGGGCAGCGCGGTCTCGTCGGCGGTCATCAGCACCCAGTCGGTGCCGGCGGGCGGGCGGAACCCGACGCTGCGGTTCTCCGCCGTCGCCGGGCCGAGCAGGACGACGCGGTCGCCGGGGCGGGCGGACGCCGCCCAGCGGGAGGCCGGGCCGGTACCGCCGTGCAGGGCGAAGTCGATGTCCACCTCGGCGCGCTCCGGCCGCTGCGCCCGTACCGTGTACGAGCGCATGACCGCGCGTACCTCGGGGTCGAGGGCGCGCCACCGGGCGAACCAGTCGTCGCCGAACTCGACGGGTACCACGGGCGCGTCCTGTCCGGGGTGCGGCAGGAAGAGCGAGAGGCTCTGGTCCCGGCCGCCGCCGGCGAACCCGGCGAGCTGGGTACCGCCGAAGGTGATCCTGAGCATGGAGGGTCCGAGCCGCCGGCACCGGACGACCCGTGCCTCGAAGAAGCGGAACTGTACGGCGGCGGGGGCGAGTTGGGTGGTCGTCATCCTCGGTTCAGCCGACCTTCTTGGCGCCCTGGATGACCTTGGCCAGGTTCTCCAGCAGCGGCGCGGCACCCGCGTACGAGAAGCGCGGCACCGCGTCCCAGGCCGCGACCTGGTTCGCCCGGACGGCGGGCAGCTGCGCCCAGGTCGGCTTCGCGGCCAGGTCCTTCGGTTGCAGCGTGGTGGGCCGGTTGTCGAGCAGGATCACGTCGGCGCCGTACTTGGCGGCGTTCTCCCAGCTCAGGCTCTCGAAGTAGTCGCCCGGGTCGAGCTTGGCCGGCTGGACGAACTCGACCCCCAGCTCGGCGAAGTAGAGCAGGTCCGTGCTGATCTTCGGGTTGGAGACGTAGAAGAGGTCGGCGCTGCCGGAGGAGGCCATCACCCTGATGCCCGGGTTCGCCCTGACCGCCTGGCGCAGGGTCTCGCTCGCGGCCTCGAAGCGGGCCTTGGCGTCGGTCACCTTCCTGGCGTTCAGGTCGGCGCCGAGGGAGGCGGCCAGCTCGGCGTAGCGCGCGATCGGCTTGGTGATCGGTACCCGGCCGACGCCGATGGCGACGCTCGGCGCGAGCGGGAGGATCTTGTCCTTGCTCTCGTCCGGCACGTACCAGAGGGCGCCGGGGTCGTACATGTGGGTGACCAGGAGTTGCGGGCGCAGCGCGGCGTACTTCTCGACGCTGAACTCGCCCCACGCGTTGCCGAGGATGGTCACGGCCTCCACGTCCAGGTCCCCGGCCTGTGGTTCGACGCTGCCGTCGGCGCGCTTGGTCTCGCCGAAGACCCCGACGATCTGCTTGTCGAGTCCGAAGTCGACCAGGGCCGCCGCGGTGCCGGTGAAGGCGACGATCCGGGTCGGCGTGCCGGCCGCGGTGACCCTCTCGTTCCGGTCGTCGGTGAAGGACCAGGGGCTCCCGTTGCCCTTGCCCCCGTTGCCCTCGCCCGACGGGGACGCGGGTTCGCCGCCCCGGCCACAGGCGCCGAGGAGGGCGCCGAGTGTGACGGCTCCGCCCGCGGCGAGCAGGCCGCGGCGGGACAGACGGGTAGCGGGCGGCAAATGTGACATGGCAACGTCTTTCGCGTTGAGGAGGGTCAGCCTTCGCGTTCAGGATGGTCAGCCGACCGGCGACGTTGTTAAGTTACCCTAACCTAAGTCGCTGTCAACGGTGGTCCGCCGCACCGGTCCCACGATCTGGAGCCCACACTGTCCGTAACCCAACCATCGCGCAGCGGGCCACCCCTGGTCCTGCCGGCACCGGCGGCCGTACGGCCCCGGCGCGGCCGGCCCGGCCTGCGCGCGACCGGGCTGGTGGCGTCCCTGCTGCTGCTCGCCACGGTCCTGGTTCTCAGTATCGCGGTGGGCGCCAGCGCGCTCCCGCTCCACGACGTCTGGCAGGGACTCGTACAGGCCGACTCCCCCGCGTACGCCGTGGTGCACCGGATGCGGCTGCCCCGTACGCTGCTCGGCCTGCTCGCCGGCACCGCCCTGGGCCTGGCCGGCGCCGTCATGCAGGCGCTGACCCGCAATCCGCTCGCCGACCCCGGGCTGCTCGGCATCAACGCCGGCGCCTCCGCCGCGGTCGCCACGGCCGCCGCCCTGCTCCCGCTGACCGGCTTCGGCGGCTACATCTGGTTCGCGCTGGCCGGCGCGGCGGCGGTCACCGCCCTCGTCTACACGGTCGGCGGCGGGCGCGGGGCCACCCCGGCCCGGCTCGCGCTGGCCGGGGCCGCGCTCAACGCCACCCTCTACTCGTACGTCAACGCGATGATGCTGCTCAGCAGCGCGTCGCTGGAACGGATGCGGTTCTGGACCGTGGGCTCGCTGGCCAGCGCCGACGGGGCCACGGTGCTCCGGGTGCTGCCCTTCGTCGCCGCCGGGGTGGTGATCGCGCTCGCGGTGGCCCGACCCCTCAACGCGCTCGCCCTCGGCGACGACGCGGCCCGCTCGCTGGGCGCCCGCCCGGCCGCGATCCGGGTCGCCGTCATCGTGGCCGTGACGCTGCTCTGCGGGGCGGCGACCGCGGCCTGCGGTCCGATCGTCTTCGTCGGGCTGCTCGTACCGCACCTCGTGCGGGCGCTCACCGGGCCGGACCTGCGCTGGCTGCTGCCGTACTGCGCGGTGCTCGCCCCGGTGCTGCTGCTCGGCGCGGACGTGCTCGGCCGGCTGCTGGGCCGCCCGGGCGAACTCCAGGTCGGCATCGTCACCGCCGTGCTCGGCGGGCCGCTCTTCCTCTACCTGGTGGTCCGGCGGCCGGTGGCCCGCAAATGATCGTCATCCGTACCCCGGGCGGGCTCTCGCTGCGCGTCCGCAGCCGGGCCCTGGCCGTCGGCGCCGGCGCCACGCTGGTGGCGTTCGCGGTCGGGGTCGTCTCCATCGGCGGCGGCGACTACCCGATGAGCCCCGCCGACGTGCTGCGCACCCTCGCCGGGCAGGGCTCGGCGACGGACAACTTCATCATCGGGGAGCTGCGGCTGCCCCGGCTGGTCACCGCGCTGCTGGTCGGCGCCGCCCTCGCGCTCGCCGGTACGGTCTTCCAGTCCCTGGTACGCAACCCGCTCGGCAGCCCCGACGTGCTCGGCTTCACCCAGGGCGCCGCCGTGGGCGCGCTCGTCGTGGTCGTCGCCGGCGGCAGCAGCCTGGCGCTGTCGACCGGGGCGGTCGCCGGCGGGCTCGGCACCGGTCTGCTGATCTACGCGCTGGCCTGGCGCAACGGCGTGCACGGGCACCGGCTGGTGCTGGTCGGCATCGGCGTCTCGGCGATCCTCACCGGCGTCAACGGCTACCTGCTCACCCGGGGCCAGCTGATGGAGGCGGCCCGGGCGATGCTCTGGCTCACCGGCAGCCTCGACGGGCGCGGCTGGTCCGACGCGCTGCCGCTGCTCGCCGCGATGGCGGTCCTCGTACCGCTCGTGCTGCTCGGCTGCGGGCCGGCGCTGCGGATGCTGGAGCTGGGCGACGACGCGGCGGGCGGGCTCGGCGTACGGGTCGGCGTGTTGCGCCCGGTGCTGCTCGGTGCCGCGGTGCTGCTGGTCTCGTTGGCGGCGGCCGCCGCCGGACCGGTGTCGTTCGTGGCGCTCACCGCCCCGCACGTGGCCAAGCGGCTGACCCGGGCGCCCGGCCCCAACCTGCTCCCCTCGATGGCGGTGGGAGCGGCGCTGCTGGTCGCCGCCGACTGGGCCGCGCAGCGCGTCTTCGCCGGGCACCAGCTGCCGGTCGGCGTCCTCACCGGCGCGCTCGGCGGCGCGTACCTCGTCTGGCTGCTCGCCGCGCAGCGCCGGGCGGGCCGGCTGTGACCGCCCGCACCGGGCCCGGCGGGGCGGACCCGACGGCCCCGGCCCGGCCCGTCGGGGCGGACCACGACGGCGGGCTCGACCAGGAATCGAACGGAGTATCGCGGATGGAACCCGGCGCACCCCGGCTGAGCGGCAGCGGCCTGACCCTCGCCTACGACCGGCGCACCATCGCCGAGGACCTGACCATCGCCGTACCGGACCGGTCCTTCACGGTGATCATCGGGCCGAACGCCTGCGGCAAGTCCACGCTGCTGCGCGCGCTGTCGCGGATGCTGAAGCCGACCACCGGCGCGGTACTGCTCGACGGGCGGGACATCCACGGGCTGCCCGCGCGCCGGGTCGCCCGTACCCTCGGGCTGCTGCCGCAGTCCTCGATCGCGCCGGACGGCATCACCGTCGCCGAGCTGGTCGCCCGGGGTCGGTACCCGCACCAGGGGCTGCTGCGGCAGTGGTCCCGCGACGACGAGCGGGTGGTCGGCGAGGCGATGGTCTCGACCGGGGTGGCCGATCTCGCCGACCGGCTCGTGGACGAGCTCTCCGGCGGGCAACGGCAGCGGGTCTGGATCGCGATGGCGCTGGCCCAGCAGACGCCCCTGCTGCTGCTGGACGAGCCGACGACGTACCTCGACATCGCCCACCAGATCGAGGTGCTCGACCTCTGCGCCGAGCTGCACGAGGAGCAGGGCCGCACGCTGGTCGCGGTGCTGCACGACCTCAACCACGCGGCGCGGTACGCCACGCACCTGATCGCGATGCGCGACGGCCGGGTGGTGGCGGCCGGCGACCCGCGCGAGATCGTCACCGCCGAGCTGGTCGAGGAGGTCTTCCGGCTACCCTGCCGGGTGATCGACGATCCCGAGTCCGGCACGCCGCTGGTCATCCCCGCCCGCCGCCGCCTCGCCGCGACGGCGGCCCGCCCGGCCTGAGCCGTCCCGCGTCGCCCCGCCCGAGCCGTCCCGCGTCGCCCCGCCTGACTACCGCACCGCCCCCTCCCGACCCCGCGCCGCCCGACCCCGAGCCGCCCCGCACCGACTTCCGGACTCCCGCACCGCACCGCACCTCCCGACCCCGCACGAGGAGACGCATGTCCAGCGAGCCCGCCACCCACCCGGATTCCCCCACCGACGCCGATGCCCCGGCGCCCGACGACGACCCGGCGACGCCGGACGCGGCGGTCGTCCGCTACGAGCGGACCGTCGACGGGTTCGGCACCATCCGCATCCGCGAGGTGGAACCGGCCCGCGACCTCGACCTGATCTACGACTGGGTCACCCGGGAGCGGGCCCGCTTCTGGGGCATGCGCGAGATCGGCCGCGACCGGGTACGCGAGATCTACGAGTACCTGGACTCGCTCGACACCCACCACGCGTACCTGATCCACCGCGACGGCGTACCGGTGGGGCTCTTCCAGACGTACCAGCCGGAGGCCGACCCGGTCGGCGAGTGCTACGACGTGCGGCCCGGCGACTTCGGCATCCACCTGATGGTGGCGCCGCCGGCCGGTGACGCCCCCGAGCACGGCTTCACCGGTACCGTGCTCGCGGCGTTCCTGGACTTCGTGTTGGCGGACCCGTCGCGGCGGCGGATCGTGGCCGAACCCGACGCGCGCAACGAGCGGGCCATCGCCCGCCTGGTCCGGGCCGGCTTCGTACCGGGGCCGCAGGTCGACCTGGCGGAGAAGCGCGCCCAGCTCGTCTTCCTCGACCGCGACGCGTTCCGCGGCTTCCCGGGCCGGGACGGGTCCCGGGGCATCCGGGAGGCGGATGCGCACCGGGGCCGCCCGGAGGCGGACGGGTCCCGTGACTGAGCGCCCCGCCGCCCCCGGCGTGTACCGGGACGGGTGGGGAATCCCGCACCTGTGGGGCGACACCGTCGAGGAGCTGGCCCACCTCCAGGGCCGGACCGCCGCGACGGACCGGGCCTGGCAGATCGAGGTCGAGCGCTGGCGCTCCGAGGGGCGGCTCGCGGAGCACCTCGGCCCGGCGGAGCTGGACTGGGACCGCTTCGCCCGTCGGGTACGGCTGGACGACACCGCCCGGCGCTGTTTCGAGCGGCTCGACCCGCCGACGCGCCGCTGGGTCGGCGCGTACGTCGACGGGGTCAACGAGGGGCTCGCCGTCGGCGCGGAGGCCGCACCCGAGTTCGCGGCGACCGGCTGCCGGCCCGGGCGGTGGCGGCCCTGGACCCCGCTCGGCGTCTTCCTCGTCCAGCACGTGCTCTTCGGTACGTTCCCCAACAAGCTCTGGCGGGCGGACGTCGCCGCCGCGCTCGGGCCGGCGGGCACCGTCCTCTTCGGACCCGGGCATCCCGACGACCCCGACGGTTCGGGTGGCCCGGGTGACTCGGGCGGCTCCGGCGGTCTCAGGTACTCGGGCGGCCCCGCCGAACTCGGGCGCGAGGGTCCGGGCGGTGCCGGCAGCAACGCCTGGGCGGTGCCGGGTGACCCTGGGCTCGGCAGTGCCCCCCTGATCGCCGGGGACCCGCACCGCCTGCTCGAACTTCCCGGCATCTACCAGCAGGTACGCCTCGCCTGCCCGGAGTTCGACGTGGTCGGGCTCGCCTTCCCCGGCGTACCGGGGGTGCCGCACTTCGGGCACGCGGGCGCGGTCGCCTGGGCGGTGACCAACGCGATGGCCGACTACCAGGACGTGTACCGCGAGCGGCTGCGCCGCGTCGACGGGCGGGTGCTGGTACGCGAGCCGGACGGCTGGGCGCCGGTGCCGGCGTACTGGGAGCGGATCGAGGTACGCGGCCACCCGGCCGAGTCGGTCGAGGTGATCGAGACTCCGCGCGGCCCGGTCGTCGACGTAGACCGGCGTACCGGCGAGGCGATCAGCCTGCGTACCCCGAGCCGGGTCGAGGCCGACCTCGGCTTCGGCGCGCTGCTGCCGCTGCTGCGCGCGAAAAGCGCCGCGCAGGTCGCCGAGGCGCTGCGCGGCTGGGTCGAGCCGGTCAACAGCGTGCTCGTGGCCGACCGCGCCGGTACGGTGTTGCGGCTGGTCGCCGGGCTGGTCCCGGTCCGGGACGAGGAGTGCCGCCGGCTGCCCGTCCCCGGCTGGGAGCCGCGCTACCGCTGGCGGCCCGGATACGCCCCGCTGCCCCGCGCCGAGTTCACCACCGTCACCGTCGCCGCGAACGACCGGCGGCCCGGGGACGTGGCGGAGTTGGGCACCGACTTCTCGCCGCCGCACCGGGCCCGGCGCATCGCCGCGCTGCTCGCCGACGGGGCCGCACCGGCCGCCGTACACGTGGACGACCGGCTGGCGGCCGAGGTCCTGCGCGACCTGCTGGCCCGGCTCGCCCCCGGCGCGCTCGGCCCGGCCGCGCGGGCGCTGCGGGACCGGCTGCTCGCCTGGGACGGGCGGATGGCCGCCGAGAGTACCGACGCCGGCGCGTTCGCCGCCTGGCGCGCCGCGCTGGCCCGCCGGCTCGCCGCGCACCCGCGCCTGCGCCCGCTGCGCGCCGGGAGCGGCTTCGACCCGCTCTTCGCGCCCTGGACCGACGCGCCGGCCCGGATCGGGTACGCGCTGGACGCGGTGGTGCGGGGGCTGCACCGGCTCGGCGGGGAGGTGGAGCCGGAGGCGGCGGCCGCGCTGGAGGAGGTGGCCCGGGGCGAGGCGCCCGGACCGTGGGGCGCCCGGCACCGGCTCCGGCCGGTACGGCTGCCGGTCGACCCGGCGATCGACGCGTCCGTGGCCGAGGTCAGCGAGGAGGTACGCCTCTCCGGCGACACCGACTGCGTACTCGCCACGTCGAGCCTCCCCGGCGTCTCGGACGCCTGCTGGCGCGGACCGGTCGCCCGCTACGTCTGGGACCTGGGCGACCGGTCGCGCAGCCGCTGGGTGGTGCCGTTCGGCGCGTCCGGTCACCCCGGCGACCCGCACTTCGCCGACCAGCTACCGCTGTGGACGGAAGGTGAGCTGATCCCGGTGGTGACCGAGTGGGGGCGGCTGACCCGGCAACCGGAGTGAGGCCGGACCCGACAGGCCGCCCACGGTGGCCCACCACAAATACAGAGAAAGAGTGGCCTCGGACGGCCGTGGAAGGGACTGATTCTCTGTATTTGTGCGGACCTTGCGGGTGTGCGCGGGGTCCCACTCATGCGGGGCGTGGCAAGGTCGCACACGAACCGGGAAAGAGTGCCCTCGCGCGCTCCCGAGGGGCCTATGTCCCCGCAGTTGTCCCGATCAGGCGCGTGGATCGTCGGCAGGCGACAAGAGCGGACCGGTGCCGGGGGGGTAGCGCAACAACCGGTACGTCAACTCGGCCGCGCCGCAGACGGCCGGCGCCGGCGTCGGGCGGATTTGACCGCTGACCGCACGCCTCGCCGGGGCGAACCACGGGCGGTGGCGTGTGGCCGGTTCCGGGTGTGGGTAGAACACCGGCACCCATCTATCGCAGTGGAGCTGTCGATGACTTCTGTAGCGAGCACGCGCAACGTCCGCGTGACCGGCCGTCGGATCGGGGCCACCGTCATCGACGGCCTCGTCCTCGGCGCCGTCAGCGGTCTCCTCACGAGGCTGTTCGGTACCGAGACCGACAGCTCGGGCTTCGCCCTGACCACGCTGTCACCGGGCGGCAGCCTGCTGCTGCTGGTCATCGTGCTGCTGTACTACACGCTCCTGGAGGGCTTCCTCGGCCGTACGGTCGGCAAGATGGTCACCGGCATCCGGGTGATCGACGAGGCGACCGGCGACCGGCCGGGCTTGGTTTCCGCCCTCGTCCGGACCCTGCTGCGGATCGTCGACGGGCTCTTCGCGTACCTGGTCGGTCTCATCATCGTGGTCAACTCCGACCGACGCCGCCGGCTCGGCGACATGGCGGCGAAGACCCTGGTCGTCAAGGCCTGACCGGGCGCGACCGACCGCGCCCGCACCGAGCGGCGGGATCGGGCCGGACGGGAGCCGTGGTCGATCCCGTCCGGCCCGCCGGTCCCACCCGGAACGCACACCCGGGCGGGACCGGCCATCGACCCCCAGCGGCGCCGCGCCCGGGAACCGCCCCGGCGGCGCCGGCAGCCCTGTTACCGTGGGCTGGCCCACCCCGCGCCGACGGCGGCCTACGTCCGACCGCCGCACCGCAGGGAGAGGTCGGTCATGCCAGCTCAGGCGGTCCCCCGAGGCACGTTCGACCTGCGTACGGCCGCCCACGTCGGGATCTCGGTCGCCGACCTGGACCGCTCGGTCGAGTTCTACCGGGCGCTGACCGGCCGGGAGCCGGCGGTACGGGACGAGACCATGCACGGCATGGGCTTCGCCCAGACGCAGGGGTTGCCGGCGGCCGACCTGCGCTACGCCACCTTCCACCTGGACAACCTCGGCATCGACCTGATCCAGTTCCGCGAGCCGGCCGGCGCTCCCGCGCAGGTGGCGGCCAACCGGCCCGGCTCGATGCACCTCTGCTTCCAGGTCGACGACCTGGCGGCGGTCTACGCCCGGATGCGCGAGGCCGGCGTGGAGTTCCTCGGCGAGCCGTACACGTTCGCGTCGGGCGAGGTGACCCCGGCGGAGGCGCTCGGTACCGAGGTGGCGTACTTCAACGACCCGGACGGGACGAACCTGGAGCTGATCGCGCCCCGGGGCGGCTTCTCCCGGCCGTCCTGACGGCGGGCCGGGCCCGGGGCGTACCGGCGCGGAGCGGGCCGGGAACGACCTACCAGGGACCGACGGGCGGCGCGGAGCCACGGACCGGAACCGACGGACAGCGGGTGCGTCGGCAGCGGGCCGGGCGTCGACGGCCCCCGGAACTGTCGGAGGCGGGAGCTACGCTCCGTGGTGCCTCGATCGCTCATGGTCCAGCACCCGACCCGAAGCCCAGCGGGCGGCACGTCCGCCCCGTCCGGAGCGCCCGTTCGCCGCCGGCCGAGGTCCCGCCGCCGGTCGGACGCTCGAAGTCGGCGGACGCTCGACGCCGGTCACGGCGCCCGCCGCCCGGTCACCACCCCGTGCCCGGCGGAAGCCTCGGCGCGGATCGGAGCCTCGACGCGGGTCGGAGCCTCGACACCCGTCGGAGCGGTCGCGGCGCTGCCCGACCCGCCGGACGAACGGAGAAGCCCCGTGACCGCATCGGCCACCGACGACACCACCCGCGGCGCCAGCACCAGCACCAGCACCAGCGGCGGCCCGACCGCCGCGCGACCCGCGCAATCCGTCCTCCCCGAGCTGCGCACCATGTGGTGGGAGACCGGGGTACGGGCCCGCGCCGACGCGGGCCTGCTCACCGTCTTCGCGGAGCTGCCCCGCCTGGTCGGCAGGGCGCTACTGATCAGCTGGCGGGCCGACCGGGTCCGCACGTCGGTGGTCGCCGCCACCACGGTCGGCGCCGGGGTGATGGCGGCCTTCGGCCTGCTGGCCACCCAGCGGGTGCTCGTCGAACTCTTCGCCGGCGGCCCCACGCCGGACCGGGTCGCGGCGGCGCTGCCCGCGCTCGCGGCGCTCGCCGCCGCGACGGCGGTACGGGCCGGGATGGGCATCGCGATGGGGTACGCGCAGAACGGCCTCACCCCTCGGGTCGACCGCGAGGTCGAGCGCGGGCTCTTCGAGGTCACCACGGCGGTACGCCTCGACGCGTTCGACCAGGACGCGTTCGCCGACGACATGGAACGCGCGTCACGGGGCACCGAGTCGGCCATCTCGCTGGTGCAGGCCGCGATGAACCTGCTGGCGGGCCTGGTCGGGCTGCTCGCCGTGGCGGTGGCCGTGATCGTGATCCATCCGCTGCTGATCGCCGCGCTGCTGGTGGCGACGCTGCCGAACGCCTGGGCGTCGCTGCGCGCCGGCCACCAGCGGTACCAGACCTACATCGCCGGCTCGGTGCGCCGCCGCCGGCTCTGGCTCCTGCACCGGCTCATGGCCGAGCGCGTCTCCGCCCCGGAGCTGCGCTCGTACGGCCTGCGCCGCTTCCTGCTCGACCAGTACGACCGGGTGATGGGCGTGGAGACCGAGATCCAGCTCGCCCTGGCCCGGCGGGTGACCACGACCACCAGCGTCGGCGCGGTGATCGGCGGGGTCGCCACCGGAATCGTGTACGTGCTGCTCGGCGTCCTGCTGCTCGACGGGCAGATCCCGCTGTCGGCGGCGGCGACCTGCGTGATCGCGGTGCAGGCCGCCCAGCGCTCGCTCAGCACCGTGACGGTGCAGGTGGACCGCTGCTACACGGAGGGACAGCACTTCGGCGACTACACCGGCTTCATGAGCCGCGCCGCCGGCCACCTCCCCGACGCCGCGGGCGGCCCGGCCGTCACCCCGCTGACCGAACTGGCGGTGCGCGGGGTCAGTCTCTCCTACCCGGACCGCGACACCCCGGCGGTGGACGACGTCACCCTCACCGTCCGGGCCGGAGAGACGGTCGCCTTCGTGGGCGAGAACGGCTCCGGCAAGTCCACCCTCGCCGCGATGATCGCCGGGTTGCGTACGCCCAGCGGCGGCCGGGTCGAGTGGAACGGGCGGGCGCTGGACGGGTGGGACGCCGAGGGGCTGCGCGCGCGGATCGCCGTGGTGACCCAGGAGTACCACAAGTGGCCCTTCACGGCCGCCACGAACATCGCGCTGGGCGACGCGGAGAGCGAACCGGAGCAGGCCCGGATCGAGCGCGCGGCGGCCCGCGCGGTCGCCCACGACATGATCCGCGAGCTGCCGTACGGCTACGAGACCCTGCTGGACCGGACCTTCGCCCAGGGCCAGGACCTCTCCGGCGGACAGTGGCAGCGGATCACGGCGGCGCGCGGGTTCCTCCGCGACGCGGATCTGCTGATCATGGACGAGCCCTCGTCGGCGCTGGACCCGCGCGCCGAGGACGCGCTCTTCCAGGCCATCCGGGACCGCCAGGGCCGGGCCACGACGATCCTGATCACCCATCGGCTCGCCAACGTCCGGCACGCCGACCGGATCTTCGTACTGCACGACGGCGCGCTGGTCGAGTCGGGCGGGCACGACGAACTCATGGCCGCCGGCGGCCGGTACGCCGAGCTGTTCGCGTTGCAGGCCGCCGGCTACCGCGGCGCGGATCCGGCCACCCGGTGACGGCGTGGCGGGCGCGGGCCCGGCCACGCGGGGACGGCTACGACGGGCGGGTACGACCGGCGGGAAAGTACAGTGACCGGCATGCATTTCTCCGTCCCGGTGCCGGCCGGGTGAGGGTGCCGCCGACCGGAGGAGGGGCGCGATGGCCGACGGCGGATTCGGCGACGCCGAGGAGTTCGCCCGGGCCCGCCTGGATCCGCTGCGCCGCTTCGCGTACCTGATCTGCGGCAGCGCCGCGGAGGCGGACGACCTGGCCCAGATCGCGATGATCGAGGTGTGGCAGCGCTGGTCGCGGGCCCGGGAGAACCCCGAGGCGTACGCCCGGCAGGTCATCGTCACCCGCAACGTGAGCCGGTGGCGGCGGTGGCGGCGGGAGGTGCCGCGCCACGACGCGGACGCCCGGCCGGACGACCCGGCGGGCCCGGTGGTGGACAACGGTGCCCTCTGGCAGGCGTTGCAGGAGCTGGGACGTCCCGAGCGGAGCGTGGTCGTGCTGCATGTGCTCTACCGCTACACCTTTCAGGAGATCGCGGCGATGTTCGGCGAGCCGGCCGGCACGGTCTCCAGCCGGTACGCCCGGGCCAGGCGGAGCCTGCGGGCCCACCTGAGCACTGCCCGGCCGGCGATGCGGAGCGGCCGTGGCTGACCGGAACTGGGCCGGGGAGACCGGCGCCGCCGGGGAGGACGGGTTCGCCGAGGAGGTAGCCGCCACGCTGGCGCAGGCGGGCGCGGCGCTGCCGGCCGTCGCGCCGGACGCGGTCGGGCTGCTCCGGGCCCGGTACCGGCGGATCCGGCGGCGCCGGGCCCGGCTCGCCACCGCCACCGTGGCGGTCCTCGTCCTGACCGTCAGCCTGGCCGGCGTGGCGCTGGTGCGCGGACCGCACCGGCGTACTGCGCCGGCCGGGCCGCCGGCGGGGGTACCGGCCGGGGTGATCCGGGTCTGGACCCTCGCCACCACCGACCCCGATTCCGCGCTGCGGCGGATGGTCGACCGCTACAACCGCACCGCCGAGGTACCGGTCGAGCTCTCCACCTTCGCCAACGACGAGTACAAGGAGCGGCTGCGGACGATGCCCACCGGGCCGGCGGCGCCCGACGTGTTGATGACGTGGGGTGGCGAGCGGCTGACCCGGCTCGCCCGGGAGGGCCGGCTGGCCGAGCTGACCGGACCGGGGCGGCAGCAGCCCGAGGTGGCCGGGCCGTTCCTGCCGCGGGTGCTGGCGGGCGGGGCGGTCGACGGCCGGCAGTACGGGCTGCCGATGAGCGGTACGCAGCCGGTGCTGCTCTTCTACCACAGGGGACTCTTCGCCCAGGCCGGGCTGCGCCCGCCGACCACCTACCCGGAGCTGCTCGCCCTGGTCGACGCGTTCGCGTCCCGGGGCGTCACGCCGATCGCGCTGGGCGGCGCGCAGGGCTGGACCGAGCTGATGTACCTCATGTACCTGGTCGAGCGGATCGGCGGCGCCGCCGTGGCGCGCCAGATCGCGCTCGGGCGCCCGGGGGCGTGGTCCGACCCGGCCGTGCTGGCGGCGCTGCGGACCGTACGGGACCTGGTCGCCCGGGGCGCCTTCGGTACGGACTTCGGCTCGCTCGGCTACGACGACGGCGCCGCGTCGGCGCGGTTCGCGACGGGCCGGGCGGCGATGCAGCTGATGGGGAGCTGGGAGTACCAGAACCAGCTCGCCCGGCACCCGGAGGTCGTCCGCGACGGTGACCTCGGCTGGGTACCGTTCCCGGCGGTGCCCGGCGGGGCCGGCGATCCGGCCGCCGTGGTGGGGGTCCCCGCCCACTTCCTCTCGGTCTCCGCCGCCAGCCCGCACCGGGAGGCGGCGACCGCGTTCGTGCGCGGCGTCGCCTCGGACGAGTACCTGGACGCGCTGGTGGCGACCGGCGAGGTCCCGCCCGTCACCGACCCGGCCCGGCTGCGCGGTACCGCGCACGCCCCGTTCGCCACCGCCGTCCACGGGCTGGTCAGCCGGGCGCCCGACTACGACCTCGCCTGGGACCTGACGTTGCCCCCGGGCCCGGCGGCGGCGCTGAACACCGGTCTGCAGCGGCTGTTCCGCGCGGAGCTGACCCCGGAACGGTTCGTGGCGGAGATGGCGGCGACGACCGGCTGAGCTACCAAGAGCATCAACGTTTGTCAAAGTCAGATGCCCGACACCGGGTGGTGCAGCAAACCGGGTCCCCCGCGGCGTTCGCGTCGCGACGGATCCACCACACCGCAGCACACCACCTGGAGGTTTCCGCGCAATGAGACAACTTCGAATCGCGATGGTCGGCGCGCTCGCGGCCGGCGTCCTGTACTGGGTCGGGCCGTCCACCGCCACGGCCGCGCCCCAGCCGGGCGAGGAGGAGGCCGCCGTCGCGTCGACCCGGACCGGCGGCTCGTACCTGGACCAGTCGCTGCGCGCGCTCGCCCAGCGGCACGGGCTCGGCTTCGGTACCGCCGTCGACGTCGACGTCCTCGGCTCCGACGCGGCGTACCGGGACCGGGTGGCCCGGGACTTCTCCGCCGTCACGGCCGAGAACGCGATGAAGTGGGAGTCGCTGGAGCCGGTCCGGGGCCAGTACAACTGGGGGCCGGCGGACCAGCTCGTCGAGTTCGCCCGGCGCAACGGGCAGAAGGTGCACGGGCACACCCTGATCTGGCACAACCAGCTTCCGGCGTGGCTGACCAGCGGGCTGGCCGACGGTTCGATCGACTCGGCGGAGTTCCGCGCCATCGTCCGCGACCACGTGACGACCGTGGTACGGCACTTCCGGGGCAAGGTACGCGCCTGGGACGTGGTGAACGAGGCGTTCACGGACGGCGCGAATCCCGTACTGCGCGACACGGTCTTCCGCCAGCACCTCGGCCCGAACTACATCGCGGACGTGCTGCGCTGGGCGCACGCGGCCGACCCGGGCGCCAAGCTCTTCCTCAACGACTACGCCATCGACAACGTCAACCCGAAGAGCACCGCCTACTACGAGCTGGCCCGGCAACTGCTCCGGCAGCGGGTGCCGCTGCACGGCATGGGCTTCCAGGGCCACCTCGACCTGCAGTACGACATCCCGATCGACGCGCCGGAGAACCTGCGCCGGTTCGACCAGCTCGGCCTGCAGACGGCGTTCACCGAGGTGGACGTGCGGTTCTTCCTGCCGGTCGACACGTACAAGACGGCCGGGCAGGTCGGCAGCTTCACCACCCTGCTGCGCGCCTGCCTGCTGACCCCGCGCTGCGTGATGTTCACGATCTGGGGCTTCACGGACAAGTACTCCTGGGTCCCGGGCTGGTTCGACGGGCAGGGGTCGGCCACGCCGATGGACGAGAACCTGGCGCCCAAGCCGGCGTACCGGGGCCTGCAGCAGGTGCTCGCGGGCAGCGCCGGCGCCCGCCAGCGCGGCTTCTGACGCGACCCGCGCGCCGCTCCCCCGCGACTGGTCGCCGGGGAGCGGCGCGGCGCACGACGCGCCGGGAGGCTCAGGACTCGACGAGGTCCAGGGCCCGGCTGGGGCAGAGGTGTACCGCCTCCCGTACCCGGTCGACCGTCTTCTCGTCCCCGGGGGTCTCGTCGAGGACGATCACCGTCCCGTCGTCCTCGCGCTGGTCGAAGACGGCGGGTTCGGTCAGCACGCACTGGCCGGCGCCGACGCAGCGGGTGAGGTCCGCCGTTATCCGCATCACGCCGCCTACCAGGTGACCGGGAGGGAGTAGAGGCCGTAGACGGTGGCGTCGTCCTTGAACGGCAGCTCGTCGGGCTCCGCCGCCAGCCGGAGGTCCGGGATGCGGGCGAAGAGGGAGTCGAAGACGATCTGGAGTTCGAGCCGGGCGAGGTTCTGCCCCAGGCACTGGTGGGCGCCGAAGCCGAAGGCGATGTGGTGCCGGGCGCCGCGCTCGATGTCGAAGGCGTCGGGGTCGGCGAACGCGGCCGGGTCGCGGTTCGCGACGTTGCCGAGCGAGACCACCCCCTCGCCCGCACGGATCAGCACCCCGCCGATCTCGACGTCCTCCGTGGCGAGCCGGGAGGTGACGAACTCGGCGATGGTGAAGTACCGCAACAGCTCCTCGACGGCCTGCGGCGTCAGTCCGGGGTCGCGCTTGAGCGCCGCCAGGGCCTCGGGCTGCCGCAGCAGCATCAGCGTGCCGAGCGAGATCATGTTGGCGGTGGTCTCGTGCCCGGCGAGCAGCAGCAGGAACCCGAGGTTCACCAGGTCTTCCCGGTCGGTGCCCTTGGCCAGTTGCCGGCCGAGCAGGTCGTCCGCCGGTTCCGTGGCCTTCTTCCCGATCAGCGCGGCCATGTACTCGCGGATCTCGTTGACCGCCGCGCGGCGCTCGTCCGGCGGGGTGTCGCGGCGCAGCAGCTTCGCCGAGCGGGTCTGGAAGAACTCGTGGTCGGCGTAGGGGACGCCGAGCAGCTCACAGATGACCAGCGACGGTACCGGCAGCGCCAGCGCGGGAACCAGGTCGACCGGGCGCGGGCCGGCGAGCATCTCGTCGAGACAGTCGTCGACGATCTGCTGGATCCGCGGCCGCAGCGCGTTCATCCGCTTGACGGTGAACTCCCCGACCACCGCCCGGCGCGCCTCGCCGTGCTCCGGCGGGTCGAGCCCGATCAGGGACGGCCGACCCGGCACGGCGATCCTGGGTCCGGGCGTGAGCAGCGGAAACTCCGGCCGCTGACGGTCCGAGCTGAATCGCGGGTCGGTCAGCATCGTACGGATGTCCTCGAGGCGGCTCAGCGCCCACGCCTGCGAGCCGTCGGGCAGCGTCACCCGCGCGACCGGCTCCTCCTGCTGGAGCTGGACGTGCTCCTGGGGCGGGGCGTAGGGGCAGGTGCGCTTAATCGAGAGCACCGGAGAAGCGGTCATCGTGCCAGCTCCCATCTCGAACCACTATCAAGCGGGCGAATTTCCCTCCCACGACAAAGCGTACCAGCGAAGTGGAGACTCGTCGTCCACTTAGGAGGCCCTCGGTCCGACGCGCCCACCCGGTGTCACCGCGCTGCCTGCGGCGACGGCGCTCGGCACCGCCCGCGATCTGCATCGAGATGCGACAATTTGCTGATGGCGGCAGAGAGCGAGGCCAGGTTGCGTACCGACGCGCGCCGCAACCGTGACCAGATCATCGCCGCGGCCAAGGTGGCGTTCACCGAGTTCGGCCCGGACGTGCCGATGGAGGAGATCGCCCGGCGCGCCGGGGTCGGCGTCGGCACGCTCTACCGCCGCTTCCCCGACCGCGAGGCGCTGATCCGCGCGGTCGCGCGGGACAACTTCGGCGCCGTCGTGGCCGACGCCCGCGCGGTGCTCGCCGAGGAGCACAGCGCCTGGCAGGCACTGGTACGGCTGCTGGGGCGCTCGCGCAGCCTGCGGCTCACCATCCAGTTGGCCGTACTCTCCGAGGGAGCCCGCGCGGCGGTCAAGGACGACCCGATCACCCAGCGCTACCGCGACGAACTCATGGCGATGCTGGAGGAGATCGTGCGCCGCGCCCAGCGGGAGGGCTCGCTCCGCGCCGACGTCGGCGCCGGTGACGTGGCGGTCCTGGTCTCCCTGCTGCTGCGCCGCGTCCCGGTCGACTCGGAGGTGCTCGCCGAGTCCATGCTCGACCGCGCCCTGGTCCTGATCCTCGACGGCCTCCGCGCCGACCCGGGCAGCCCGCTGCCCGGCCGCCCGGTCACCACCCGGGACCTCACCGACCAGGCGACCCGCTCCCCGTAGCGGGTCGCGCCCACGGCCCGGCCCGCGCCGGCGCCGGCGCCGGGGGCTCAGCGCGACTTGGCGCTGATCTTCGCGCGGACCCGCGCGATCTTGATGGCCTTCGTGAGCGTGTCGATGTCGTACGCGCCGTAGTGGCGCTGCCCGTTGATGAAGAACGTCGGCGTGCCGGAGACCCCGCTGAGGTCGGCCGACTCGACGTCCTGGGCGATCCGGGCCGCGTGCACGTGCAGCAGCAGGTCGTCGCGGAACTGCTCCTGGTCGAGGCCGACCTGCTCGGCGTACCCGAAGAGGTCGCTGAGCAGCAGCTTGCCCTGGTGGTCCAGCAGCTGGTCGTGCATCTCCCAGAACTTTCCCTGCGCGTGGGCCGCCTCGACCGCCTCCGCCGCCAGCTGCGCCTGCGGATGCACGTCCGCCAGCGGCAGGTGCCGCCAGACGTAGCGCAGGTCGGCGTCGCTGAGCAACTCCCGCACGACCGTCTCGGCCTGCCCGCAGTACGGGCACTGGAAGTCGCCGTACTCGACCAGCGTGACCGAGGCGTCCGCGGGCCCGCGTACGTGGTCGCGGTCCTGGTCGACCGGCGGGATCAGGTCGACCAGCTGGTCGGGGTTGCCCAGCAGCGCGCGGGCGCGGCGGGCCCGGGGCATCGCCGCGGTGACCCGGTAGACGGTCCAGGTGAGCAGCGAGGCGACGGCCGCGGCGGCCAGCACGCCGACCTTGGCCTCGGCCAGCTGCGGCCCCGTGAAGGCCAGGTTGGCGATGAGCAGCGACACGGTGAAGCCGATGCCGGCGATGGTGCCGCTGCCCAGCACGGCCGCCCACCCGATCGCCGGCCGGATCCGGCCCCCGGTCAGCCGCGCCACCAGCCAGGCGACGCCGACCACCGCGACCGGCTTGCCGACGACGTACCCGAGCAGGATGCCGAGGGTCACCGGGGCGGTGAAGGCGCGGGCCAGGAACGCGCCGTCGACCGTGATGCCGGCGTTGGCCAGCGCGAAGAGCGGGACGATCAGGTAGCTGGTCCACGGGTGGTAGATCCGCTGGAGCCGATCGTTGGGCGAGAGCGTCTGGGCCAGCCCGAGCGTCGCGTTGCGGGCCAGTTCGGCGGTGGGCTGCTCACGGAAGAGCTTGAACAGCCCGGTCGCCCGTTCCAGGGCACTGCGCAGCGGCGAGTACGCCGTCGCGGTCAGGCCGATGGCGAGCCCGGCCACGACCGGGTCCACGCCGCTGGCGAGCAGGGCGGCCCACAGGGCGACGCAGACCGGGGCGTAGACGACGCCCCGCCGTACCCCGAACGCCCGCAGGCCGAGCAGCAGGGCGAAGATCGCGATCGCGACCAGGAGCGGGCCGACGCTGATCCGCTCGCTGTAGACCACCGCGATGACCCCGAGCGCGACCAGGTCGTCCACCACGAAGACGGTCAGCAGGAAGACCCGCACCTGGTCGGGTACGCCCCGGCCCAGCAGGGCGAGCAGACCCAGGGCGAGCGCCGTGTCGGTCGACATCGCCACGCCCCAGCCGTGCGCGCCCGGGCCGCCCCGGTTCACCAGCAGGAAGATCCCGATCGGGATCAGCATGCCCATGATGCCGGCGGCGAGCGGCAGCGCGAAGCGTCGGCGGTCCCGCAGCTCGCCGAGATCGAACTCGCGGCGCGCCTCCAGGCCGACGACCAGGAAGAAGAGGGTCATCAACCCGCTGTTGACCCAGGTACGCAGGTCGTAGCCGACGCCGGTGTCACCGACCCGGATGGCGAGTTCGGTGTGCCAGACCGACTCGTACGACGCCGGGCCCACGTTCGCCCAGACCATCGCCGCGACGATGGCGGTGACCAGCACCCCGGCGCTGCCCGCCTCGGTACGCACGAACCGGCGCAGCGGCGCCGTGATCTCGCCGGTCCAGACCGTTCGCCCGAACATCCGGGTCGAGGATGAGTCAGTCACGCCAGTTTCCGTCCCGCGAATTTCCGTCGCCTCAGGCCAGGTCCCGGCCGGGTCCTCGGCCGCCTCCCGCCGGGCCCGGTGCGTCCGGGTAGCCGGACGGGCCCCACCAGGGCCGACAGTGATCGACAGGAGAGAGCCTAGGCCAGCCCCGGGGAATCCCGGCGGGGACCGTGACGTTTCCAACCTCGGAGCGGTCGAGAGACCGGACCCGAGGCCGAGGAGAGGCAAGTCATGAAGGTTCGCAGTTCGCTACGGGCTTTGAAGCAGAAGCCGGGTTCGGTAGTGGTGCGGCGCCGCGGCCGGGTGGTCGTGGTGAACCGCGCGAACCCGCAGTGGAAGAGCCGTCAGGGCTGATTCCGTCATTTCGTACACCGGTCGGGCCGGCGCAACGGCCGCTCCGACCGGTGTTTTTCGTCCTAACCTGGGGTGTTTCGTCCGGTTTCGGGGCCGAGGTCACCTTCGCGGGTTAACCGAACCCGGCGAAAGCGTACTTCGTGCGGTTTACCGAACTCGGGCGGAAGCGCATCTCGGCCGGTCGCCAGGTTTCGGGCGGGCGGCGACGACCGGGGCGGCGCGTACCCTTCTCCGGGTGCGACGCCGTCCCCGACACCGGATCCGGGCGATCCTGCTGTCGGCGCTCCTCCTGGCGGGCTGCGAGACGGACCCGGCGGGCACCTCCGCGCCCGGCACCCCGGGGGGCCCGACCCCTTCCGCCGCGTCCACCGGCGCCGCCCCGGCATCCGTGCCGGCGCCCTCGGGCACGCCGTCGCCGGCCGCGACCGGATTCACCAGCAGCATCTCGCCGGTCAGCGCCGCCGATCTCGGCGCGAGCTGGCACCCGGGCTGCCCGGTGGGACCGGATCAGCTCCGGCTGGTGCGGGTGGGTTACCGGGGCTTCGACGGCCGGCCGTACCTCGGCGCGGTCGTGGTGGACCGGAGCGTCGCCGCCGACGTGGTGAGCGTCTTCGCCGCCCTCTACCGGGCGCGCTTCCCGATCCGGCGGATGACGCCCATCGCCGCGTACGGCGGCAGCGACGACGACTCGATGGCGGCCGACAACACCTCGGGCTTCAACTGCCGCGACGCCGTCTCGGCGGGACCGGCCAAGTGGTCGGCGCACGCGTACGGGAAGGCGATCGACGTCAATCCGGTGGAGAATCCGTACCTCGTGGACGGTCGGGTCCTGCCGCCGGCCGGCGCGTCGTACGCCGACCGCGACCGGTACCGCGACCGGCCCGGGCTGGCGGTTCGCGGCGGAACGCTGGTCGAGGCGTTCGCCTCGGTGGGCTGGCAGTGGGGTGGCGGCTGGCGTTCGCCCGACTACCAGCACTTCACCGCGACCGGCGGCTGAGCGGGCCACCCGGCCGCCGGCGCACTGCGCACCTCGCCGCGCCGGGGGTGCTGGCGGGACGGACGCCACTGCTACACACTGCGTGCATGGACGACGACCCGACGCGAGTGCCGCCGAACCCCATCCGGATCACCCGCGCCGACCACCCGGTCGCCGCCATCATGGAGGAGGACGCGGCCCGCCGGGCGGTCACGTACCCGAACCTGCGGTGCGGCGGGCCCCTCTTCGGTCACGCCGAGGACCTCGGCGACGGGCGCTGGCACGTCCACTCCCTGCACGACGACACCCCGCAGGCGGCCCGCGACGGCCTCGCGCACCGGTTCCGGGTACGCCTGGCCGAGACCACCGATCCGGCCGCGGTCGCGGAGCTCACGGCGGTGGGGCGGGTGCTGGACTGGGAGAAGGTCGACGAGCTGACGGTGCTGAGCCGGCGCTACCGGATCATCCGCGCCGACACGTTCGCCCGCTTCGGTCCCGACGGTCCCGAGCCGCCGCGTGCCAGCGATCCCGATCCGCTACCGGCCGGCGGCAAGCACCCCGACCCGTGGTTCGCCGACGGGGTGGTGGTGGATCCCCGGGCGGCCACCGGCGCCGCCCACGCGCTACTGAAGATCGAGCTGCTGCCGGCGCACTACCCGGCCGCGGCCGTCCCCGCCGAGGTGTACGACGACAGCCGCCGCGCCGTGCACAGCCACCCCGACGGGGTCATCCTCCCGACCGAGTACGCCGTGGCCGAGTACGTCGACGGGCGCTGGCAGCCGGACACCCGCGCGGTCGCCACGCCGCAGGCCGCCCGCGACCTGATCACCTTCAACTTCCGCTATCTCATCCCCCGGATCGGCGCGCCCACCGAGGACGAGGCCGCCGCCTACGCCCGGGCCGCCGACGAGTTCGACGCCGCCCGGGCGGACGAGACCACGGTGCTCGGGCGCCGGTTCCGGGTCACCCGGATCGAGATCCTGCTGCGGTTCGGCCCGGACGGACCGGAGGGGCCCCGCCCCTCCGACCACGACCCCGAGCCGCCGCCGGAGGCACACTTCGCCCAACTCCGCGCGGAAGGGCTCATGCCGGAGCCGGACTGACATCCTCTCCGCCCTGAAGGATGCGGATTCCCTCCACGCTGCGCGGCGCCCTCCTCACCGGCCGGCACGCCGCCGTGTTCGCCGAGGTGGGACCCGGGGAACCCGGTTCGACCGGCGCGAGGACGGCGTCATCAGGGCCGTGCCGCGCCCGCGGGGCGGTGCGGGGACGACGGTCGCCCTCCCCGGTCCGCTACGCCCCACGGCGGTCGATGTGTCAGGGTGGCATCGTGTCCGGGCGACTCATAGCTGATCGGTACCAATTGCAGTCGATGCTGGGCCGCGGCGGGATGGCCGTGGTCTGGCGGGCCGTCGACGTCCGGCTGGGGCGGCCGGTCGCGGTCAAGCTGCTCGACCCCGCCGGGCTGGCCGACCCGGCGCTGCTGGAACGCTTCGACCGGGAGGCCCGCACCGCCGCCCGGCTGGCCCACCCGAACATCGTGGCCGTGCACGACGTCGGCGACGACGCGGGCCAGCCGTACCTGGTGATGGAGCTGGTCGACGGGGAGAGCCTGGCCGCCGCGCTGGCCGGCGAGCCGTTGCCGATCGAGCAGGTGGTCTCGATCGCGGGCCAGGTCTGCGACGCGCTCGCCGCCGCGCACGCCGCCGGGATCGTGCACCGCGACATCAAGCCGGCCAACATCCTGCTCGACCGGCGGGGCGGGGTGAAGGTCTGCGACTTCGGCATCGCCCGGGTGCTGCACGCCGGCCAGGCGGCCCTGACCGCTCCCGCCACGACCATCGGCACGAGCCAGTACATGGCCCCCGAGCAGGCCAACGGCGAGCCGGCGAGTTCGCGCAGCGACCTGTACGCGCTCGGCTGCGTGCTCTACGCGATGCTCACCGGGCAACCGCCGTTCGTGGGCGACAACCCGATCGGCGTGATGTGGCGGCACCTCAACGAGCCGCCGGTGCCGGTCGCGACCGTCCGCCCCGACGTGCCGCCGGGGTTGGACCGCCTGATCCGCTGGCTGCTGACGAAGAACCCGGCGCTGCGGCCCGAGAGCGCGGACGAGGTCCGCGCCCGGCTCGCGGAGCTCCCCGGCGCGTCCCGCCCGCCCGCGCCCGGCGCCGCCTTCGGCCCGCCGGCCACCGGTCCCGCCGGTTTCGCGCCGCCGACGACCGTCGGTCCCGCCGCCTTCGCGCCGCCGACCACCGGAGCCGCCGATCCGGTACGCGGTGCCGCCGCCGTGCCGCCGCGGACCCGTACGCTGCCGACGCTCGATGCCGACGCGGAACCGCCGGTCGGACGGGGCCGGCCCGTGTCGCGGCGCGGACTCGTCGCGGCCGTGGCGCTCGGCGTCGCCCTGCTCGCCGTGCTCGCGATCGCCGTACCGCTGGCGTCCCGCTCCGGGCCGGACGGCGGCAACCGGGCGGGCTCCGCCCCGTCGAGCCCGGCGCCGACCACGCCGGCCGATCCGGCGCCGACCGCCTCGGCCGCGACCCTGCTCTCCGACACCGGCCCGGCCGCGCGCCTCGGCACCGTACGGGCCGTCGTCGCGGCGCAGGTCGAGGCCGGCGAACTCGACGCCGAGGCGGCCGAGACGCTCGACAAGCGGCTCGCGGAGGTCGAGGAGAAGCTGGCCGACGGGAACCTCCGCGACGCCGTCAAGAAGGTCGACGACGTACGCGACGCGCTCGCCGACCTGCGCGACGACGGCGACATCGGCGACGCCGGGTACCAGGCCGTGCGGACCAGCCTCGACGAGCTGGCCGGCAGCCTCGCCGCCGACGGGGCGGACCGGGGCAACGGCAAGGGCAACGGGAAGCGGCGGGGCGGCGACGACACCGAGTGAGCGCCGAGCGAGTCCGGGCGCTACCGCGGGCGGAGTGAGCGGCCGTCGATCCTGGACGATCCCCTGGGAGGCGCCGCAGCGGAGGTTTCCTCCGCGTTCGTGGCGTCGAGCTACAAATATTGCCCAGCGATTAAATCTGTTGATCTCTATTGCTGTCGGGCCGGAACTGCTGGTACGCAGTCTGGGAGAGGTTGATCACCGCACGGGAGTCGCTCTCCCGTACCGCCGACCCAGGAGGAAGACCCACCGGCAGCAGCGCGGGGTACCCCCGCCCCGCGACAGAGAACGGCCAGGTGAACCGGCCGCGAAAGGCGATGCCCCCATGACGATCAGTGAGAGTTCCGGTCTGTCCCGTCGAACGCTGTTCCGGACCACCGCCACGGCCGGTGCCGCGGCGGCCGCGGCGAGCGTGCTCCGCCCGGACGCCGCGTCGGCGCAACCGGCCGAGGTGCCGCCCCACGACGCCCACGAGACCCCGGCCGCCAACCCGCTCTCCGGCGCCGTACCCACCCCTGAGAAGTACTTCGGCTTCCGCATCGGCTCCGACGGCAACCTGGCGACCTGGGACAAGATGGTCCCCTACTTCAAGCTCGTCGCACAGCGCAGCAACCGGGTCACGTACGAGGAGCTCGGCCGGACCACTCTGGACAACGAGTACGTGCTGCTCACCATCAGCTCCCCGCGCAACCTCGCCAACCTCGACCGGCTCGTGGAGATCAACAGCCGGCTGGCCGACCCGCGCGGGCTCTCCGAGGCCGACGCGCAGGAGTTGGCCCGGGCCGGCAAGCCCTTCTACTTCGTCCAGGCCGGTATCCACTCCACCGAGGTCGGCAACTCGCAGGCCACCCTGGAGTGGGTGCACCGGCTCGCCACCGAGCGGTCCGCGTACGTCGAGAAGATCCTCGACAACCTGGTCATCCTGCTGGTGCCCTGCCAGAATCCGGACGGGCTGGTCCTGGTCAACGACTACTTCGTCGCCACCGCGGGCACCAGCTACGCGCGCACCTACCCCGACCTGTACCACAGGTACACCGGCCACGACGACAACCGCGACTGGTTCATGCTCACCCAGGTCGAGACGAAGCTGAACCTGTGCATCCAGAACCGGTACCACCCGCAGGTCTTCCAGGACTCGCACCAGGCCGGCTCGGGCGCGCCGCGAATGTTCACCCCGCCGTACCTGTCGCCGTACGACCCGAACATCGACCCGATCACCGTGCAGCAGACCGACGCGCTCGGCATGGCGATGCAGCGGGGCATGACCGCCGCCGGCATGAAGGGCGTCGGCTGGGGCATGGAGTACGACTACTGGACCCCGTCGCGGCAGTACGGCGTCTACCACCACTCGGTCCGCATCCTGACCGAGGCGGCCAGCTGCTCGAACCTCGCGTACCCGCTGGTCAGCGACAAGCCGATCGGTGACCAGGAGTCGACGATCAGCTTCATCGAGCCGTACGACCAGAAGACCTGGACGCTGCGGCAGATCGTCGACTACGTCTCGCAGGCCTTCTACTCGGGCATCGAGGCGGTCGCGTACGACGGCTACAACTGGCTCTACAACTTCTACCGGGTCGGCCGGAAGGCGGTCACCCGCACCACCCCGTACGCCTACGTCATCCCCGCCGGGCAGCGGGACCCGCAGGCGGTGCGCGACGCGCTGGACATCCTCTTCCAGGGCGCGGTGGAGCTGCGCCAGGCCGAGTCGGCGTTCACGGCCGGCGGGAAGCAGTACCCCGCCGGGTCGTACGTCGTCTACCTGAACCAGCCGTACGGCGGCTTCGCCAAGACGCTGCTGGAGGTGCAGCACTACCCGCAGCTGCGCGAGTACCCGGGCGGCCCGCCGCAGCAGCCGTACGACGTGACCGCACAGACGCTGCCGATGCTGCTCGGCTTCCGGGCGGACCTGGTCGCCGACGCCTTCTCGGCGACCACGAAGCCGGTGCGGGAGGTGAAACCGCCGGCCGTGACGGTGCCGCCCGCTCCCCCGGCCGCGGGCGCGTACGCGCTGGGCCCGGAGTCGTACGGGGTCTTCCGGATCGTCTCGCAGTTGCAGCGGCAGGACGTGCCGGTGTTCCGGGCCGGCGCGGAGTTCAGCGACGGCGGCCGGACCTTCCCGGCCGGCACGTTCCTGGTCCCGCCGACCGAGGCGGCCCGGCGGGTGCTGCAGGACGGCGCCCGCGCCACCGGCATCCCGGTCGCCGCCGTGCCGGCCGTGCCCCGGGTCGCCGGGGCCCAACTCAAGCCGAACACCCGGATCGGCCTGCTCAAGCCGGCCAACAACATCCAGGCCGGCTGGCTGAGCTGGATCTTCGATCAGTACGGGGTGAACTACACGACCGTCAAGGCGCCGGACTACGCCGACCTGGCCGGCCACTTCGACGCGATCGTGGTGCCGACGGGCGTCAGCAAGAGCTCCATCACCAACGGGCTGAACCGCAACAACTACCCGCCGGAGTGGGGCTGGGCGTTCGGCGTCGGCGAGGAGGGCTGGGCCAAGCTGCGCGAGTTCGTCACGGCCGGCGGCACGCTGGTGGCGTACGGCAGCGGGGCGAACACCGCGCAGCAGCTCTTCGAGCTGCCGATCCGGTCGGTGCTCCCCACCGACTCGTCGCTCTTCTACTGCCCGGGCTCGCTGCTCAGCCAGGAGATCGACGCGTCCGACCCGGTCGGCTGGGGGATGGATCCGCACAATCCGGTCTGGTTCAACGAGGACCGGGCGTACGAGATCACCGACCCGGAAAAGTACCCGGTCCACGTGGTGGCGAAGTACCCGGACAGCGGCGACCAGCTCCAGAGCGGCTGGTTGATCGGCGGCCAGTACCTCAACGGCGCCGTCAACGGCCTGGCCTGGACGGTCGGCGAAGGTTACGTGGTCACCTTCGGCAGCGAAATCGGCTTCCGCACCTGGAACCGGGCCGAGGAGAAAATGATCTTCAACGCGATGTACCACGGCCCGTCGCGGAAGCTCGCGGCGGACCAGTTCCAGCGGCTCGGCCGGTAGCCACCGGCCCGACCCGGGCGGCGCCGATCCGTCGGCGCCGCCCGGTCCGAGCGGCCGGCACGTGCGGCCCGGCGCGCGGCGGGACGGCGCGCGGCGGGACGGCGCGCGGCGGGACGGCAAGAGCGCCTCCCGGCCAGAAAGACTGTCTGACCGATCGGCAAAGGAGACTTCAGTGCCGGCAGCACCGATGGTCGAGCTCCGGGGCGTACGCAAGTCGTACGGCGACCTCGAGGTGCTCAAGGGAATCGACCTCACCGTGGCCCGGGGCGAGGTGGTCGCCGTCATCGGCCCCTCCGGCGGCGGCAAGAGCACGCTGCTGCGCTGCGTGAACCTGCTGGAGCCGATCAGCGCCGGCCAGGTCCTGCTGGAGGGCGAGGACCTGACCCGGCCCGGCGTCGACCTCAACCGGGTACGCCGGCACATCGGCATGGTCTTCCAGCAGTTCAACCTCTTCCCGCACCTGACCGCGCTGGACAACCTCACCCTGGCGCCCCGCAAGCTGCTGCGGATGCCGCGCGCCGAGGCCGAGGAGCGCGCCCGCGCGCTGCTGGAGCGGGTCGGGCTGGCCGACCGGGCCGGCGCCCACCCGCGGCAGCTCTCCGGCGGCCAGCAGCAGCGGGTCGCCATCGCCCGGGCGCTGATGATGGACCCGCACGTGATGCTCTTCGACGAGGTCACCTCCGCGCTCGACCCGGAACTGGTCAGCGAGGTCCTCGACGTGATGCGCGACCTCGCCCGCGCCGGCATGACCATGCTCTGCGTCACCCACGAGATGGGCTTCGCCCGCGAACTCGGCGACCGGCTGGTCTTCGTCGACGGCGGTCTGGTCACCGAGCAGGGGCCGCCGGCGGAGGTGCTGGACGAGCCGCGACACGAACGTACCCGCCAGTTTCTGCGCAAGGTTCTGCGATGACCCGCCCCCGGGCGGGCGAGAGGAGTACGCGATGAGATCGCGCATCGGCCTGCTGCTGGTCGCCCTGGCGCTGGCCGTCACCACCGGCTGCGCCGGTACCGACGACGGCGGCTCCGGCGACGCCCCACGCGGCGCCCCCGTCGACGTTGGCGCGCCGCTGCCCGGCAACGTCAAGGAGCGCGGCAGGCTCGCGGTCGGCGTCAAGTGCGACTACCCGCCGTTCGGCTACATCGACGAGGCCGCGAAGAACGCCGGCTTCGAGATCGACCTCGCCCGCCGGCTCGCCGGCTACGCGTTCGGTGATCCGGGCGCGGTCGAGCTGACCTGCGTCACCGGCGCCAACCGGGTCTCCTTCCTCAC
This sequence comes from Micromonospora sp. NPDC049559, assembly GCF_040676675.1. Taxonomy (NCBI): domain Bacteria; kingdom Bacillati; phylum Actinomycetota; class Actinomycetes; order Micromonosporales; family Micromonosporaceae; genus Micromonospora; species Micromonospora sp. NPDC049559. Next base: position 239,100 of record NZ_JBFAPK010000003.1, on the reverse strand, counting down.
CACCAACCGGATCGACCTGATCATCGCGACGATGAACTACACGGCCGAGCGCGCCAAGACCATCGACTTCAGCACGCCGTACTTCGCCAGCGGGGTGCGGCTCCTGGTGCCGAAGGACTCGCCGATCGCCTCCTTCGCCGACCTGGACGGGAAGTCGGTGATCAGCACCAACGGCGCCACCGCGAGCCTCTGGCTGACCCAGTGCCGGCCCGGGGCCAAGCAGGTGCTCTTCGGCCAGACCAGCGAGGCCCTCACCGCGCTCAAGCAGCGGCGGGGCGACGCGTTCGCCCAGGACGACACGCTCCTGCTCGATCTGGCGACCAAGAACCGCGACCTCAGGGTGGTCGGCGACAGCAAGGCCGGCAGCCCGTGGGGAATGGGCGTACGCAAGGGCGACCGGGCCATGCTCGACTGGGTGAACGCGGCGCTGGTGAAGTTGCAGGGCGAGGACTTCTTCTGGACCGAGTTCCAGCAGACCGTCACCGACCCGGCGCTGCGGGAGCAGTTCGCGAAGTTCGTACCGCGCCCCGGCAACGACCTGACCTACCCGAGCGGGTCGACGCTGCAGTGCTGACCGCCGACGGGTACCGATTCGACCCGGGCTTTCTCGTCGACCACCTCGACGAGCTGGCCCGGGGCCTGCTCCGCACGCTCGGCGTCGGCGTCCTCGGCATGGCCGGGGCGCTGGCCGTCGGCCTGCTGCTGGGGGCGCTCGCCGCGCTGCGGGTACCGGTCGCCCGCCAGCTCGTCCGGGTCTACGTGGAGGTCTTCCGCAACACCCCGCTGCTGGTACAGATCTTCTTCCTCTACTTCGCGCTGCCCGAGGTCGGGCTGCGGCTGGACGCCTTCACGGTCGGCTGGCTGTCGCTGCTGCTCTGGGGCGGGGCGTACAACGTGGAGAACTTCCGGGCCGGCTTCGAGGCGGTCGACGGCGGGTACCTGGAGGCGTGCCGGGCCCTGGGCTTTCCCCGGCTGGCCGCCTTCCGGCAGGTGGCGCTGCCGCTGGGCTGGCGGGTCGCGCTCCCCTCGGTGACCAACACCGAGATCTCCGTCCTCAAGAACTCGTCGTTCCTGGTCGCGATCAGCTTCCCCGAGCTGACCCAGACCGCCGTCGACATCGTCGCCGTCTCGTTCCGGGTGTTCGAGATGTTCCTCGTGCTCGGCGTGGTCTACCTCGGGCTGGTCTGGCTGATGTCGCTCGGGGCGCGGGCGGTCGAGCGCCGCTTCGCCGTACCGGGAGGGCTGTAGATGCCGGCCTGGGTTCCCCCGGTGGCGAGCTACCTCGCCACCGGCCTGCGCACCACCGCGCTGCTCGCCCTGGTCAGCATCGTCGCCAGCGTGGCGCTGGGGGTCGTGCTCGGTACGCTGCTGACCCTGCCGAGCCGGCCGGTGCGCGCCGCCGTGCGGGCGTACGTCGAGGTGTGGCGCGGACTGCCGATCATCGTGATCCTCTTCTTCATCTTCTTCGTGCTGCCCGTCGTCGGGCTGCGGGTGGAGACGTTCACCGCCGCCGCCGTCGGGTTGAGCCTCTGGGGCAGCGCCAACGCGGCGGAGGTGGTCCGGGGCGCGGTCCGGTCGGTGCCGCGCGGGCAGACCGAGGCGGGCGCGGCGCTGGGCTTCGGCTGGGCGGGCCGGATGCGGTACGTCGTCCTGCCGCAGGCCGCCCGCCGGGCCCTGCCGCCGCTGGTCGGCCTGGTCGTCAACCTCACCCAGCAGACCTCGCTGGCCGCGGTGATCGGCCTGCTGGACATCCTGGAGGCGGCCCAGCGCTCGATCGAGCGGCTCACCCTCACGGGCGGCGACACCCACGCGGTACCGATCCTCGGCGCGGTGCTCGGGGTCTTCTTCGTGGTCTGCCTGGCGCTGACCCTGCTCTCCCGCTGGCTCGAACGCCGCCTGCGGTGAGCGCCGCCCGGACATCGAGACAGTTACATTGAAGAAAGTTAACTGATAAGCTTCCTGCCCAATCGACGAGGTGGGGTGGGTCACATGAGACTGCGACGTCAGCTAATCGCCCTGGTGGCCGGCGCGGCCACGGCCCTCGCGGCCGGCCTGGTCGCCGCCCCGGACGGCCTCGCGGCGCCGGTCGGGGCCAGCCCGAACGTGCTCGTGGTCTGCTCGGCCCCCGCCTGGGCCGAGGGGACCGCGTACTCGGTGGGGAGCCGGGTCACCTACGCCGGGCGGCTCTACGAGGCGCTGGTGGCGCACACCCCGCCGCCGGGCGCCGGCTGGAACCCCGCCGCCACGCCCTCGCTCTGGCGCGACCTCGGGGCGTGCGACGGCGGCGGTACCCCGTCGCCGACCCCGACCCGGACCGCGACGCCCTCCCCCACGCCGACCCGGACCGCCACCCCGACCCCGACCCGGACCGCCACGCCCAGCCCGACCACGACGAACCCCCCGGGCGCCACCTGCGCGGTCAGGTCCAAGCCGGCCGGGAAGGTGCTCCAGGGCTACTGGGAGAACTGGGACGGCGCCGCGAACGGCGTACACCCCGGGCTCGGCTGGATCCCGATCACCGACCCGCGCATCGCCCAGCACGGCTACAACGTGGTCAACGCCGCCTTCCCGGTGATCCGCTCGGACGGGACCGTCCTCTGGGAGGACGGCATGGACGCGGGCGTGAAGGTCGCCACCCCGGCCGAGATGTGCCAGGCCAAGGCGGCCGGGCTGACCATCCTGATGTCGATCGGCGGCGCCGCGGCCGGCATCGACCTCAGCTCCAGCGCCGTCGCCGACCGGTTCGTCGCGACCGTGGTACCGATCCTCAAGCGGTACAACTTCGACGGCATCGACATCGACATCGAGACGGGCCTCACCGGCAGCGGCAACATCAACCAGCTCTCCACCTCGCAGGCCAACCTGATCCGCATCATCGACGGGGTGCTGGCCCAGATGCCGGCGAACTTCGGCCTCACCATGGCGCCCGAAACGGCGTACGTCACCGGCGGCAGCGTCACGTACGGGTCGATCTGGGGCGCGTACCTGCCGATCGTGAAGAAGTACGCCGACAACGGCCGGCTCTGGTGGCTGAACATGCAGTACTACAACGGCAGCATGTACGGCTGCTCCGGCGACTCCTACGCCGCCGGCACGGTCCAGGGCTTCACCGTGCAGACCAACTGCCTCAACTCCGGCCTGGTCGTACAGGGCACCACGATCCGCGTGCCGTACGACAAGCAGGTCCCCGGCCTGCCCGCACAGCAGGGCGCCGGCGGCGGCTACCTGTCCCCGGCGCTGGTGTCGCAGGCGTGGAACACCTACTCGGGCGGCCTCAAGGGGCTGATGACCTGGTCGCTCAACTGGGACGGCTCGAAGGGCTGGACGTTCGGGGACAACGTCCGGTCACTCCAGGGCCGCTGAGCCGGACGCCGTTCCGGCCCCCGCCGCCCCCCGCCCCCCACCCCCCCCCCGGGCCGCGGGCCGGGCACCCCCCCGCCGCGCCCCCCCCGCCCCCCCGCGCCCCGCGGGGCGGCGCCCCCCCCCGCCCGCCCCCGCCCCCCGGGGGGCGCCCCCCCCCCCCCCCGGGGCCCCCCCCCCCCCGGCCCCCCCCCGGTTCTCGTGTGGGGGCCGTCGCGCCGGGACCGCGCGAGCGCCCCGCGCGGCGGTGGCGTGGCCCCCGTCCCGGGGATCGGCCGGGGTGGCGACGCGACGACGCCCCGGTCCGGGGGACCGCCGGGACAGCGACGCGGCGGCCTCGATCCGGGGCGACGACGCGCGGGCGCCCGTCCCACCCGGTAACGGGTGGGACGGGCGCCGGACGACGCGGAGCGGCGGTCCGTACCGCGCGTCGGGGCGATGCGCGGTACGGACGGTCAGGCCACGGCCGGGCGGAAGTAGTGGCCCTTGTCGAGGTCGTCGAGGAGCCCGGGCTGGGCCGGCCGCCAGTCCAGCAGTTCGCGGGTAAGCGTGCCGGAGGCCGGGGCGTCGAGCGCGAGGAGGTTGGCGAGCCAGGTGAAGTGCGCGGCCGCGTCCTCGGCGGGAACGGCGGCCACCGGGAGGTCGAGGTGCCGCCCGATCACCTCGGCGATCGCCCGGATCGGCACGCCCTCGTCGCCGACCGCGTGCAGCACCGACCCCGCCGGAGCCTGCTCCAGCGCCCGGCGGAAGAGGCGCGCGGCATCGAGGCGGTGCACGGCGGGCCACCGGTTGGCGCCGTCGCCGAGGTAACCCGACAGGCCCCTCTCGCGGGCGATCCCGACGATGGCCGCCATGAAGCCGTGGTCGCCGTCGCCATGGACGGTCGGGGGCAGTCGCAGGACGGACGAGCGCACGCCGCGGTCGGCGAGGGAGCGCGTCAGTCGCGCGGTGGCCTGCCGGACGTCCGGACCGGTGCTCGTCCCCGCCGGGGCGGCCTCGGCTTCGAGCCCGTCCCGCTCGGTCGCGACCCGCCCCGGAGCCAGCCCGAGCAGCCCGGAGGCGAGGACGAACGGCCGGCCGGTACCGGCGAGCGCCGCGCCGAGGGTCTCGACGGCGCGGCGGTCGGCCTCGGCGGCGCTCAGGAAGCCGCCCGAGAAGGCGATGTCGTGCTTGAACGCGAGGTGGATCACGCCGTCCGCGGCGGCGGCCGCGTCGGCCAGGACGTCCAGGTCGTCGATGGTGCCGCGGCGTACCTGGGCACCGGCGGCGGTGAGGGCGGCGGCCGAGGCGTCCGAACGGGCGAGCCCGACGACCTCGTGACCCGCGCCGAGCAGTTCGGGCACGACGGCGGAGCCGATCCAGCCGGACGCGCCGGTGACGAAAACGCGCATGAGAAGAAGAACCTCCAGGGGGCGGTGCGCCCGCGACGCGGACCGGTGCCGTACGACGCACCCAGATGTCAGTGACTGACGTCAGGCTAGCACGCGGATGTCAGGATCTGTCATCACTATGATCGGAGCATGAGTCGATGGGAGCCGAACGCCCGCGGCCGGCTGGAGCAGGCCGCCCTCGCGCTCTACGGCGAGCGCGGGTTCGAGCAGGTCACGGTGGCCGAGATCGCCGGGCGGGCGGGGCTCACGGAGCGGACCTTCTTCCGGCACTACGCCGACAAGCGGGAGGTGCTGTTCGCGGGAGCGAGCGCCCTCCAGGAGATCCTCGTGGGCGCCGTCGAGGAGGCGCCGGACGCCGCGGCGCCGATGGAGGTGGTCGCCGCGGCCTTGGCGGCCGTCGGCGCCATGTTCGACGAGCGCCGCGACCTGGTTCGGCAGCGGCAGGCCGTCATCGCCGCGAACCCGGAACTCCAGGAACGCGAGCTGATCAAGCTCGCGGCGCTGGCCACGGCGCTCGCCGGGGCACTGCGCGACCGCGGCGTCCCCGAGCCGGCCGCGAGCCTGACCGGGCAGACCGGGATCGCCGTCTTCCGGGTCGCCTTCGAGCGCTGGATCGACGACCCCGGGCGGCGGGGACTGGCCGAGGTCGTCCGGGAGTCGTTCGACGAACTGCGGACGCTGGCCGCCGGGCCGAGCGTCTGACCATGGTTCCGGCATCCGCCCGCCGCTGACCGCGCCTCCGCCGGGCGGCCCGGACGCGAGGGGCTTGCCCCGGGGGTGCGCGTGAATCCCCGGGACGCGTGGCTCACCGGAATGCATGCCTCACGGGAACAGCTGGGTACCCGGAACGCCCACCGGTACCGCCAGGTGGGCGCCCCGGGAGCTGTCAGAGCAGATCGAGGGTGGTGCCGAGCCACCGCCCCTGCCGGTGTTCCAGCCGGAACGCGAGGGCCCAACTGCGCCGATCGGTACCGATCGAGGCGGCCGCCTCCACCACCCCGGTACGGGGCTCGCAGGCCCGTACCAGCCGGAGCCGGACCAGCTCGCGCGCCCGGCCCGGCGTGCGGCGCTGCGCGACCAGCCGCGCGGTGCCGCTGGTGAGCCGCTCGATGATCTCCGTGGCGTGCGCCGGCTTCGTCAGCGGGCGGATCTGGGCCACGGGCCGGTAGCCGTTGACTATCTCGAGGCAGGTGGCGGCGAACCGCCGGGCCGCGCGCTTCGCCTCCGGCGAGGCCAGGGCGAGTGCCTCGGGCGGCAGGGGCGTCGCGGTGGTCGCGCCCTCGCCGCCCGCCCGCTCGGGCCCGCTCCGGCCGGGAAGCCCCTCGGTGCGCCCCGGTCCGGCGGGCGGGGCGAGCGGCACCGGTCGGCGGCCGCGCCCGCTGGACCGCGTCGGCAGGTTCAGGGTGAGTTGCCCGCCCAGCTCGCGGGCTAGGCCCGACATCGGGAACTCGTCGTCGAAGGGCGGGTCCAGCGGCGGTGCCGGGCGCAGCCGTACGGCGGGGCGTACCGGCGTCCGGGGGCGTACCTCGCGCATCCGACCTCCTTTGATCTTGCGTTTGTCTTCGTTTGCTTTCGACAGCTCCCATTAGTAGCGAAGGATTAGTCGTCCGTCAATGTCTTGATCTCCGTCGACGGCGAACTCGTGCCGGTGCCGGCGAGTGGGTTCCCGCCGACCAGAGGGGCCCCGTCGGGTCCCCGCGTCCGCAGCGCTCAAGTGATCCACACACTTTTCGAGAAAGAGGCCCTTCGCGGGCACGCCGAGGCCACTCTTTCTCTGTATTTGCGCGGAAGCTCCGGGCGGAGTCGGCCGACCCGCGACCGGGACGTCAGGGCCCTCGGCCTACTCCGGTTCGCGCTCGACCAGTGGGTTGCTCTGCACCCAATCGGCCGTTTCGGCGTACTTGCGCTGGATGTACTCCTCCAGCCGGGCGCGCTCCACCCGCCACTGCCCCCGCCCGCCAATCTTGATCGCGGGCAGCTCGCCGCTGCGCACCATGTGGTAGACCTGCGAGTCCGACACGTTCAGCTCGGCGGCGACGTCGGAGAGGAGCAGGAACCTGGGCTCCACGGGAACTCCCGGTGTGGGTCGGCGTTTGCCTCAGTTTGCCACCGACTGCCGCCGGTGACGCGGGGCGGTCGCCCGCAGTGATCGCACGCGGAGGCGGGGCGGGACACACCCGGGGCGGATGGGCTTGGCGTGGGGGCCTGCGGGGTGTAGTACAGGGACGGCGCCGCGCATGATCGGTGCCGCGGCGGGGCAGGGTGCTCCGTACGCAGCCCGAACGGGGGAGAACCAGCGGTGACCGACCAGCCTGTCCGGATCTACCTCCCGGCCACCCTGCCGCTCCTGGCCGAGCTGCGGCGACGGGGCGAGATCGACGTCGTCGAGGCGCACGCCGTGACGCCCTCGCTGCGCGAGTGGTACGCCGAGGGCGACGAGGAGGAGTTGGAGTACGTCGCCTTCACCCGGGCCGCCCAGGCGGCGCTACGGCTGCTGCGGGCGGCCCCGGACGCGCCCCGCCGCCGCGTGGTGGTCTCCGTGGACCTGCCGGCAGCCGAGGTCGGGCGCGGTGACGGCGAGCTGGGTTCGAGCCTCGTCCGGCTCGCGCGCCCGGTACCGGTGGGCGCGGTCGCGGCCATCCACCTCGACGGGGCCGAGGCCACGCCGGAGGTGGAGGCGGCTGTCGAGGTGGTGGAGGAGGCGCTGGCCGGGGACCCGGACGCGCAGTTCACCGTGGACGGCGCCGAGGACCACGAGCTGGAGTGGTACGACCCCTCCGAACTCGATCCCCTGCTCCGGGACCTGACCTAGTCAGGTTGCTCCCACCGGGCCTGATCACGCCGCACCGGGCCGCAGCGCACGGGACCACACGGTGCCGGACCACACGGTGCCGGACCGGGCGGTGCCGCGCGAGTCATCGGCCGGCGGTGGCCGCCTTGTCGTCGGCACCGGCGGCGGGGGTCGCGGTGGCGACCAGCGCCTCGTCGTCGTCCTTCTCCCCGTCGGCCGGCTCGCCGTCGACCTCCGGCGCGTCGCCGGGCGTGACGGGCTCGGCCGCGTCGGTGGCGCCGGGGCCGGCCGGTGGCTCGCTGGCGGGATCGGCTGCGGGGTCGGCCGGCGGGCGCAGGGTACGCCCGAAGGCGATCAGCGCGACGAACGCGCCGACGAAGAGCACCCCGAGCGCGTAGTCGAAGCGGGAGGAGCCGAGCCAGCCCTGGGCGGTGTCGTCGGACTCGCTGAGCGCCCGGGCCAGTTCGAGGACCCGGCCGCCGGCGGTCCAGGTGAGCGCCTCGGTGGCGAGCAGGAGCAGGCCCGGCCCGGCCCCGGCGATCAGGTACGCGGGCCAGCGCAGCCCCGGCCGGGTCGACTGGCGGGACTCGGCGCGGCGCTGCTCCCAGCGCAGGTACGCGAAGGCGACCAGCCCGGCGAGGACGCCGCCGACCAGCCAGGCGGTCCGCAGGAACCATTCGAGCGCGGTGACCCGGGACTCCAGCGACTCGCCCGACCCGTAGAGCGACAGCAGCGGGTGCTCGAACTGGTTCATCACGTAGGAGGCCGCGAAGACGGCCATCCCGGCGGCGACCACGCCACCGATCATGGGGGCGCTGCGCAGTCCGCCGGCGGCACCGCCGATCGTGGCGGCCGCCGCGATGGCGCCCGCGAGCACCATGTTGACCGGGTCTCCGCCGTAGGTGGCCGTCACCGCGACGGCGGCCAGCACCCCGACGAGCAGGCCGGCGCCGACCGCCACGGTGAAGCGGGGCGCGGTCCGGACGACGCCGCGCCGGGCGAGCAGGTTGGTCGCGGCCAGCCCGGTCGCGGCCCCGCTGAGCAGGCTGGCCGAGATCACACCCGGGAGCGAGAGCGCTGTCATGCTGATCGCGATGGAGTCGACGTTGGCCGAGGTGATCGAGCGCTGACCCGACCAGAGCATGGCGGCGAGCCAGGCCACGGCGATGACGGCGAAGGCGCCGGCGCCGGGGGCCGGCAGTACCTCGGTCGACCGCGCCGCCGGAGGCTCGCCGGCCGCGCGGCTCGACCTGGCCGGCCGGCGGCCGGAGGTCGCGGTGATGCCCGACTCTTTGGTCATCGTCTCCCCTTCGACGGGTGTCCGGAACCGCACGGGTGGGGCGGCGGGGACTCGGGGCGGCGCGCTGGGGGCCGCCGGCTCTTCAGGGTACGCGGGGCGCCGTTGCCGACCGCGCGGTGCTGGTGGGGCGGGTTGTCCGCCCGGGGCCCCGGGGCACCGCCCGGATCGGCGATCCGGACGGCTCGTGGCAGGATTGGCGCAGGTCCCGCCGCCGTACCTCCGGACATCCCGGGGTGCGGGCCAGGGTGCCCGGCCAACCGGTCGGTGCCCGCGGGTCCGATTTCGCCGAGGCTGTCGAGATCGCCCAGGAGCATGTGATGGACGCCGTCTTCGCCGTACCGGAGCCGCACAACGAGCCGGTCCGCAACTACGAGCCGGGCAGTACCGAGCGGGAGAGCCTGCGGCGGCGGCTCGACGAACTCGCCGCCGAACGGCTCGACCTGCCGATGACCATCGGTGGGGAACAACGGATGGGCGCGGGTGCGGCCATCGACGTCGTGCAGCCGCACCGGCACGAGCATGTGCTGGGGGTCACCCACAACGCAACCAACGCGGATGCGCTGGCCGCGGTGACGGCCGCGAAGCAGGCCGCCCCCATGTGGCGTGATTTGTCCTTCGAGGACCGGGCCGCCGTGTTCCTCCGCGCCGCCGACCTGCTCTCCGGCCCCTGGCGGGACACGCTCAACGCCGCCACGATGCTCGGCCAGTCGAAGACGGCCATCCAGGCCGAGATCGACTCGGCCTGCGAGCTGATCGACTTTCTGCGGTTCAACGTCTTCTTCGCCCGCAAGCTCCTCGCCGAGCAGCCGGCCTCCTCGCCCGGCGTGTGGAACCGGTTCGACCACCGGCCGCTGGAGGGCTTCGTCTACGCGATCACCCCGTTCAACTTCACCGCCATCGCGGGCAACCTCCCGGCGACGCCGGCACTGCTCGGCAACACGGTGGTGTGGAAGCCGTCGCCGACCCAGCAGTTCGCCGCGCACTTCACCATGCGGCTCTTCGAGGCGGCCGGCCTGCCCCCGGGCGTGATCAACATGGTCACCGGCGACGGGATCGCGGTCTCCGAGGTGGCGCTGGCCGACCCCGACCTGGCCGGCATCCACTTCACCGGTTCGACCAAGGTCTTCCAGCACCTCTGGCGGACCGTCGGCGAGAACCTCGCGGGTTACCGCGGCTACCCGCGGCTGGTCGGCGAGACGGGCGGCAAGGACTTCGTGATCGCGCACTCCAGCGCCGACGTGGACGCCCTGCACACCGCCCTGATCCGGGGCGCGTACGAGTACCAGGGCCAGAAGTGCTCGGCCGCCTCCCGGGCGTACGTGCCGAGGTCGCTCTGGGAGGACGGGCTGCGGGACCGGCTGGCGGCGACCGCCGACGGGCTGCGGTACGGCGACGTCACCGACTTCGGCAACTTCGGCGGTGCCGTGATCGACGCGCGGGCGTTCGCCCGGCACACCGCGGCGCTCGACATGATCAAGCAGGACGGCGCGTGCCGGATCCTGGCCGGCGGTACCGCGGACGACTCGGTCGGCTACTTCGTCCGGCCGACGCTCTTCGAGTGCGACGACCCGACCCACGACTCGTTCACCACCGAGTACTTCGGGCCGATCCTCGCCGTGCACGTCTTCGACGACGCCCGGTTCGAGTCGGTGGTGGCGCAGGCCGAGGCCGCGGCCCCGTACGCGCTGACCGGCTCGATCTTCGCGACCGACCGCCGCGTGATCGACTGGGCGAGCGAGGCGCTGCGGTACGCCGCCGGCAACTTCTACATCAACGACAAGCCGACCGGCGCGGTGGTCGGGCAGCAGCCGTTCGGCGGCGCCCGGGCCAGCGGCACGAACGACAAGGCCGGGTCCTGGCACAACCTGGTGCGCTGGATGTCGCCGCGCACGATCAAGGAGACCTTCGTCCCGCCGACCGACCACCGGTACCCGCACATGGGTGCCGCCGACTGACCCGCCCGGACCGGCCCCCGCCCGCGCGGGGTCCGGTCCGTGATCGAGGTCCGGTCCATGATCGAGTCGTCCCCGGTTCGGGTCAAAGCCGCCCGACCGCCCGCGCGCCGCGCCCGGCCCGCCTAGGCTCTGTCCCGCCGATCACTGTCGGCCCGCGTGCGTCCGGGCCACCGCCGGCGGCGTCGCCGTTCCGTCCGGACGTCACATCCGCTGTCCGGACGGATCTCCGCCAGGCCACGCGCGCCGGAGGCCGGCGGCTCGCGTGGTACGTGACGCGCGTCGCGCCCTGCGCGTGGCCGCCCGGATGCCGCCTCGACGTGACCGGCCGGGTCCGATCGACGGGCGTCAGCGCGACGCATTGATCGTCCTCAACGGACAGTCCGCCACCGACAGTGCACAGTGGAACACCCGTTGGTGTGTATCGTGTCAAATCCTGGACGTAACGATTGCAAAGTGGCAGCGTAGAGGGCATGGCGGATACAGGAATCAACCCGACCGCAGCCGCGCTGCTGGGGCTGCTCCACGAAGGACCGATGACAGGCGGCCAACTGATGGCCGCCGCCGAGCGGCGTCTCGCGCCGTACTGGTCGATGACTCGCAGCCAGGTGTACCGGGAACTCCCGGTCCTCGCCGAGCAGGGTCTGGTCCGGCTCGGGAAGCCGGGGCCGCGCTCCAGCCAGCCGTACGCGATCACGGCGGCCGGAAAGCGGACATTCTCCCGTTGGCTGGCGGAAACCCCCGGACGGGACACGGTACGCAACCCGGTCGCCCTGCGGGTCGCCTTCGGGCCGCAGCACTCGGCGAACCAGCTGAAGAACCTCTACACGGGGGCCAACGAGTACCACACCGAGGCGCTCGCCTCGGCCCGCGAGCAGGCCCGGGACGCGAAGAAGGCCGGCGACTCGTACGGCGCCGCGGCCCTGGAGTTCGCGGTGGCGTACCACAAGGCGGCGCTGTCCTGGCTGAAGACGGCCCCGGTCACCAGTTGACCGCCCGCGTCCGCGGCTGGTCCGGTGCGACCCCGGGCGGGGGGTCGGCCGGCGAGCGTGGCAGGTGACCTGCACCGGCGAGCGAAGACGTACTCTTGACTGTTGTGACCGCTGCCGAATACGCCGACCAGCTCAAGGACCTCGACGCGACCCTGCGCAACATCGAGGCAGTACTCGATCTTGACCGGTTGCGTCAGGACAAGGTGAAGCTAGAGGAGGCGGCCTCCGCCCCCGACCTGTGGGACGACCAGGTCCGGGCGCAGGAGGTGACCTCCAAGCTGTCGTACGTCAACGGCGAGATCAGCAAACTCGAAACCCTGCGCTCCCGGCTGGACGACGCGTACGTGCTGCTCGAACTCGCCGAGGCGGAGGCGGACTCGGGGACCCTGCACGAGGTCGAGAGCGAGATCGGCGGGCTCCGCAAGGCGATCGACGAGCTGGAGATCCGCACCCTGCTCTCCGGCGAGTACGACTCCCGCGAGGCGCTGGTGGCCATCCGGGCCGGCGCGGGCGGCGTGGACGCCGCGGACTTCGCCGAGATGCTGCTGCGGATGTACCTGCGCTGGGCCGAGCGGCACGGCTACGCGACCGAGGTCTACGAGACGTCGTACGCCGAGGAGGCGGGGCTGAAGTCGGCCACCTTCGCCGTCAAGGTCCCGTACGCCTACGGCACGCTGAGTGTCGAGGCGGGCACCCACCGGCTGGTCCGGATCAGCCCCTTCGACAACCAGGGGCGGCGGCAGACGAGCTTCGCGGGCGTCGAGGTGTTGCCCGTCACAGAGCAGACGGACCACATCGACATTCCGGAGAACGAGATCCGGATCGACGTCTACCGTTCGTCCGGCCCGGGTGGACAGAGCGTGAACACGACCGACTCGGCCGTACGGATCACGCACCTGCCGACCGGGATCGTGGTGACCTGCCAGAACGAGAAGTCCCAGCTGCAGAACAAGGCCTCCGCGCTGCGCGTGCTCCAGTCCCGGCTGCTGGAGCGCAAGCGCCAGGAGGAGCAGGCCAAGCTGCAGGGACTCAAGGCTGACGCGGCCGGCTCGTGGGGCGACCAGATGCGTTCGTACGTGCTGCACCCGTATCAGATGGTGAAGGATCTGCGAACCGAGCAGGAGACCGGCAATCCGTCCGCGGTCTTCGACGGCGAGCTGGACGACTTCATCGAGGCGGGAATCCGCTGGCGGAAGCAGCAGCAGCTCGCGGCCAACGCCGGCTAGCAGGCACGACGACGGTCGGGCCGGTGGCGCCCACGACGGCGGCCACCGGCTGGTGACGGATCACCTTCTTTGCGACAATGCGGGCTGCACGGTGGGCGTCGGGCTTGGCGTTTTCGTCACACCGCGTAGACTCACCACCCGTGATTCAGCTTGAGCAAGTGACGAAGACGTACCCGAAGTCGTCCCGGCCCTCGCTGGACGGCGTGTCGTGCTTCATTGAGAAGGGCGAGTTCGTCTTCTTCATCGGCCCATCCGGTTCCGGTAAGTCCACCATCATCAAACTGCTGTTGCACGAGATTACGCCGAGTAAGGGCAAGGTCATCGTGAACGGCAAGGACGTCACCGCGATGCGGTCGTGGAAGCGTTCTCACTTCCGGCGCTCGATCGGCTGTGTCTTCCAGGATTTCCGCCTCCTGCCCAACCGCACCGCCTACGAGAACGTGGCGTTCGCGCTGGAGGTCATCGGGAAGACCAAGGCGGTCGCCCGCCGCGTCGTGCCCGAGGTGCTCGAACTGGTCGGGCTCGGCGGCAAGGAACACCGCTACCCGCACGAGCTCTCCGGCGGTGAGCAGCAGCGCGTCGCGGTGGCACGGGCCTTCGTGAACCGTCCGCTGATCCTGCTGGCCGACGAGCCGACCGGAAACCTCGACCCCGACACCTCGATCGAAATCATGCGGCTGCTGGACCGGATCAACCGGACCGGTACCACGGTCGTGATGGTCACGCACGACTCCAACATCGTGAACCAGATGCGGCGCCGGGTCGTAGAGATCGAGAGCGGCCGCATCGTGCGCGACCAGGCCCGCGGCGTATACGGGTGAGCCGGCTCCTCCCGCCGACCGGCCGGCACTGACCTGACGACGAACCACACTCTCTGCGGAGATCCGGAAGGAACCCCCGATGCGCGTGAAATACGTCCTGTCCGAGGTGTTGGTCGGGCTGTGGCGCAACGTGACGATGACCATCGCGATGATCATCACGATGGCCGTGTCGCTGACCATGCTGGGCGCGAGCGGCCTGATGTATCTCCAGGTCAACAGCATGAAGTCGTACTACTACGACAAGATCGAAGTCTCGATCTTCCTGAACAACGACGTCACGGACGCGCAGCGTGCCGATCTCCAGAACGCCCTGGACAGCGATCCACTCGTGCAGAGCACCAAGCACGAGACCAAGGACGAGGCGTACAACAAGTTCAAGGAGATGTACCGGGACGCGCCGGACCTGGTGAACAACATCAAGCCGGACCAGTTGCCCGAGTCCTTCCGCGTGAAGCTCAAGGACCCCGAGCAGTACGAGCAGATCTTCAACAAGTACAAGGACCAGGAGGGGATTGAGGAGATCGTCGACCAGCGTCGACTGCTCGACAAGATCTTCAACATCCTCGGTTCGGTACAGAACATGGCGCTGGTCGCCGCCACGGTGATGGCGATCGCCGCCCTGCTCCTGGTTGGTAACACGATCCAGGTCGCCGCCTACAGCAAGCGCCGCGAGGTCGCGGTCATGAAGCTGGTCGGCGCCTCGAACTGGTTCATCCAGGCCCCGTTCGTACTGGAGGCCGTGGTCGCCGGTCTGCTCGGCTCGATCATCGGTTTCGGCGCGCTGATACTCGCGAAGGTCTTCCTGCTGGACGGATCGCTGCGCGACCTCACCACCCTGCTGACCCCGATCGAGTGGAGCAGTGTGCTGCTGATGTTCCCGCTCATGGCGGGCGTCGGCGGTCTGATCAGCGCGGTCACCGCCTGGGTCACCCTCCGCTTCTACCTGCGGGTCTAGCTGCGGGTTCGGCTCGTACTCCGGCGCCGCCCGGCGGATTTTTCTCCCGCCGGGCGGCGTTCGTACATTCGGGCCGCGCGTACCCGGCGACGGCCGGTCGGTCGACGGGCGAAACTCGCCCAGACCGGGCCGGGTGACGGGGTAGCATGGCGCGGCCGTTTCGACGCAGAGAGGGGTGTGGGCGCAGATGCCACGGGAGAAGGGGCGAAAGGTCGTCGCCTCCAACCGGAAGGCGCGCCACGACTACGCCATCCTCGACACCTACGAGGCGGGACTGGCGCTGACCGGTACGGAGGTCAAGTCGCTGCGGGCCGGGCGGGCGTCGCTGGTCGACGCGTTCGCCCAGGAGCGCGAGGGGGAGTTGTACCTGCACGGGATGCACATCCCCGAGTACGCGCAGGGCACCTGGACCAACCATGAGCCCCGACGTACCCGCAAGCTGCTGCTGAATCGGCTCGAAATCAACCGGTTGATCGGCAAGCTGCAGGAGAGCGGCCTCACGCTGGTACCGCTCTCGCTCTACTTCTCCGACGGCTGGGCCAAGGTCGAGATCGGGCTCGCCAAGGGTAAGAAGTCGTACGACAAGCGGCAGGACCTGGCCAAGCGCGACGCCGACCGCGAGATCGCGAAGGCGATGGGGCGGCGCGGCAAGGGCATGGGCTGAGCCGGACGCGTGTGGCTTTCTGAGATATAAATCACTTATGCCCGGCTTCTGGCCTGGCGCACGCTTGATGCCGGTGTGTCCCGGGGGTATCCGGGATGAAGTCGGCGCTCGGAGGCGTTAGGCTTGAGTGGCCGCGAGAGCGCGGCCCATCGAGGGGGTGACTGGTTTCGACTTCGTACGTTGCGGCAGGGGAAGCGAGCCGAGGAAGCCGACGTCGTCTCGAGAATCGTTCGTCGGAAACCAATAAGCGCCAAGCAGAATCGCGCTGACTTCGCTCTCGCCGCCTGAGGCGAGTAGCAAGTCTGTCGGCCTGGGAGTGCCTTCGTCCCAGTTTGCCGGCATCAGCTAGAAGGCTGGCCAACTGAACCCGGTCGCGGGGTTCACGCGGCGAGACTAATCAGCGACTGGGCCCGTCACACCGACTCGCTCGCGTGATCGGAGGGGCCGAGTAGAGGCACAGCGAGCTGCGCTCGGAGAAGCCCTGACAAGGCGCCGAAGGACCCGGGTTCGATTCCCGGCACCTCCACCTCGACCACCGCGCCCCGGTCCACCGGACCGGGGCGCGGTGCTGTCCGGAGCGGGCGCGGTGTCGTGGACCGTGGATGCGCACCGTCAGATGCCGCCTGGGGCTGGACAGCGGCGGTGGCGAGGTCCACCATCGGTCCATCCGATCGGCGCGCACCCTCCGGAGGTGTGTGATGGCCACAGACCCGTCCCCGCAGCCGAACCCGACGTCCACGATCTCCGAGTCACCCGCGTTCGGGCTGGCGCGCCGCCGGCGGGCCGCGCTCTCGCGGCACATGCACCTGCTGGAGGAGGCCCTCGCCGGTGCGGCCGCCGATCCGGCCTGGCGCCGCCGGGTGGGCGCCCGGCTGGGCCGCCTGCGGACGTCCTTCGCCGCGCACGTCGTGGCCACCGAGGGACCCGACGGGCTCTACACCGACCTCCTCGACCAGGAGCCCCGGCTGGCCCGGGGCGTACACGTCCTGATCCGGGAGCACGGCGCCATCGTCGCCGCGATGTCGGCTCTGCAACGCCGCGCGGACTTCCCGGAGACCACGGCCGAGCAGTTGCGCGGCTGGAGCGGCGAACTGCTGCGGGCGATGTCACGACACCGTCAGCGCGACGCCGATCTGCTCTACGAGGCGTACCGGATGGACATCGCCGGCGAAGCGTGACGGGGAACCGGGCGTAGATCGTCCGCGTCTGACCCGACATGATCCGATTCTCGGCCCTGCTGGGCCTACCTTTGATCCTGACTCTCGCGGCCTGCGCGCAGGTCGATCAGAATGCCGGTCCCGCCAACTCGCCTGACCACGGCCAGGAGCGGTTCCGGCAGCGGGCGACCACGGTCGCCGCGGCCTGGCGTACGGCACCGGGCCGCCAGCAATGGCAGAGCGGATTCGTCCCGCTGCAGGACCCTACCGTGCTGCCCGGTGACCCGAAATTCAGCAACGAGACCAAACAGGCGTTCCTCGCCGGCTGGTACACCGCCCGGACCAACCTGCCGACGGCCAAGCCGGCCGACGGCCGCATCCGCTTCCCGAACGGGACGCTGGCCGTACCGCTGATCGGCGCCGAGGAGGCGTACCGGCAGCTCGACCAGGGCGACCCGCCACGCTGCACCGAGACCCCCGCGGCGCCGCGCACCGGCGGCACCGGACCGGACGGCACCGTGAGCACCCCCGCCACGATCGCCTGCACCCCGTTGACCGTCACCGGCGTGAAGCTCGGCAGCGTCACCGTACGCACCAGCCGCGGTGACGCCGAGGTACCCGCGTGGCTGTTCACCGTCGCGGAACTCGCCACCCCGGTGGCCCGGCTGGCCGTCGCCTCCCCGGCCGTCGCCCCGATGCCCAGCGCGAACGTGCCCCCGCTGGAGAGCCCGGACAATCTGGTGGCGGCCCAGGACCTCACCAAGGTGGACGGCGCGAAGCTGACGTACCGGCTCGGCGTGGGTGCCTGTGACCAGAACCTCACCCCGCTCGTGCAGGAGTACGAGGACCTGGTCGTCGTCGCCGGCAGCGTCACCCGGTCCGGCGGTGTCTGTACCGAGCAGCTGCTGGTCAAGCCGGTCACCGTCACCCTCGGCGCCCCGATCGGAACACGGACCGTGCTCGACGGGCTGAACGGTGTGCCGCTGCGGGTCACCACGGCGGGGTGACCGGACCGACGCGACCGCGCCGACCCGTACGGCCGGACCCGCCCGGACGACCGGCCACCTGAACCCCGTCGAGCGCCCGCTGTCCAGCGGCGGCGCTCGGCGGGGAATGCCTACCGGAGGTGGGTGACTACCCGAACCGCTCCCGATCGATCCTCACACTCGCATCCAGACCTTAACCAGCGCCACCGCCGCAAGCTATGGTGCCAGTCATGGCGTTGACTACGCGCACGGCGATCATCCACCGCGTGGACCCGGTGGTGCCGGTCCAGGCTCCGACCCGGCCGGCCGCACCCCGTACCGGACCCGCGACATCGGCCCCCGGCGGCGCCCCGTCCTACCGGACAGCCCGGGCGTAGCGGGAGATCGGCATGTACGGCGAGGGGCAGGCGATCGGGGGACGGTCCATGGAGTCGATGACCGGACGGCTGCTGGTCGCGACCCCCGCTCTGAAGGACCCCAACTTCGACCGGACCGTGGTGCTGCTGGTGGCGCACGAGTCCGGCGGCGCGTTGGGTGTGGTGCTCAACCGGGCCACCGAGGTGCCGGTCTCCGAGGTACTGGGCGAATGGGGAACCCTGGCGCGGGACCCGGCCGTGCTCTTCGAGGGCGGACCGGTGCAGCCCGAGTCGGCGATCTGCCTCGCCCGGATGCGTAACCCGGTCCACCGGGTCAAGGGATTCCACCAGGTCTCCGGTTCGATCGGCACGGTCGACCTCTCGGTCGACCCCGACCGGCTGCGGGACAGCCTGACCGGCATCCGCGTCTTCGCCGGCTACTCCGGCTGGTCGCCGGGACAGCTGGAGGAGGAGATCTCCGGCGGGTCGTGGTTCGTCCTCGACGCGCTTCCCGGCGACGCCTTCGTCGACCGGCCGGACGACCTGTGGCCCATGGTGCTGCGCCGCCAGGGCGGGATGATGGCGGCGGTGGCCCACTTCCCGCCGGACGTCGCGCTGAACTAGGCGGCGCCCCGGCGGGGGTACCCCTCCCGGATGACCACCGGCGCGGGCATGTGTAATATTCCGTGGGTGCCCGGGAGACCGGGGACGCAGCAAGGCAAGGGGCCGTGGCGCAGCTGGTAGCGCACCACACTGGCAGTGTGGGGGTCAGGGGTTCGAGTCCCCTCGGCTCCACCCTTGGAAACAGCAGGTCAGCGGCCTGGTCGAGCGATCTTCGACCAGGCCGCTGATTTTTCCTCCGGCCCGTTGCTCTCACGGTTACCGAGCTGCGTACCGTCAGCGGCCAGCGGCCGACAGCGGCGCTCGACCCTCGGCGACCACGCGCACGATGCTCGCTGTCGACCTCTCCTCCCCGTGGGACCTGGCCTAATACAGCGCTCGACGCAGGAGGGGCCCGGCACGGACGCCCGGCGTCCATGCCGGGCCCCTCCTGCCCACTCGTCCCGCTCATCGCACGGCGTCAGCGCTTGACGTCGTAGATGCGGTTGGTGACGGTCTCCATGGCGAGCTTCCAGGTGCGCAGGCCGGCCTCGTCGGCAATGGTCCGCATCGCCTCCTCACCCGCGTGGTTGCCCAGCGCGTGCGGGCCCTCCTGCGCCATCGCACTAGGCAAGCAGAGGGTGACCGAGGTCGCCGTGAAGGCCCGCCCCACCGGGTTGATGTTGTCCAGCGGGTTCGCTGCGGTGTTCGGCTCCACGATCATGCAGGTACCGTCCTCGGCGAGCACCTTCTCGGCGTGGCGCAAGGCACCGCCCGGGTCGCCCAGATCATGTAGGCAGTCGAAGAAGGTGACCAGGTCGTACGGACCGCCCGGGAATGCCTGCGCGGTGGCGACCTCGAACGTCACCCGGTCACTCAGCCCCTGCTCGGCCGCCATCCGCCGGGCCGCCTCGATCGACGGACCGTGGAAGTCGTACCCGTGGAAGCGCGAGTTCGGGAATGCCCGGGCCATCAGCAGCGTCGAGTACCCGTAGCCGCAGCCGACGTCGGCCACCGACGCGCCGGTCTCCAACTTCGCGACGACCCCGTCCAGCGCCGGCAGCCACTCCGCCACGAGCGAGGCCGCGTACCCGGGCCGGAAGAACGTGGCCACACCCTCGAACAGTTCCGGCGCGTGCTGCTCCCAGCCGACGCCCGCACCGGTACGGAACGCGGCCATCAGCGCGTCCTCGCTGCGGTACAGCGCCTGGAGCATGGTGAAGGAGCCGATCGCGTACGCCGGCGACGTCGGATCGGCCAATACCGCGGCGTGCTCGTCCGGCAGCAGGTAGGTGTCGCTGTCCGGGTCGTACCGCACGTACTCCCCGGCCACCTGGGCTGCCAGCCACTCCCGCACGTACCGCTCGACCAGACCGGTCCGATCGGCCAGCTGCCGCGAGGTGAGCGGTCCGGCCCCGGCCATCGCCGTGTACAGACCGAGCCGGCCACCGAGTGAGGTCGACAACCCGGCGAATGCGGCGCCACTGTCGGTGACCACACGCCCCAGGAATTCCATCACCTTCTCTTGCTCAAGCCCATTTGCCAAGTCCGCCACGGTCCTCCCCTGATCTGCTCCGATGTCGTCAACCCGGTAGCTCGCCGACGCATGCGGCGACGGACGTACGCTACCCAGCACGAAATCTTGAGGTAACGGTCCGTGATGGAAATTACCTGGTTCACCCTGCGGGGCAACTGAGACGCGAATGTGCTCTGGCCCGCCGGCTCCGTGCTCGTCGTCGGGCTGATCACCATCCTCGGCCTTGCGCCCGCCGAGGTTGGGCTGTTCCAGCACTTTGGGCGACTGCCCAGGTTCGAAGGGCTTTGGGTAGCGGTTGTCAGCCGGGCAGCCCCATGCGTTTGGCCAGTTCGGTGACGGATGCGGCCGGGGTGCCGGTGGCCTGGGCGAGGAGGTCGATCATGATCTCGCGCGCGGCGGGTCGGTGCCGGATCTCGGCGGGGGCGAGGCGTTCGGTGTCGAGCAGGGTTTCGGCGGCGGCGGTGAGGTCGCCGACCTGGGCGTACGCGCGGGCGAGGTCGAGCAGGAGGTGGGCGCGGCGCTCGGGGACGAGCCGAGCGAGGGCCCGCGGAACGATGCGGTCCCGGAGTTCGAGGGCTCGCCGACCGTCGCCGAGCACGACGGCGGCGGAGATCCGGTACAGGTGCGAATTGGCGGGTCCGAAGCTGGTCCAGTAGTGGTTGTGGCCGTCGCCGACGGCCTCGGCGGCCCGCTCGGCACCCTGGAGCAGCTCGTGCATGGTGGCGGGGTCGCCGAGGTGGGCCGCGGCCAGGGCACCGCGTAGCAGCAGCGCTCCGACGACGGAGAGCCGGGCGGGGTCGGCCGGGTCGCCGCCGCTGTCGGCGGCGAAATGCTGGGCGGGGGCGAGGTGGTGGGCGGCGACGACGTGGGTTTCGAAAGCCGGACGGACGCGGCCGAGGGCGAGCAGGGCATTGCCGGCCCGGCCGATGGCGATGCCGACGAGCAGCGGGTCCCCGGCCCGTACGGCGGCGGCCACCGCGCGGTCGGCGGTGAGCCGGGCGAGTTGCGGGTCGCCGAGCTTGCGTAGCACCGACGAGGCGATCTGGTACGCCTGCGCGAGCAGGTGCGCGGCGCGCGTACCGTCGTCGTCGCCGGTGTGGCGGCGGTCGGCGACCTGCGCGTCGTGCAGGAGCCGGGGTAGCCCGGCCGCCAGCCGCTGGTAGTCGGCGTGTTGGTAGGAGAGCCACGCGTGGTCGACGGCCTTGCCCAGCTCGGCCAGGTCGGTCGGCTCGGTCCCCTCGGGCGGGTCGCCGGCGTCGCTGTCGTCGCCGGGGTGCGAATCCGCGGGCGGGTACCGTTCCAGAGCGGCCCGGAGGTGATCGATGCCGTCCCGGCCGGTGTCGCGCGCGTCGGTGCCGCCGTGCGATCCGGTGTTGCCGAGCAACTGCGCGACGTCGACGCGGAGCACGCCGGCGATGTCGTTGATGACGGAGTAGCGGTCGAGGCGACGGGCGCCGCGTTCGACCTTGTCGACCCAGCTCTTGGACTTGCCGATCCGGTCGGCGAAGAGCTGTTGGGTCATGTTGCGGCGCCCGCGCCAGTAGGCGACGCGGCGCCCGATCGGCAGCTCGTTCGAGAACACGGGACGGGCCTCAGGCATCGCCGCCGGTCCCGGTCGGGTCGTCCGGCTCGGCCCGCTCGTAGACGACCGCGCCGTCACACCGCGACCGCACGGTGAATTTCTCGGGTACGGGGTCCTCCGCCGCCTCGGGCCCGTGACGCCCCGGGTTGTCCGAGCCGGTCGGCCCGATCACGTCCATCTCGCCTCCCGATCGCATGAACCACTTCGACCGTCGGCCCACGTCGCCTCCCTCCTGCCGCGTCCGTCCTTTACCGGGGCCGAACGGGTACGACCGAAGTCCGGCACCCGCGCCCCTGCCCGGCGTCCGGCCGCCGCGGGGCACGGCGGCCGGGTAACGGCGCTAGCCGGCCGACGTCCTCCGCCGCGTACGCCGCGCGCGCCGCTTCCGGCTCTTCCGCCGGTACGGCCTCAGCCGGTGTTTCCTCGTCCTCCGTCGTCGCCGTCTCGGACCCGGTCACGCCGGTCTCCTCTCGGTCGGGGGTGTGGATTTGGCGTGCCGGGGCAGCCCGAACCACCAGCTCAGGCTCGGGTAACCAAGGGGCGGTCCCGACCACCCCGACACGGTCCGGGCGGTGCCAGCCCCGGGAGCGGAACACCTGGCTGCCGAGCAAGGAGTTCCATCGCGGTCAACATACCGAGCTAAGTTACCTAAGTCAACGGCCATCTTGTAGTTAACAAGGTGGCCATGGTCAGATAGAGGTGCCGAGCAAGGAGTGCCACCTCATGACCAGTCGACCCGCCGACTACCTGCGCCTCGTGGAAGCCATTACGGACCGGATCCGGAGTGGCGAGTTGGCGCCTGGAGACAAGCTGCCCAGCTACTCGCAGCTTGCTGCGCAGTACAACACCAGCATCTCTACTACCCAGGCAGCGCTGCGGATTCTTCGAGATCGAGGTCTCGTAGAGGGTCATCAGGGCAAGGGAACCTACGTGACCCAAGATCCGCCGCTGACGTAGATCGGAGGCTTGCCCGTTGCAGGAGGCCAGGGCTGACGCCGGCGAGTGTCGTGCCCAGCCTTCCGTGGCCGGGAAGCTCGCCGATGTTGACGACCTGGGAGCCAGTGCGCCGGGCAGTTCACGCTCTGCCGGTCGCGTACTCGGCTGCTCGGCAGCTTAGCCAGTCGGGCGAGAAGGAGTCGCCGCATTTGTGGTTGATCAATGGAGTGCCTGGAGGTGCCCCCGCTGAGACTCCGAACCAAGATCGCCACTCCCGCTACCCCGTACGCACTTCCGGGCTACGGGGTAGCGGGTAGCGGCGTCCCTCGCCTCGTCGACGGCAGCACCGTTCGTGCCGTTCAGGAAACCTCGATGGCTGCTTCCGCCCGGTCGAGGTAGTTCCACCACTCCTCGTCGTCCCGACGGCAGGATGACAGGAGGTTGGCGGCACTCACGAAGGCCAGGATGAAGACGTTCTCCGTCGGGACCGACGGCGCGAACGGCTGACCGTCGACCAGCTTGAGCAGGAACTCGGAGGTCTCCGTTTCGGTCGGCCTGGCCCATGTCTCAGCCCGAGCAATCTCGGCCGCAACGGCGCGAGTCTCCGCCTCGCTCGGCTTGCCGCGATGGATGTCGTGTAGGACGTACAGCGTGACGGCTAGGACTAGCTCCACGCCCTGCTTAGTCGTCTGATCGTCTGGGAACGTCTTCAGCGCTGCATCAAGCTTTGGGAAATCCCGCTTCACGGCAGCGTCAAGAGCATTCCGCACCAAGGGTTCGACACGGCTACTGATCTTCATCCTTCTTCTTCCGCTCATCCCGCTTGTCGAGCCATGCCCTACCGGCGCTACCGGCCGCTACGGCTCCCAACACCGATCCAACGATTGCCTTGACTGCAATAGGCATGAACTCCGAAAAGGCAGCCCAGATCGTGGAGGCTGCCGCCGCGCTGAAACCGAGCGCTTCCGGGCTCATGATCTCACGTGGTGGCGCGGTCCGACTCTTCCTGGCATCGGCGTCACGTCGGGATCTCGACGCCGCTGCGGCGTTGGGAGCGGGCGCCTGCGCAGTCGAGGGTGACCGGCCTGTCTCGCCGCCGTCACCCCCGTCTAGTTTCCCAGGGCTTTAGTCCTCGTGATGGTTGCCTGTACCTGCTCCTTCGTTCCAGCGGGCATCTGCGCTGCCTGGCTCAAGGCTTGGATCAGCCGGTCTAGCTGCGCGACGAGTTGCCCGGAGCCGCCCTCCAGTGCGCCCGCGACGAGGCGCCGCGCCTCGGTTGCAGCCTGTCCAGCAGAAGCGACGTGGCTCTGTGTCTCCTCCAGCTTCCGTAACGCTGCCTGCAACTGCGCGATGATCTGTGCCGCGCTCATGTCCTCCCCCAGGTCCAGCAGTTCAACGAATCCCCGATGTGATCAGTCCTCAGCAGCTTACTCAACTTGCCCCGGTCATACACGCCCATGACTGCCTTGTGCGAACGGGGATCACTCCACGTCGAACGCGACCAAGGCGCGGAACTCGACCCGAAGGGGTGGAGATGTCCGTGGTCACAACTTGTGCTTCTTCCGTGCTGTAGATCCAATGGTCAGACGGCTCGGCGTTGATGGGCGAGTCGAAGTGATCGACGCGGAGCTGGCGGCATATCCGCCGCTGATCTGTGATGGTTGCCAGGAGTTCCGTCCAGATTTCGGCGGCCGCCTTATCTGAGCCGCAACGGTCAGCCCGCAACGCCCGCACAGGGGTCTGTTCAAAGCGGTTAAGGATCGGCCGAAACTCGTTTCCCGCCTTGGGTATGCTCACGATCATTCTGTCGTCTAATGTGTCGGTCTGGCATCAGCGACCGTCGGTGCGAGTCGAGCTCCTTGCCTACTCCGCTCCATTCGGGGGATAGCTGAGGGTGTGAAATTTCTTGTGCACATCGGACGGCGAGTAGTTAAGGTCCGACTCATCGTGGATGAGTTGGCGAGGGCTTTCTGGAGCGGCGAAGTGAGGCGTTGGCCGAGCGGGTGCTGGACGTACGGTTCGGCGGCGACCGCCCGTTCCTCAGTACCGGTCGGCGTTGCGTTCGGCGGCGGCGTGCCACCAGCCGGGTGGGACCGGCCCGGTAACGGTCGAGGTCGGCTGGCTGGGGTGCAGTCCGAGACGCCGAAGCGCGGCGGCCTGAATCCGTACGTCGAACCAGCCGTGCCAGTGACCGTCCTCGCCGATGCCGCAGGCCAGACCCAGATAGATCTCGTCCGGCACGAAGGGCATCCAGTCGATGCCCCGGTCACGCAGTCAAGCGCGGACCGCGGCCCTCGGCTCCGGACACCCCGGAACGTTCTCGTAGGCCGCGATGGTGACCCAGTCATCCCTCGAAGCGTTCATGGCGACCATCATGCCCGGTCTGAATCGACGGGGCCGCGAGAGCTGCGGCGATCTGGGTGAGTTCCCTGGTCACGGGCGTGTTCATGGGTGGTGGTACGAAGCGGTCGCACCACCCGGCCACCCGCGTCCGGACATCGGGCGGTAACCGCACCGAAAGGTTGCTCTTGACAGGTGAGATTTCCCGGGCGCTAATGACAACGTTGTCTCCGTCCCTCCTGGAGTCCTCATGGCCGACGTACCACCCGTCTCCCGACGCGCCTTCCTCACCGCCGGAGGCGGCCTGCTCGCTTCCATCGGCGTGGGCGCCCTGCTCCCCGGGACGGCGGAGGCCGCCACCCCCGGGACGGGCGGCGCCGACGCCACCGACCTCGCCCTCTTCCGCCCGGTCTCGGCGTCCTCCACCGACTACGCCCCGACCCCGGCGTCGTTCGCGGTCGACGGCCTCCCGCAGGTCGGCGTCCGTGGCTCCGGTTGGCGCGCCACGCAGGGCGACCCGCAGTGGATCGCCGTCGACCTCCAGGCGGTCTGCCAGGTCGAGGCGATCACCCTGACGTTCGAGGCCACCCTGGCCGACCCGCCGTTCGACGGCGACTACAACAACGCGGACGGCGACGAGATCCAGTCCAGCGCCGCCGTGGCGTACCGGATCGAGACCTCGACCGACGGCAAGACCTGGACGTCGGTCCACGAGACCAGCGACGGCCAGGGCGGGGTCAACGCGATCAAGCTGGGTACCCCGGTCAGGGCCCGGCACGTCCGGATGACCGCGACCAAGCGGCACAACACCAACCCGCTGGGACTCAACGGCTTCCAGGTGTACGGGCGTCCGCTGGGTCCCCGGCCCGGCGCCAGTGGCTGGACCGACTGGGCCGGCGGCAACACCGGGCCGGCGCCGGCGCTCACCGTGGCCGCCGACGGCACCGTCCCGCTGGAGTCCGGCTGGGCGCTCACCCTGGACGACTTCGCCGGCACGGCGGACGGCGCCGCGCTCTCCACCGGGCGGCGCGACGTGCGCGACTGGCTGCCGGCGACCGTCCCGGGCACGGTGCTGGCCACGCTCGTCGAGCAGGGGCACCTGCCCGATCCGGTGGCCGGCTTCGCGAACCAGCGGATCCCGGAGGCGCTGTCCCGGCACTCGTGGTGGTACCGGCGCGAGTTCACGCTGCCGCGCGGGCTGGACGTCTCGGCCGGCCGGCACGTGTGGCTCGAGTTCGACGGCATCAACCACGAGGCCACCACCTGGGTGAACGGCGTGAACGTCGGGACCGTCACGCACCCGTTCGCGCGCGGGATCCTGGACGTCACCGAGGCGCTCCGGGGCCGTACCGAGCACGCGATCGCCGTGAAGATCACGCCGATGCCGCACCCCGGCACGCCCGGCGAGAAGACCCTGACCAGCTGGACGTTCCTCAACGGCGGGTCGCTCTACCTGGACTCGCCGACCTACCTGGCGGTGTCCGGCTGGGACTGGATCCCGGCGATCCGCGACCGCGTCTCGGGCATCTGGAACCATGTGCGGCTGCGCAGCACCGGCAGCGTCCTGGTCGGGGACGCCTACGTCTCCACGAAGCTGGCCGGGCAGCGTACGGCGAAGTTGACCGTCACCGTCCCGGTGCGCAATGTCGCCTCGACCGCCACGACCGTCACCGTCCGGGCGTCGTTCGACAAGGTCCGCCTGGAGAAGACCGTGACCGTGGCCGCCGGCGCGAGCACCGACGTGGTCTTCGCCCCGGTCGAGGTGAAGAACCCGAAGCTGTGGTGGCCCAACGGGTACGGTGACCAGGTCCTGCACGACCTGACCGTGACCGCCACCGTCGGCCGCGCGGTCAGCGACACCAGGAAGGTGAGGTTCGGCATCCGCGAGTTCGCCTACGAGTCGTTCCAGCCCGTGGTGATCTCGCCCCCGCCCGTGCCGCCGCTGAGCTTCGACAACGGCAAGGCCAGCCAGACCGTCACCTTCGACCGGCAGCACAAGCGGTTCGTGCGGATCCAGGCCGACCAGCGCGCCACCGGCTGGGGCGTCTCCATGTGGTCGCTGGAGGTGCACGACGGCGAGACCGGCCCCGACCTCGCGCGGGGCGGTACCGCGCGCGCGTCCACCGAGGCCGACGGCACCTCCGCCGCCGCGGTCGTCGACGGCGACGTCGACACGCGCTGGACCTCCGAGTACCGCGACGACCAGTGGATCCAGGTGGACCTGGGCGCGGCGGCCGACTTCGACCGGGTCACCATCCTGTGGGAGTCGGCGTACGCGATGACGTACCGGGTGCAGGTGTCCGACGACGGCGACGCCTGGACCGACCTGAAGACCGTGAGCAACGAGACGCCGATCGGCAACACCGGCCGCCAGGTCGTCGACCTTCCGTCGCAGACCGCGCGTTTCGTCCGGATCCAGGGTCACAAGCGGGCCACCGACTACGGTTTCTCCGTCTGGACGCTGTCCGTGCGGCAGGCCGCGCAGCCCTCCACGGACCTGGCGCTGGGCAAGACCGCTACGGCCTTGACGGCCGAGGACGGGAACCCGGCGTCGAACGCGGTGGACGGCAATCCGCGTACTCGGTGGGCCTCGGCCGCGCAGGACGAGCAGTGGATCCAGGTGGACCTCGGTGACGCGGTCACCTTCGACCAGGTGGAGATCGCCTGGGAGGTCGCGTTCGCCCGCACGTTCACCGTCCAGGTTTCGCACGACGGCCGGACGTGGACCGACGTCAAGGACGTGGACAACCACGAGATCGAGCTGAAGATCATCGTGAACGGCGTGCCGGTCTTCTGCCGTGGCGGCAACTGGGGCTGGGACGAGATGCTGCGCCGTACCGAGCCGCACCGTACCCGCGAGATGGTCGAGCTGCACCGCGACATGAACTTCACGATGATCCGTAACTGGATCGGCAGCAGCAACCGGGAGGAGTTCTACGCGGCCTGCGACGAGTTCGGGCTGCTGGTGTGGAACGACTTCTGGGAGGCCGGGCCGTTCATCTCGGGCTCGCCGGTCTACGACGCGATCGTCGCGGACACGATCAGCCGCTACCGTCACCACCCGAGCATCGCGGTGTGGTGCGGCGCGAACGAGCAGTTCCCGCCGGGCGCGATCGACGCCGGCATCCGCAGGGCGGTGGCCGAACTCGACCCCGAGGTCATCTACGTGCCGTCGTCGAACGCCGGTGTGGTCAGCGGCAGCGGGCCGTGGCACTGGATCGACCCGGACACCTACATCGATCCCAGCAATTACGTCAAGGGCGTGTTCGGCTTCCACACGGAGATCGGCATGCCGGTGCTCCCGCACGCCGAGACGATGGAGAACCTGGCCGCTGAGGAGCCGGCGTGGCCGATCAGCCAGGTCTGGGGCTACCACGACTGGGCGGCCAACGGGAACCAGCACGTCGACCGCTACCAGAAGGCGATCGAGGACCGGCTCGGCGTGGCGGACTCGCTGGACCAGTTCACCCGGCGCGCCCAGTTCGTGAACTACGAGAACCACCGGGCGATGTTCGAGGCGTGGAACTCGTCGCTGTTCCAGAACGCCAACGGCCTGCTCCTGTGGATGTCGCAGGCCCCCTGGTACAGCACGGTGTGGCAGACCTACGACTACGACCTGGACGTCAACGGCGCGTACTACGGCGCGCGCAAGGCCGGCGAGATGCGGCACATCCAGGCGGACCCGGGTACGTGGCGGGTGCGGGCGGTCAACCACACCGCCACCGCCCTGTCCGGCGTGGTGACGGCCCGCTACTACGACCTGGCCGGCCGCGAGACCAGCAAGGCGCAGACCCGGGCGGTCACGGTGGCGCCGTCCTCCACCACGCCCGCGTTCACCCTGACCGAGCTGCCCTCCTTCCATCTCGTACGCCTGGAACTGCGCGACACGGCGGGCACGCTGATCTCCGAGAACACGTACTGGCGGTACGCGAAGCCCGAGGACATGCGCGTCCTCACGGCCATGCCCCGGACCCGCCTGACCGTGACCACCGGCCCGGCCGCACGTGCGAACCGCGAGGCCCTCTCCGCCACGGTGACCAACCGAGGTTCCGCGGCGGCCCCCCTGGTGCGTCTGGCCCTGCGGGATGGCCAGGGCAACCGGGTCCTCCCCGCCACCTACGACGACAACTATTTCTGGCTGCTCCCCGGCGAGTCCCGCCGCGTGACGGTCTCCTGGCCCAAGCGCCTGGGCCGCCCCCGTGGCCTGACGGTGACCGCCCAGTCCTACAACTCCTGAACCGCACGCCGGCCGGCCCGCCAAGGCCGGCCGGCGTCCGGGGTCCGGACCGGCCGGCGTTCGAGGTCCGGGCCGGCCGGC
This sequence comes from Micromonospora sp. NPDC049559, assembly GCF_040676675.1. Classification (NCBI taxonomy): domain Bacteria; kingdom Bacillati; phylum Actinomycetota; class Actinomycetes; order Micromonosporales; family Micromonosporaceae; genus Micromonospora; species Micromonospora sp. NPDC049559. The sequence continues at coordinate 209,836 of NZ_JBFAPK010000003.1, read as the reverse complement.
GTTCGGGCTGGCTCGGGTGGCTACCTCTTGTCGAGCAGGTCCCGCATCCGCGCGATCTCGGCGTTCTGGTCGGCGACGATCGCGGTGGCGAGCTTCTTCGCCTCGGCGTTGCCGCCGTCCTGCTGCTCGGTGGTGGCCATCCGGACCGCGCCCTCGTGATGCTCGATCATCATCCGCAGGAACATCCGGTCGAACTCGGCGCCCTCGATCTTCTCCAGGCTCGACATGTCGGTACCGCTCATCATGCCGGGCATCGGGTTCGTGTTCCCGTGGCCGCCGTGCGCGCCACCGGGCATGGCGGAGGCACCGGGCATGGCCGAGGCGCTCGGTACGGCCGCGCTCCAGGCGGTGAGCAGCGCGGACATCTGTCGGATCTCCGGCTCCTGCGCCTGCTTGATCTTTGCCGCGAGGGTCTTGATCTCCGGGTCGCCGGCCCGGGCCTGCGCCATCTCGGCCATCTGCACCGCCTGCCGGTGGTGCGGGATCATGCCCTGGGCGAAGACGACGTCGGCCTCGTTGTGGTCCCCGCCGGCGGCGGTGGCGCTCGTGCTGGGCCCGGCGCCGGTGTCGTGCCCGCCGCCGTGTGCGCCGCCCGAACCGGCGCAGCCGGCGGTCAGGGCGAGGGCCGCGAGGGTGGCGAGGGCCGCGCCGCCGGTCGCGAGGACGCGGCGGAGCGTGGAATTGGTACGCATGGTGCATCGACTCCTTGACGAATGTCGGTGATGACTTCTCGCCCGCCGTGGCGTACGGCCACGCGCGCGCGGTGAACGTGCGGTTCGTCAGGAGTCGGTCTACGTGCGGGAGATGGAGAGTTGGGTCAGGGACGGTGGCCCGCACCCGGAGCCGTCGGCGGCGTCGTACGCGGCGGTGTCCGGGCCGAGCAGTACCGCCGGTGCGGCGATCCTGGGTGTGGCCGGTAGCGGTGGCGCGAGTGGGGTCGCGGTGTGCGGGACGAGACCCTGGCACACCTGCCCGGGATGGCCGTGCCGGTGCTCCGGGCAGCCGCCGTCGCCGCGGGCGCACCCCGCCCCGTCGGCGCTGGCGTGCGCTCGGGCGACGGGCGCGACCGGTGCCGCCCCGTGGTGGGCGTGGACGTTCGGCGCGCCGGCGAGTTGGTGCATCACGACGAGACCGAACAGGGTGGCCAGCAGCAGCACCCACCGCGACCAGCGCCGCCGGGCCCCACCACGGTTGCGGTGCGGCGGCCGCGAGGTTGCGCCGGTCGTCATCGCCTGAATCCTATGACCGGCCGCCCCGGCGCCGGGCGCCTGCCCGAGAGATCGCGCGGACGAGGGACCGGGCGAGCGAGGGGACGAGCGAGGGGAGTCGCCCGGGAGGGGTGACAACCCTTGCGCTTATACCCCCCGGGGGTATGCTGGCTGCCGAGAATGGGAGGCGATGAGATGCGCCACGATCTTGCCGGCCACGGGCCGGAGTCGCAGGGTTCGACCACTCCCGCCACCGGGGACTCCCCCGGCGCCCCGCCCGCCCGGGCCGGCGGGCCGTACGGTGCCGCCGGGCCGGCGCCGGGGATGACGCACGGCGGCCACGACCATCCTGCGGACCACCGCGGGCACGAGCCGGGCCAGGACCGGCAGGGCGCGGGCGGGGACCGAAACCACCCGGATCACGGCGGGCACCACCCGGGAGACGGCGGGCACCAGGGGCACGACAAGCACGCCGGTCACGACCCGGAGATGTTCCGGCGCAAGTTCTGGCTGAGCCTGGCGCTGACCGTACCGATCGTCGTCACCAGCCACATGGTCATGGAGTGGTTCGGGTACTCCCTCGACTTCCCCGGCATCTCCTGGGTCGGCCCGGTCCTGGGCAGCGCGGTCTTCTGCTACGGCGGCTGGCCGTTCCTGGTCGGCGCGGTCCGTGAGCTGCGCGACCGGGCACCCGGGATGATGCTGCTGGTCGCGATGGCGATCACGGTGGCCTACGTGGCGTCGCTGGCCACCACCGCGGGCGCGTTCGACCTGGACTTCTGGTGGGAGCTGGCCGCGCTGGTCACGATCATGCTGCTCGGCCACTGGCAGGAGATGAAGGCGATCGGCCAGGCCCGCGGGGCGCTCGCCGCCCTCGCCGCGCTCCTGCCCGACGAGGCCGAACGGGTCACCGACGGCGGCATCGAGCGGGTCACCCTCGCCGAACTGCGCGTCGGGGACGTGGTGCTGGTCCGCCCGGGATCCCGGGTACCGGCCGACGGCGAGGTGGTCGACGGCCGGGCCGAGCTGGACGAGTCGATGATCACGGGCGAGTCCCGTCCGGTGCCCCGTACCGTCGGGGACCGGGCGACGGCCGGCACGGTCGCCACGGACTCCGCCATCCGGGTACGCGTCGACGCCGTCGGCGAGGACACCGCCCTGGCCGGGATCCAGCGCCTGGTCGCCCAGGCCCAGCAGTCCCAGGGCCGGGCGCAGCTGCTCGCCGACCGGTTCGCCGCCTGGCTGGTCTACGTCGCGACCGGCACCGCCCTGGCCACGTTCGTCGTCTGGTCGGCCCTCGGCGACGTCGACCAGGCCGTGGTGCGTACCGTCACGGTCCTGGTGATCGCCTGCCCGCACGCCCTCGGGCTGGCCATCCCGCTGGTCGTCGCGCTCTCCACCGCGGTGGCGGCCAAGTCCGGCATCCTGGTGAAGGACCGGCTGGCGCTGGAGCGGATGCGCACCGTCGACGCGGTGCTGTTCGACAAGACCGGCACCCTGACCCGGGGCGCGCACAGCGTCACCGGCATCGCCGGCACGCCGGGACACGACGAGGACGACGTGCTGCGGCTGGCCGGCGCGGTGGAGTCCGAGAGCGAGCATCCCCTCGCCCGGGCGATCGTGGCCGCCGCCGAGCAGCGCGGACCGCGGGCCCACGCGACGGAGTTCCGGTCGTTAACCGGCCGCGGCGTACGGGCCACGGTGGACGGGATCGAGCACGCCGTCGGTGGCCCGGCGCTGCTGCGCGAACTCGACCTCGACGTCCCCGACGACCTCGCCGAGGTCACCGCGCGGTGGTCCGGACGCGGTGCCGCGGTGCTCTACCTCGCCCGGCTGGATCAGCCGGCGGCCCGGATCCTCGGCGCGCTCGCGTTGGAGGACCAAGTCCGTCCGGAGGCCCGGGAGGCCATCGACCAGCTGCGGCAGCAGGGCGTCCGGAAGCTGATGATGATCACCGGGGACGCCCGGTCGGTCGCCGAGTCGGTGGCCGCCGATCTCGGGTTCCGGCCGGGGGTGGACGAGGTCTTCGCCGAGGTGCTCCCGGCCGACAAGGACGAGACCGTCACCGACCTGCAACGCCGCGGCCTCACGGTGGCGATGGTCGGCGACGGGGTGAACGACGCGCCCGCCCTGGCCCGCGCCAACGTCGGCATCGCCATCGGCGCCGGTACCGACGTCGCCATCGAGTCCGCCGGCGTCGTCCTGGCCTCCTCGGACCCGCGCGGCGTCACCGCCGTCATCCGGCTGTCCCGCTCCTCCTACCGGAAGATGATCCAGAACCTGGCCTGGGCCGCCGGCTACAACGTCGTCGCGCTGCCCCTGGCCGCCGGGGTGCTGGCGTGGGCCGGGATCACCCTCAACCCGGCGATCGCCGCCGTGCTGATGTCCGCCTCCACGATCATCGTGGCGCTCAACGCCCAACTGTTGCGCCGCGTGCACCTCGCGCCGGCCGGGCAGTAGCCGGGGCGGGCGTTTGGTGGCCACCGCTCGGTCCGCGGAGACCACCGGACGCTCGTTCCGGGCGACGCGGGCGCCGGCGCGGCCACTTCCTGCTGCTCGTTCCGGGGCACGCCGACAGCGGCGCGCCCCGCAACGGCGGAGGACCGGGTACGCCTCGCCGGCCGTTACGCCGCCTGCCCGGCGTGGGCGCCGGCGCGGACCGCACGCAGCGCGCCGCTCCACTCGACCAGTTCGCCGAGCATCGCGTGCGCCAGCTGCTCGCGGGACTCCTGCGGTCGGAACTGCGTGAAGTCGACGAAGTCCGTGGCCAGCGAGAGCGGCACGCTGGCTCCCACGTCCGCGATCCGCACCTGGGCCACGACCTGCCGGAGCTGCTCCACCGCGCGGACGCCGCCCTCGCTGCCGTAGCTGACGAACCCCGCCGCCTTGTTGTTCCACTCGGCGTAGAGGAAGTCGATCGCGTTCTTCAGCGCCGCCGGCATGCCGTGGTTGTACTCGGGCGTGACGAACACGTACCCGTCGAAGGGGCGGATCCGATCCGCCCAGCGCTGGGTGTGCGGCCGGGCGTACTGGCCCAGCATCGGCGGGACCTCCTCGTCCATGGGCGGCAGGTCGACGTCCCGGAGATCGATGATCTCGTACGTCGCGCCGCCGTGCCGGGTCGCGACCTCGTACACCCAGTTGGCCACGGCCATACCGGCACGGCCGGGGCGAACGCTGCCGACGACGATGGCGATCTTCAACATGGAACCCTCCTTGATTGCGTCATCGGCAGGCTATGTGCGTGACGTTGAGACGATCCATGCGTGATCACGTCAAATCCATACGCCATCGTCTCAGCGAGCGCGGAATAGGATGGCGGCGTGGACGTTCTGAGCCAGGCGCTGACCGCGGCCCGTACCGGTCACCCGGTCTCGTACCGGGTCGACTGCCGCCCACCGTGGGGCCGGGCGTTCCCGTCCGTCCCCGGCGTCGGCTTCCACGTGGTCCTCGAAGGGTCGGTCTGGCTGATCGCCCGGACCGGCCGGCCGGTACCGCTCGGAGTCGGCGACGTCGTCGTGTTCCCGCACGGCCACGGGCACGCGATGGCCGACCGTCCGGACACGCCCCTGCTGCCCATGTCGTACGTCCCCGAGGCCGTGCCCGACGACGATCGGCGTACCACCGCGGTCGGGCCGGACGGCTCCGGCGCGGGCGGCGCCGGTGCCGCCATGCTGTGCGGCATGTACCGCCTCACCCGGGAACGAGCGCATCCCCTGCTCGCGGGCCTACCCGAGATGATCCATCTACCCGCCCGACTCGGGCGGCACAACCACCTCCGGTCGACGATCGACCTGCTCGCCGACGAGCTGCGCCGGCCCGGTCCCGGTTCCCACGTGGCGACCACCGCCCTGATCGACCTGCTGCTGGTCCACCTGCTGCGCGGCTGGTACGAGAGCACCTCGACCGCGGGCTGGGCGGCCGCGCTCACCGACCCGGCGGTCAGCGCCGCGCTCCGCGCGATCCACGCGGAGCCCGCGCGGCCCTGGAAGGTCGAGGGGCTCGCGGCGCTGAGCGGTGTCTCCCGGGCGTCCTTCGCGCGCCGTTTCAAGGACCTGACCAGCCAGGGACCGCTGAGCTACGTCACGTGGTGGCGCCTGACGCTCGCCGCCAACCTGCTCCGCGGTACGGACGCCCCCATCGCGACGGTCGCCCGCCAGGTCGGCTACACCTCGGAGTTCGCCTTCGCGAACGCGTTCAAGCGCGAATACGGCACGGCCCCCGGCCGCTACCGGCGTCCCGAGGGCGCCGAGGGCGCGTGATCCCACCGGCGGGGCTATCTCGGCGGGGCGGGGTGCTCCGGTGGTTTGTGCCAGCTGCGGCGGGCGTCGGCGAAGGCGACGCCGGCCAGCACCACGGTGGCGGCCGCGGTGGCGCCGAGCGGGGGTACGTGCAGGGCGATCGGTGCGGCCAGCCCGAGGGCGACCACGCCACCGGGGCGGGACCAGGAGACCCGGTTGAAGACCTGGTGCTCGAAGCTGGCGCGGCCGACCAGGAACAACGCCGGACCGCCGAGGATGAGCCACAGCCAGGACGCCTTGGTGTCGCCGTACGGGTCCGCGATGACGAGCTTGAACCCGGCGGCGGTGACCATCGCCCCGGCCACCAGCAGCAGGTGGATGTACGGCCCGGACTTGACGAAGTGCTTCGGCTGCACCGAGGCGGCGATCGCCTCGGGGAGCAGTTCGCCGGCCTTGTGCGAGTACACCCGCCAGAGCAGCAGGGTGTGCAGGAAGAAGACCACGAGGGTGGGCGAGCGCGGGGCGTGCGTGCTGGCGGTGAGCCCGAGCCCGCCCACCAGGATCGCGTCGCCGAGCGCGATGATGAAGAACTGCTGGTACCGCTCCGCGAGGTGGTGGGCCATCACGTGGCGCTGCCCGAGGGGTACCCGCCCGAGCCGGGGGATGGGGTAGGCCGCCCAGAACGCGCCGTAGTCGATGGCCAGTGCCAGCAGCCAGCAGCCGAGGCGGGCATCGCCGTCGACCAGTCCCCCGGCGATCCACGGCACGGCGGAGAGCACGAACCAGAACAGGATCCGTTGGGCCCGGTGCTGCATCTCGGGCTGTCCGCGTACCAGCGGCGCCAGGAACGCCGGGCGGCTGAGGTGGATGGCCACGTAGCTCGCCGCGAAGATCAGGCCGTGCCGGGGGTTCACGAACGCCGTGGGAATGTTGATCGCGAGCAGCATGCTCGCGAGCATCACCGTGATGATCAGGGCCCGGATCTGCGGTCGGAGCCCGTCGTACATGTTGCAGGCCAGCGCGGTGATCGACCAGACCCACCAGAGCGCCATGAGCATGACGGCGGAGTGCAGCGCCCCGAGCGGGTTCAGTTCGCGCGACAGGCTGCCCGAGATGTTCGCCAGGGCGACCACGAAGACCAGGTCGAAGAAGAGTTCCAGCAGGCTGACCCGGCGCTCTTCCTGACGCGTCGTCGGCACCGGGGCGCTGCGGGCGTCATCCGTCATGACCGGTCCCGGCATGGACCGGTCCGGATCCCACCCGCATCCGCGACTCCTGTTCGAACTGCCCAGGCGGGGTGGTGCTCGTGACCGCCACCGAAGCCATCGCCTTCTAGTTCATAACACGACTCATCGGGAGAAATTGCCCGTTTCGCCGCCCCGAGCGGCTCCGAGCGTCCCGAGCGCCCGGAGGGGCCCGAGCCGCCGGGCGGCGGTGAGCGCCCGGGACCGGGGCTGGGCGAGAACTCGGGTGGCTCATAGTCCGGGTTGTGGATCACCGTTGGTCGTGAAAACTGGTATCGATCAGCTGCCGCGGCGGCAGGCGCCGAGCCGGGGCTCGGCCCGGCTCGGCCCGGTCCGGGGCCGCGGGCACGCCGGGCGGCCGTCGGCGAGGCCAGGCGGAGGCGGGGGAGGGGAACGCGAGGTGCGTTACCAGCGACTGGGCGCGTCCGGGCTGATGGTGTCGCGGATCGGCCTGGGGATGATGAGCTTCGGCGATCCGGCCGTGCTGGCCTGGTCGCTGCCCGAGGAAGCGGCGGAGCCGATCGTACGGCGCGCCGTGGAGGCGGGCGTGACCTTCTTCGACACCGCGGACATGTACTCCGACGGGGCGAGCGAGCGGCTCACCGGGCGGCTGCTCGGCAGGTTCTTCGCACGGCGCGACGACTACGTGCTCGCAACCAAGGTCTACTACCCGACGGGAGACGGCCCCAACGGCCGCGGGCTGAGCCGTAAGCACATCATGGCCGCCGTCGACGCGTCGCTGCGGCGCCTCGGAACCGACCACATCGACCTGTACCAGATCCACCGCTGGGACCACGGTACGCCGGTCGAGGAGACCATGTCGGCGCTGGACGATCTGGTTCGCGGCGGCAAGGTGCGCTACCTCGGTGCGTCGCTGATGCGCGCGTGGCAGTTCGCCAAGGCGCAGCACACGGCACAGTTGGGCGGATGGACGCGGTTCGTCTCGATGCAGACCAGGTACAACCTGGTCTATCGGGAGGAGGAGCGGGAAATGATCCCGATCTGCGGAGACCAGGGGGTGGGCGTGCTGCCGTACAGCCCGCTGGCCCGGGGACTGCTCGCCCGCTCGCCCGGCGCGCCCGGCGGTACGACCCGGTCGCGGGCCGAGGGGGACCGGTCGAGAACCGGTGACGGCGACGCGGAGATCGTGGACGCGCTGCGCGCGGTGGCCGCCACGCGCGACGTACCGCCCGCCCGGGTCGCGTTGGCCTGGCTGCTGGGCAAGCCGGCGGTGAGCGCGCCGATCATCGGGGCGACCAGGGCGGACCAGCTCGACGACGTCCTGCGCGCGGTCGACCTCGAACTCACTGCGGCGGAGACCGCGGCGATCGAGGCGCCGTACCGCCCGCACGAGCCGTACGGCTACTCGTAGTCGTACCCGGCCGGGAAGCCGTCACTATGGGGTGATTAGGGGACTCGAAACCTTTCCATGGGTCTATGTGGCTGTTAGCGTCCGCTTCACTGATCACTCGGCCGGACCGACCTCGCCAGGGGTGTCGAAGCGTGCTCGGCCATCGATCTGGGGAGGAAACGGATGGCTCGAACTGTGCGGCTGGTCCTCGCGGCCGGCGCGGCCACGTTGCTCGGCGCGCTCGGTGCCCCGCTGGCGGCCGGCGCGGCCCCGCCGGCCGAGGGCTCGATCCTCGCGGCGCCCGGCGCGGAGGTCGTACCCGACAGCTACATCGTGGTGCTCAAGGCGGGTGGCGGAACGGTCGCCGGCCAGGCGACGAAGATCGCCAAGAGGCACGACGCGAAGGTACGCAAGACGTTCTCGCGCACCCTGCGCGGCTTCTCCGCCAGCATGTCGGCCCAGCAGGCGCGGCGGCTCGCCGCCGACCCGGCCGTCGCCTACGTGCAGCCCAACGTCGTGCACCACGTCGCGGCCACCCAGGCCAACCCGCCGTCGTACGGGCTGGACCGGATCGACCAGCGGAACCTGCCGCTCAGCTCGTCGTACACCTACAACCAGACGGCGTCGAACGTGCGGGCGTACATCATCGACACCGGCATCCGCACCAGCCACGCCGACTTCGGCGGTCGCGCGGTCAGCGGCTTCGACGCCGTCGACGGCGGGGCGGCCGACGACTGCAACGGGCACGGCACGCACGTCGCCGGCACGGTTGGCGGATCGGCGTACGGGGTGGCGAAGGGCGTGCGCCTGGTCGCGGTACGGGTGCTCGACTGCAACGGCAGCGGCACCACCGAGCAGGTCGTCGCCGGCATCGACTGGGTCACCGCGAACGCGGCGAAGCCGGCCGTGGCCAACATGAGCCTCGGCGGCGGCGCCGACGCGGCGCTGGACGACGCCGTACGCCGGTCGATCGCCTCCGGGGTCACCTACGCCATCGCGGCGGGCAACGGCCTGCTCGGCCTGATCTCGCTCGACGCGTGCACCCAGTCGCCCGCCCGGGTCACCGAGGCGCTGACGGTCTCGGCGACCGACAACACCGACCGGAAGGCGAGCTGGGCCAACCGCGGCACCTGCGTCGACGTCTTCGCCCCCGGCATCGACATCACCTCGGCGTGGAACACCGACAACGCCGCGACGAACACGATCAGCGGCACCTCGATGGCGACCCCGCACGTGACCGGCGCGGCCGCGCTCTACCTCGCCGGGCACCCGACCGCGACGCCGGCCCAGGTGCACGCGGCGATCGTCAGCGGCGCCACCACCGGCGTGGTGCTCAGCCCCGGCTCGGGCTCGCCGAACCGCCTCCTCTACACCGGCGGCTTCTGACCCCACGGCGGCACCGCCCCGCACCAAACCCGCACCAAACCCGCGCCGGCTCGCACCGGCTCGCACCGCGTCGATCATGGAGTTGTGGCTGGAGATACGGGGCAGACGCCCCGGTATGTCCGAGCCACAACTCCATGATCGGCGAGGTGGTCGACGCGGCGGCCGGCGAGGTGGTCGACGAGGAGTGAGACCCAGATCAACGGCGGCGGATCCTTTCCCGCAGTACCGTGGGACGGTGCCGATGAAGACCGATCTGACCAGCGCAGATCTCAACGAAATTCGTCAGTCCGCCCTCGGTGCCGCCGACCCGCTGGGTGCCGCGGCCCAGCTCGCCGAGGCGGTGGAGGCCGGGCAGTTGGCCGACCCCGACGACGCCGGCTACGCCCTCGCGCTCGCCGCCGAGATCGCCGAGAGCCGGAGCAAGCTGGAGGCCGCGCTGCGGTACGCGGACCGGGCCGTCGAGGCGTACGGGACGCGGGACGACACCCGGGCCGGCGCCGCCCGGGCGCTGCGGGCCCGGATCCTGTTCCGGTCGGGGCGCGCGGACGAGGCGATGGCCGAACTCGAACCCCTGCGCCCGCTGCTCACCCGGTACTCCGACGCCGCCGCCTACGTCAGCGCCGCGCTGGCCGCCGGCGGGCGCACCCGGTTGGCCGAGGAGTGGCTCACCGAGGCGGTGCAGGCCGCGCTCGCCGAACGCGCCGCCTCCCCGGACCAGTCCGCCGAGCCGGCGACCGCCGACGAGGCCGGTCTCCTCTTCTTCCTGCTCCAGCAGCGGCACCGGGTACGCCACGCGCTGGGGTTGCCGCACGACCAGCACGACAACCTGGCGGACCGGCTGGAGACCCGGCTCGCCAACACGGCCGCCCGGGCGGGCACCGAGGCCGCCGAGAGCGACCTGCTCTTCTGGTCGCGGCCCGAGTTCGACCGGCTGGTGGCCCAGTGGCCCGCCCTGGCGGAGTCGTACGGCGGGACCTGGGACGAGCACCGCGCCCGGCTGGAGCGGGAACTGGTCCGGCTGGCCGGCGCCGGGCGTACCGGGCTGAGCCTGCTTCCCGGCTCGGTGGACGGGCTGGGCGGTTACGCCAAGGGTCGCGACGGCGAGCCGACGGACCGGAAGGTGCTGGCCGGGTACGCGGGACAGCTCGCGGCCGGGCCGGGCCAGATCGGCTGGCCGCCGGAGCGCAACGAGCCGTGCTGGTGCGGCTCCGGGAACAAGTACAAGAAGTGCTGCCTGCCGCGCTCCCGCGGCTGAGGCACGACGGGCCGGACGACGACCGGCCCCCGGGCCGGACGGCGGCGGGCATCCTCGCTGCCGGACGGCGACCGGGCAGCTTCCCGGGCCGGGCGGCGACCGGGCATTGCGGTGCCGAACGTTCCGGGGCCGGCGGCGGCTGGGCCGCCCCGGTTCCGGGACTTCGCAGGTCAGGACCGGGGAGCGCTAGGGTCGCGTCCGTGGAACCCCTCGACACGCTGCTCGCCGCGCACCGGGCGTACCTGCTCGGCTGGGACATCGGCGCGACCGGCGGACCCGACCTGGTGACGTACCGCAGCGGCGTACCGCACGCGAGCCTCAACGGCGTGCTGCGGGTCTCCGGACGCGCTCCGCGGGACGCGCTCGCCGAGGCCCGCGAGCGCCTCGACGGCGTACCCCGGCTCTGGTGGGCGGGGCCGGACAGCGACGCCGGCACCGCCGACACCCTGGTCACCCTCGGCGCGGTCCCGCTCGGCGAGATGCCGATCATGGCCGTGGAGATCGACCGGGCCGCGCCCGCGCCGATCCCGGCCGGGCTGCGCATCGCGGAGACCGCCGAGCTGGACGAGTTCGTCGGGGCGTACTCCCGGGTCTCCGGAATCCGCCCGGAGGGGGTGGCGGCCACGGTCGAACGGGAGAAGGCGTTCGCCGGGGACGGCACCGTGGTGAGGCTGGCCGGCCGCCTCGACGACGGCCGCGTCGTCGGTACCGCCGTCGCCTGGCTGAGCCACGGCCTGCTCACGCTCTTTTTCGTCGGTACCCAGCCCGAGCACCGCCGGCGGGGCATCGGCGCCGCGATGACGAGGGCCGCCCTCGACCTGGCGGCGGAGCACGGCGTACGCACCGCCGCGCTCACCGCGAGCGCGGCCGGCGAGCCGGTCTACCGCCGCCTCGGCTTCCGTACGGTCGGCACGTTCCGCCTGCTGTCGTTCTGACCGGTCAGCCGATCTTCGCGCCGACGTGGATGGCGACCGCGTCGTGCGCGGGTACGTTCGCCTGGAACCAGCCGCTCGCGTCCACGGTGATGACCGGGCCGGTGCAGGAGCCGCCGGTGTGGTCGCCGTGGATGACGTCGCAATACCGTCCGGCGGGCAGGTTCGTCCGGTACGAGCGGCCGTCGACCGCGCTCTCCTCGTCGTTGATGGTGAGGTAGCCCTTGCCGTTGCGGCCGAACGCGATGTGGTTGTTGCCGTTGTCGTACCAGTTGACCACCGAGGTTCCGGCGACGGCGTTGTGGAAGCCGACCATGTTGGCGATCACCTGCCAGCGGTGTTCGCAGCGCCAGCCGCCGCTGAAGCAGGTCGAGTTGTTCGTCCTGCCGCTGGCGTCCGACGGCGGACCCTGGTCCCGGTTGCCGAACTCGTAGCTGGACATCACCGCCGGGGAGCCGTACGGCCAGGCGAGCATGAACGCGTTCGCGAGCGCGTAGACGCCGTTGTCCCGGTACGTCAGCACGTCGCCGCCGTCGCGCTGGGTGTCGTGGTTGTCGGTGAAGACCACGGCCTTGCCGCTGGCGAGGTAGCCCCAGGGCTCGCCGAAGTTGTTCAGGTACGCCAGCTTCTCCCGGCGGAACACCCGGCCGAGGTCCTTGCCGTACCGGAACTCGTGGACGTCGCCGTTGCCGGTGTACTCGGTGGGCTGGATCGGCTCGCCGGCCCCGTAGATGACCTCCTGCACCAGGTACGCCGACCGGGAGAGCTTCGCCTTGACGGCGGCGATGTCGGCGGCCGGCATGTGCTTGCTGCCGTCCATGCGGAACCCGTCCACCCCGAGGCTGAGCAGGTCGTTGAGGTACCCGGCGAGCCGACCGCGGACGTACTCGGTCTCGGTCGCGAGGTCGGCGAGGTTGACCAGCTCGCAGTTCTGTACCTCCCACCGGTCGTTGTAGTTGACGATGTCGTCGTTGCCGTTGCGACCGCAGTGGTGGAAGTCCTGACTCTGGTAGATGCCGGGATAGGTGTACGGCGTGTAGGTGGACCCGGCCCAGCCGGTGCCGGACCCCACGCCGGTCGTGTGGTTGACCACCGCGTCGACGATGACCTTCACGCCGGCGTTGTGGCAGGCGTTCACCATCGACTGGAACTGGGCCCGGGTGCCCTTGCGGGACTCGATCCGGTAGCTGACCGGTTGGTAGGCGACCCACCACTGCTGCCCGGTGACGTGTTCCTGGGGTGGGGAGACCTGGACGTAGCCGTAGCCGCGCGGCCCGAGGAAGTTCTGGCACTCCGCCGCCACGGAGGGCCAGTTCCACTCGAAGAGCTGGACGATCACGTCCTTGGCGCCGGGCGGTGCGGCGGTCGCCGGCCTGCCGACCGGCGCGGTCAGCGTCGCCACCAGGGCGGTCGCGAGCGTTGCCGCGAGGGTGGTTCTCCGTCGCATGGGCGGACTCCTGTCGTACGAGGGGACGGATCTCGTGGGGTGAGCGGGAGTCGATGGAGCCGGGAGAAATTTTGCAGCAAGCTTGCAATCGAGTTTCATGGATGTCAAGGGTGTGCGGGCAAGCCGTGGACGGCGCGCGCGTTCGCGACACAACCCGGGCTACGGGACGGGGTCAGCGCGTCGCGCCCCGCCCGACGGGACGGGGCGCGGACCGTGCGGCGCGGCTGCCCCGGCCTCAGTACGAGAAGTCGACGTGGAAGTGCGTCACCAACGGGCCGTGCCAGTTGAGGTTGCCCGGCCGCTTCACCGTCGTACCGTCGGGCAGCTTGACCTCTTCCTCCGTGACGTTGTCCTGGTTGCCCATCCGGCCGTGCTCGGCGCCCTTGCCGCCGTGGGCGCGCGCGTTGAACTCGCGGGCCACCACGTAGTCGTCGTAGAGGATCTGGTACGTGAAGCCCAGCTTCCCGGCGGCGGTGTCGATCGCCTCGGCGAAGCGGAACGCGACGTCCTTGCCGAAGTACGCCGCCTGCTTCGGGCTCTCCGGGTACATGTCGAGCGACCGGAAGCGCCCCTTGAACCCGCCGCTCGCGTGCTCGCCCGACATGCCGCCGTAGGTGCCGGCCGAGAAGGTGCCGAAATCGGACTGGATGGCCCGCAGGATGTCGAGCATCGTCTTGTGCACCGGGGTCTTCCCGTCCTCGGCCCAGCCGGCGAAGTCCGCCGTGGTCGGTACGACCAGGTTGCCGGCGGCCTGCTCGGCGTCGATCCGGGCCTTCTTGAAGGCGCCCTCGTTGAGCTGCCCCAGCCCCTTGAGCTTCGCCTCCTCGGCCTGCGCCAGCGCCGCCTGCTGCTCGGGCCCGGTCAGCTCCTCGGGCTGCTTGCCGGCCGCGGCGGCGGCCTTGGCCAGCGCCGCCTTCTTCTCCTTCTCGCTGAGCGGCTTCTTCAGCTGGTCGAGGCGGTCGTGGATCGCCTTGGCCCGCTGGTCCGGGGAGAGGATCTCCGGTACGGGATCCGCCCGCCTGCCGCCGCTCGCGCCGATGGTCTCGAAGTCGAGCCGGTCCCGCCGCTCGACCATCCAGCCCCACACCGCGTTCGCCTCCCACTGGCGAACCGTCTCCCGCTGCTTGTGCCGGATCGTCTGCATGTGCAGCTCGATGGTCGGGTCGGTGGCCTTCGGGTTCTTCTTCTTGAACGTCGTCCGCTCCTGTTTCAGCCCGGACACGAGCCGGTCCGGCAGCCGCCACCAGGGCACCCCGAACGAGCTGCGCGTGAACGACGCCTGGAGCACGTCGTCGAAGTCCTGCTGGAGCTGGCTCTTGTCCCGCCACAGCTTCGGGTCCTTCGGCTTGCGGCCCTGGTAGCAGGTCGCCATCTCCTCGGCGAACTTCTCGGCGTCGCCGTGGGCCCAGAACGGGGAGGAGTCCTTGATGGAGTCGAGCGGCAGCGGGGTCTCCGTCGCGGGCAGGGTCGCGCTCGGGTCGGGCGTGAACGGCAGGGCGGCGACGGTGGCGGGCGCCGCCGGCGGCTCGGTGATGGCGCAGCCGCCCGGGTTCCGGGCGAAGTTGGGCGTGACCGGCGTCGGCTGCGGTCCGGGTGGGACCGGTCCGGGTGGCACCGGCTCGGGTGGTTGTGGTCCGGGTGGGACCGGTCCGGGCGGGACTGGACCGGGCGGCACCGGCCCCGGCGGCACCGGCTCGGGCGGCTGAGGCCCCGGTGGCACCGGGCCGGGTGGCACGGGGACCGGCGATGGCGGTACGGGCGGCTCCACGCAGGGTTCCTGACCGGCGTCGCCGTGCTCCGGCGCCGCCACCGGCTGGGTCTGTACGACGGCCTGTACGAGGGTCTGCGCGGGTGTGTCCGGGTCCGCCCCGGCGGCCACCGGCAGCGGGCAGAACCGGGGCGGCCCCGGCGGGAAGAGCTGGTCCAGCCGCCCGATGGTGCCCGGCCCGACGTCGCCGTACTGCTCGAAACCGAGCCGGTTGTCGGCCTTGAAGGTGCGGACCGCGGCGGCCGTGCGGGCGCCGTACCGGCCGTCGACGGTACCGAGGTCGTACCCGAGATCGGTCAGTGCCTGCTGCACCTTCTCGACCGGGCCGCCCCGGTCGCCCGGCCGCAGCCGGTCCGCGTCGGCCGCACAGGCCTGGAGCTTCGACTCGCCCGCGAACCGGGGCGAGGTCAGCGGCGCGTGGACCACCGGTGCCCGCCGCCCCGCGTCCGGGCGCGCGCCGTCGGATGCCGGCTCCGGGCTCGCCGGCTCGGTCTCGCCACCCGCCGGCCCCGGGCCGGTGGTCTCGCCGCCCGCCCCGGTGGACTGGCGTTGCAGCGAGTCGTCGACGAGGGAGTCTCCGGCCCCGGCGTCGCGCGCGGCCAGCTCGGCCCGGGCCGCCTCCTGCTTCTCCGGCGGGCAGTCGCACGGTACGGGCCCGCAGCGCTGGACGGTGAGCATCGACGCGACCGCCCGGTTGCCGGCCGTACGCTGCAATCGCAGCAGGTCGCGCGGCGCCAGGGCCCGGGCCGCGAGCGGCGCCTCGCCCGTCGGTACCGCCGCCGGGGCCCGCTGCGCCGTCGGGACCGCCGTTCTGATCTTGGTAGTGCGGACCTTCATCGCGGGCCTCCGTTCGGGTCCTCGCCGTAGCTCAACCCGGGGACCGGCCCGGCGCAAGAGTCCGCCGCGCAGCATCGGCTTCCCGATCGGACAGTCGCCCCAGAGCCTCGCCGGGGCGTCCGCCGGGATCGCCGGTCGAGAACCAGCCGGCCCCGGCCCGAGACGGTCAGGAGAAGCGTTCGATCGTGACCGGGATCAGCCCCTGCGCCCGCATCGCGGTGGCCAGTTCCCGCAGCAGCGGGCCGAGCGTGTCCCGCCCGCCGCCGGCCAGCCTGGCGGTCACGTCCACGCACCAGGCGGTACCGGTGCCGATCCGGCGCAGCTCCCAGCTGAACGCGTCGTCGCCGATCCGGCGGTGGGCGGTACCGAACACCCGGGCCCGGGGATCGCCGAGGTCGCCCGTGATCGACATGCGCCAGCCGGCTCCGAGGTTCGCCACGCCGGCCGGGGACAGCTCGTTGGCGAAGAGGATCCGGTGGACCTGACGGTCGGGGGAGCCGAGACCGACCGGGTCGGGGCCGAGCCGCAGCGGCGCGGCGGTGGCGAGCGGCTCGCCGTCGCCGAAGTAGCCGCGCAGCGTCGCCTCGTCGGGCAGCTCACCGCCGCCGAGCCGCCGGTACGCGGCCGCGGCCTCGGCCCGGGGCACCGCGACCACCCGCCGGCGCAGCTCCGGGTCGACCCGCAGGCCCCGGCTGAAGGCCGACGAACCCCACCACTGGCGGTCCGCCGGACTCCACCCCGTGCCGTCGAGCCGGATCGCCGTGTGGTCCGCGTCGAGCACGAACTCCTCCACGACGATGGCCTCCAGTCGATCCGGGCTCTGGCCCTCGGCCCGCCGCGGCTGGACCGGCCCGGGGTGGAGCAGGTAGTAGTCCAGCCCGTCCGGTCCCGCGTCCACCGTCGTCACGCTCAGCATTCTCGACCGTACGGGCCGGTCCGCGCGCGTGACGCGCGGACGGTCGAGGTCAGATCACCCCGCCGTTGGCGCGCAGTACCTGCCCGTTGACCCAGTGGCCGTCGGGGCCGGCGAGGAAGGCGACCACGTTGGCGGCGTCCTCGGGTTGACCCAGCCGCTCCAGCGGCGACTGGGCCGTCAGCCGCGCCACGGTCGCCTCGTCCTTGCCGTCGAAGAAGAGCTCGGTGGCGGTCGGGCCGGGGGCCACCACGTTGACGGTGACGTTCCGGCCGCGCAGCTCCCGGGCGAGCACCAGGGTCATCGCCTCGACCGCGCCCTTCGTGGCCGCGTACGCGCTGTAGCCCGGGAAGGCGAGCTTCACGACCGAGGAGGAGATGTTGACGATGGCGCCGCCGTCGCGGATGCGCCGCACCGCCTGCTGGCTCACCACGAAGGTGCCCCGGACGTTGACCCGGTACAGGTCGTCCAGCACGGCGAGGTCCAGCTCGGCCAGCGGGGCCAGCGGCATCCGGCCGGCCACGTTCACCACCACGTCGACGCCGCCGAACTCCCGCTCGGCGGTGTCGAAGAGGGCGGCGACGGCCTGCTCGTCGGCGACGTCGGCGCGTACGGCGATCGCCCGGCCGCCGGCGTCCTCGATCTCCTTGACCGTCGCGGCGGCCTCGACCTGGTTGTTCGCGTAGGCGGCCACCACGGCGAAGCCGTCGGCGGCGAGGCGCCGGGAGACGGCGCGGCCGATGCCGCGGGTGCCACCGGTGACGATGGCGGTACGGGTGGACGGGGTGGTCTCGACGGACATGACGTTCTCCTCGTTGCGGGGTGGTGTTGCGGGATGATCGGGGCGGATGCTCCCGGAGTCGCGGCACGGGCCGGCGGGGTCGGGGCGTGTTTCGTCGCCGGTCGTCGCGCTCGGGCGTCGACCGAAAGGCGTCGCGGTACCGGGGCCTGGTGGTACCGGGGTCTCGTGGTACCGGGGTCTCGTGGTTCGGGTCAGACGGTGGGTCGGTCGGAGATGCGGGTCAACCACTCCAGCAGCAGCGCGGTCTCGGTCGGGGTGAGCGGGCTCTCCGGCGACGCCCGCAGCAGGGCGCCGAGGTTCGCGGCGGCCACCGCCAGCTCGCCGCGTGGATCAGTGGCCGGCGCGGCGGTACGGGCCGGCTCGTCCGGGGTCACGATGGCCGCGACGACCGCCTCGCGTACCCGGGTGGAGATCTCGGCGGTGTCGCGGTAGATGCCGGGCCGGGTGACGAGCAGCAGCGCGACCCCGGTGTTGGCCGGCATCACCAGCTGCGCCGCCAGCTCGGGGCTCACCCGCAGCCGCCCGGCGGCGGCGCAGCGCTCCAGCACGGCCAGGAGCAGCTCGTGCGCCTCGGTGGCCGCGGCCGGGGGCGTGGAGAGGCCGGGCGAGTACATCAGCCGGTAGTAGTTCGGGTTGTCCAGCGCGAACGCGACGTGGTTGTCCCAGCCGTCGCGCAGGTCCCGGACCGGGTCGGCGGAGGCCTTGCGGGCCCGCTTGCTCGCCAGGTACTGCTCGAAGCCGAAGTCGACGACGGCGGTGAGCAGCCCCTCCTTGTCCCCGAAGTGGCGGTAGAGGACCGGCGCGCCGACTCCGGCGGCCTCGCAGACCGCGCGCGTCGAGACGTCGGCCTCGGGCGAGCGGGTGAGCAGCTCGGCCGCCGCGTGCAGAATCCGTGTTCTCACATCCACGTAAGCGACGATAACAGTTCCGCCGTAACGCCGCTACCTCAGGGCTGTAATCATCGTTACGCGCGAGGGCTCCCCGAGCGGGAATACGGGTCGGGCTCAGGCGCGCTGGCCGAGGCCGGTGGCGACCTCCCGCGCCCGGCCGCCAGGCAGGCGCGGCGCCAGGGGCGGGGTCGGCATGCCGGCGCTCTCGCGCAACCCCTCCAGCAGCGCCTCGATCGCCTCCCGCGCGCTGTGGCGCGGGGTCCAGCCCAGCTCCGTCCGGGCCCGGTCGACGGCGAGGACCGGTATCCGCACCACCGCGTCGAAGAGGTGCGGCGAGGCGGGTACCAGGTGCAGGTGCCAGGCGGCGGCGACCGCCGCCCGTACCGGGCCGCGCGGCAGCCGTACCGTCCGGGCGCGCAGGCACTCGGCGAGCAGCCGCGCGTCCACCACCGGTTCCGCCGCGAGGTTGAACGGCCCCCGCGCGTCCCCGAGGGCGGCCAGCCGGTACGCCTCGGCGGCGTCGGAGCTGTGCATCACCTGGAACCGCAGGCCGGGCAGGTCCGGTACGACCGGTACCACGCCGGGCCGGACCAGCCGGTTCGGCAGCAGGGGGCCGGCGAACAACCGCCGCTGCTGGCTCGCGGACTCCCGCTTGAAGATGAAGCCGGGGCGCATCCGCACCACCCGTACGCCCGGGTTGCGCTCCTCGAAGGCGTCGAGGACCCGTTCCAGGTACGCCTTCTCCCGCGTGTAGCCCGCCGTCGGCCATCCGTCGGTCGGCCAGCCCTCGTCGACCCGCCGATCCTTCGGTCCGGGCGAGTACGCGCCGACGGAGGAGGCGTAGAGCAACGCCGGTACGCCCGCCGCGGCGACCGCCGCGAAGACGCGCATCCCGCCGACGACGTTGTTGCGCCAGGTCACCAGCGGCCGATGGGTCGGCTGGAACAGCCACGCGAGGTGCACGACCGCGTCCGCGCCGCGGAACAGCTCGACCAGGTCGGCGGTGACGACGTCCGCGGCGACCCACCGGGTCCGGGGCGGCGACCAGTCCGGCAGCCGGCGCGCCACGCCGACGACGGAACCGACCGCCGGGTCCCGGCTCAACGCCTCGACCAGGCTCGTACCGACGTTGCCGGTCGCGCCGGTCACCACGATCCGGGCACCCGGACCGCCATGACCCGGATCGCCGCCCACTCCGGTCATCGATCCCCCCTTCGGACGCCAGCCTCCTGGTTCCCGGTGCGGTCGGGGACAAACCGCTCAGTTCTCCGCGAGCCAGTCCAACGCCTCGCGCAGCACGTCGGGCGGGACCTCGTGCCCGCCGTCGAACTCGCGGTACCGCACCGCGTAGCCGGCCCGCTCCAGCACCGGTACCAGCCGCCGGCTGCACAGGTCGATCGGCAGGATCGCGTCGGCCCGGCCGTGGGAGACGAAGCAGGCCGGGGTGCCGACGCTGGCGCCCGGCGCGGCGAACCCGGGCGAGAACGCCAGCACCGCGCCGAAGACGTCGCCGTTGCCCAGCCCGAGCGAGAGCGCGTAGGAGGCGCCGTCGGAGAATCCGCCGACGGCCAGGTCCGGCCGGGCCAGCGCGTACCGGTCGAGCAGGTCGCGCAGCGCCGTGTCGACGCGTACCACGTCGGGGCCGAAGCCCGGGTCGACGACGTCCCAGGTCCGCCCGACCGACTGGGGCGCGAAGAGCAGCAGGTGCCGCTCGTCGGCGTGTCCGGCCAGCAGCCGTAGGCCGTCCTCGGCGCTGCCGCCGCTGCCGTGGAAGAGCACCACCAGGCGCTCCGGCAACCCCGGCGGCGCGTGCAGCAGGCCGACGACCTCGCCCGCCACCCGTACCTCGCCGCGTCCGGGCGGGGCGGTCGACCCCTCCGAGCGTCCGGGCGGCAGCCGCAGCCGCCCGTGCCGCGCGTGCGCCGGGACCTCTGGGTACGCCATCGATCGGCCGCCTTCCGCCGCACCGGATCCACCCGGACCCGCCGTCGAGACCCGCCCTACCCGGCCCGGCGCGCCCCATGCCGGTTGGGTCTCAACCGACCGGCGCCTGCGGCGCGCCTGCTGGGTCTCAACCGACCGGCGCCTGCGGCGCGCCGGCGGGGCGGGGCGCCGCGGTGCCGGCGTAGTCGGGCAGCGTGATGGCGTCGGCCTTCTGGAACTGCTTGGCGAGGATGGCGCGCATCGGCCAGCGTCCCATCATCCGCATCGACTGGTTCCGCGCCCAGATCATCAGCTGGGTCCGGGGCGCGAACCCGTTGAGCCCGCCGGGCGGCAGCTCCTGGCACTGCGCGACGTAGTCGCGCATGACCTCCTGGTACCGGGCGAAGGCCGTGCCGTGGTCGCCGCCCGCCGCCGCCAGCTCCCCGGCCAGCACGTACGCCCCGACCAGGGCCATGCTGGTGCCCATGCCGGTCAGCGGGGAACCGCAGTAGCCGGCGTCGCCGAGCAGTGCCACCCGTCCCCGCGACCAGACCGGTACGCGCACCTGGCAGATGCTGTCGAAGAAGAAGTCCGGTGCCGTCGGCAGCGCGTCCAGCAGCGCCGGTACCCGCCAGCCGACGCCCGCGAACGCCGCCGCGAGCAGGCGCCGCTGCCCGGGTACGTCGTGCCGGTCGTACTCCAGCGGCGGGGAGGTGAAGCTCAGCATCGCCTTCGCGGTGCCGCCGTTCTCGGGGCGGATGCCGGCCACCCGACCACCGGGCGCGTTGTACATGAGGAACCAGTTGTCCAGGTCGCCCGGGTCGGGGACGGTGAAGTAGGCCTGGTACCCGCCGAGCGGCCGCACGTAGTCCCGCTCGGGTCCGAAGGCGAGCCGCCGCACCCCCGAGTGCACCCCGTCCGCGCCGACCACCAGGTCGAACGTGCGCACCGCGCCGCTGGCGAACCGGACCCGTACGCCCGCGTCGCCCTGCTCCAGCTCGGTGATCCGGTCGCCGAAGAGGTACTCCACCCCGTCCGCCGTGGCGTCGTGGAGGATCCGGGCCAGGTCGCCCCGCATGATCTCGATTTCGGCCACGATCCCCTCGCCGCCGAAGAGGTCGGCGGGCATGCGCGCCACCCACCGGCCGTTCGCGTCGACGTTGGCCACGCCGCGCTCGTCGACCCGGGCCCGACGCACCTGGGGCATCAACCCCATCCGCTCGACCACCTCGCGCCCGGCGCCGCGCAGGTCGACCGCGTGCCCGCCGGGGCGGGGCGCCGGGGCGACCTCCACCACGGTCGGGGCGAAGCCGTGCCGGCGTAGCCAGTACGCAAGGGCCGGCCCGGCGATGCTGGCGCCGGAGATGAGGACGGTTCTGCTGGTCATGGGTAACTCCCGTTCGTGTACGCTGTACGCC
Organism: Micromonospora sp. NPDC049559; assembly: GCF_040676675.1. Lineage (NCBI taxonomy): Bacteria > Bacillati > Actinomycetota > Actinomycetes > Micromonosporales > Micromonosporaceae > Micromonospora > Micromonospora sp. NPDC049559. The sequence continues at coordinate 188,221 of NZ_JBFAPK010000003.1, read as the reverse complement.
GTGACGCGTACACGCTATACACACCGCCGATTGCCCGGCAATACCGCCGTTGTGCAGGGGTTTTGTCGGAACGGGAGTACTAGTACGCCAACTAGTACGCCTGAGCAGGTGCCCGGCCGGTCCCGCCGTCCGTACAGTGAACTAGCCGACAGTGGCGTACTAGTACACCGGGTCGCGGTCGACGCCCGGGGCGGTGCGGCCGGGGTGGCCGGGTGAGCCGGCCGGACGCGCCGTACCTGCGCATCGTCGAGGAGATCCGGCGCCGCATCGTCGCCGGTGAGCTGCGCCCCGGTGACCAGGTCCCCTCCGCCCGGCGGATCAGCCAGGAGTGGGGCGTGGCCATCGCCACCGCCACGAAGGTGCACGCGACGCTGCGGCAGGAGGGGCTGACCGAGGCGCGCCCCGGCATCGGTACCGTCGTCGCCGCGCTCCGACCCGCCGAGCGTGCCCCGGCGGCCGGCCGCGCACCGGAGGTGGAGCGCGCGACCGCGAGCGATCACGCTGCGGGAGCCGGGCGGGCGCCGGGAACCGGGCACGCCTCAGGAGTCGGGCCGGCGCCGGCGGCCGAGCGGATCCGGCGTCCGCGTACCGGCGGCGAGGGCGAGCTGAGTCGGGACCGGATCATCGCCGTGGCGATGGCCATCGCCGACGCCGACGGCATGGCCGAGCTCTCCATGCGCCGCATCGCCGCCGAGCTGGGCGTGGCCACGATGTCGCTCTACCGGTACGTCGGGGGCAAGGACGAGCTGGTGCTGCACATGATCGACGCCGCGCTCGGGGAGGAGCCCGTACCGCCGTACGACGGGGTCGGCTGGCGGGAGGCGGTGGCGCGGATCGCCCGGCTGGAGTGGCGCCTCTTCCGCCGCCACCCCTGGCTGGCCCCGGCCATGTCGATCACCCGTCCGCAGCTCGCCCCGAACGCCGTGGGGATCACCGACGGGATACTGCACGCGCTGGACGGGCTCGGGCTCGACTCGGAGACGCAGCTCTACGTGCACCTCACGATCTTCAGTTTCGCGCGGGGTGTGGCGACCGCCCTGGAGCCGGAGATCGAGGCGCAGCGCGAGACCGGGCTGACCAACGAGGAGTGGTTGGACACCCAGGAGGCGCGGCTGGCGGAGCTGGTCGCCACCGGCTCGCCCCTGCTGCGGCTGGCGCTGACGGAGGATTTCGACTTCGACCTGGACCGGCTCTTCGAGTTCGGGCTGGCCCGGGTGCTCGACGGGCTGGCGGCGTGGCTGCCGTACGCCGGAAAGTGATGTCCGCGGGCGTACCGGGTGCATACTGAAATTCGGCGAATAGCTGAAGTACATCGCGGGTGCGCCGTTTCCAGTCGAATTCATCCGGTCGCCGACATGGTGTGACACAGGGCCGTCATGAACGCCATCAGAATTCCGTTCGGTCGCCGTCGTCGATGCGACAGAACGCCCGGCCGCCGAATTCGATTTCCTCGTTAGGCTTCCGCGCAAGGGGTGCCGGAGCGGGGAAGGTGGACGATGAGCGGAACGAGATCGGGAATTTCCCGCGCCGGGTCGCCGGCCGGAGGAGCGGCCCTGAGCCGTAGAGGGCTGTTGATCGGTACCGCGTCGGTGTCGGCGGTCGGGCTCGGGGGTGTCGCCGCGGGGCCGGCCGGGGCGACACCCGCCGGTACCGCCGCCGCACCGCCCGCCGGTGCCGCCGCCGGGCCGATGGTCGCCCGCGACCGCATCGCCACGGCCGTCCTGCGGCTGCCCGGCGGTTCGCTGGTGGCCCAGCCGTTCCAGGCCGACCTGCACGAACGGCTCGCCGCCTGGCTGGCCTTCTGGTCCGCGAACTCGCCCGCCGGCTGGGCCGAGCCGGTGGAGGTGGTCGGCCGGGCCGAGCCCGCCGGCGCCGGCTTCCTCCTCGTCCGGGTCCGGTACCGCCGCGACGACCGGGCCCACGACGGCTTCTCCGCCGACCGCGCCGACGCCGCCTACTGGGCCACGCTCGCGAGCCTGCACCACCACTTCCCGGCCGTGACACCCGACGCCGGCGGGATCCGCGTCGCCGACGGGGCCGCCGGCTCGGCCGGTGTCCCGGAGCGGCTCGCCTTCGCCGCCGCGGCCTGCCGGGAGCTGTGGGGCTACCGCGAGGCCACCGTGGCGGACTGGCAGCGGTACGCGAACCGCGCGCTGCGCCGGGCCGGGCAGACGGCCGACATCGCCTCCCGGGCGGGTTGGGCGACATTCACCAGGACAAGCCTGCGACTCGGCCTCGGTACCGAGTCGTATTAGCCACAGGGAGGCCAGAATGGCACGCAGCGAATTCCGGTTCGTGGTGGACGGGGTCGAACTCGACGAGGCGCAGAAAGCGCGCATCGCGGGTGAAATCCAGAAGGCGGGACTGAACGCCCTGCACACCGTTTCGGCGAAATTGAGCAATCCGCTCACCGTCGGGCACGGGAACATCAAGCTGCGGCCCGAGTGGTACGGGCTGTGGGTGCTCGATGGCGGCCCGGCGGACGACCTCGGCAACAAGATCAACGACATCGGCTTCTGGATGCAGCGGTGACCGACGCGACCGGGTCCGCGCACCCGCCGGAGCGGATGTGCCCGAGCACGCCGAGGGCGAACGCCACGGTGTTCCTCGGGATGATCACTCCGGCGGGGCGGGTCGCCTACGTCACGCCGCAACTGCCGGCCACCACCGCCCTGGCCAGCCTGCCCGACGCGGAGTCCGCGGTGGAGTCGCGCTACCGCCTGGCGGGCCCGTGCGTGACGTCGTCGTGCGGGTTCTGGACCGGCGACCACTGCGGACTCGGCGCCCGCCTGGTCGAGTCGTACCGACAGACGAACCCGGCGGCCGAGACCGGGTTGCCGCACTGCGCGATCCGGCGCAGCTGCCGCTGGTACGCCGAGCAGGGCGGCGCGGCCTGCGGCGCCTGCTCCCACGTGGTCACCGACGCGCGCTGAGCCGCCCCCACCCGGCCGCTCTGCCAACCGGCCCCGCTGCCAACCGGCCAGCGGCGGCCGGCCCGGCGCCGGTCAGGCCGGGTCGGAGCCGGTCCGGTGAGTGTCGGCCAGGTCGGGTCAGAGCAGCTTGTCCAGGGTGATCGGCAGGTCGCGCACCCGGCGGCCGGTGGCGTTGTAGATCGCGTTGCCGATGGCGGCGGCCGCGCCGACGGTACCCAGCTCGCCGATGCCGCGCGCACCCATCGGATTGAACAGGGTGTCCGGGAAGTCCAGGAAGTGCACGTCGACCGGGGGCACGTCGGCGTTGACGGGCAGCAGGTAGTCGGCGAGGTTGGCGTTGGCGATCCGGCCGGTCTCCGGCTCGACGTGGGAGCCCTCCAGCAGCGCCTGGCCGAGGCCGAAGATGACCCCGCCGACGATCTGGCCGCGCGCCGTCTTCGGGTTGACGATGGCGCCGCCGTCGACCACGGTGGTCATCCGGGTCACCCGGGGCTCGCCGGTGAACCGGTTGACCCGTACCTCGCAGAAGTGCGCGCCGAACGAGGTGAAGGCGTAGCGCCCCGCCTCCGGTCCGGGCGCCGCGCTTCCGGTCGCCTCGACCCCGGCCAGGCCGAGCGCGCCGAGCAGCTCCGCGAAGCCGATCCGCCGCTCCGGGCCGACCAGCCGGCCGCCGTCGTACCGCACCGCGGCGGGGTCCGCCCCGTACAGCGGGGAGCGCTCGTGGGTGACCGCGAGCCGCAGCAGTTCGGCCTTCGCGGCCTCGGCGGCGGCGGTCACGGCGGGACCGGTGCTCGCGGTGGCGCCCGAGCCGAACGCCCCGATGTTCGGGGCCAGGGTCGAGTCGCCGAGTTCGGGGCGGACCCGGTCGAGCGGGAGGCCGAGCGCCTCGGCGCCCAGCACGGCGAGGACCGTCCACATGCCGGTACCGAGGTCCGCGGTGGCGCTGGAGACGGTCGCCCGGCCGTCGGCGGCGAAGCGTACCCTCACCGAGGCCGCGAAGCGCTCCGCCGGGTACGCGGCCGTCGCCATCCCCATCCCGACCAGCCACTCGCCGTCGGTGACCCGGCGCGGGGCGGCCTCCCGCCGGGACCAGCCGAACCGCCGCGCGCCGACGCGGTAGCACTCGTCGAGGTGCTTGCTCGACCAGGGCACGCCGCGCCCGGCGTAGACGGTGGCGTAGTTCGTCATCCGCAGCGTCACCGGGTCGACGCCCAGCTCGGCGGCGAGTTCGTCGAGGGCGGTCTCCAGCCCGAACGAGCCGGACTCCTGCCCGGGCGCGCGCATCCACGTCGGCGGCGGCACGTCGAGGGTGACGATCCGCTGGCTGAGGTGGATGTTCTCGGACCGGTAGAGGTAGCGCGAGGTGGTGTGCGGGGACGCCTCGAACGTCCCGCCCGAGCTGGACTGGCTGGCGTACGCCTCGTGCCGGACGGCGACGAGCCGGCCGTCACGGTGCGCGCCGAGCGTGACCGTCTGCCGTACCGCGGAACGGTGGCCGGTGACCGTGAAGGTCTGCTCCCGGGTGAGCACCACCTTGACGGGCCGGCCGAGTTCCCGGGCCGCCGCCGCGGCGAGCAGCGGATGCGCCCAGGTGGGGATCTTGTTACCGAAGCCGCCGCCGACGTGCGGGCTGACGACGCGTACCCGGGCCGGCTCCACCCCGAGCGCGGTGGCGAGCGCCCCGGCGGTCAGCGACGCGCTCTGCGTACCGTGGTAGACCGTGAGGTCCCCGTCGCGCCAGACCGCCACCGTCGCGTGCGGTTCCATCGCGTTGTGGTGCTTGATCGGCTGGGTGTAGGTGGCGGAGACGGTCACCGCGCTGGTGGCGAGGGCCTCGTCGATCGAGCCGACCCCGTCGGCGAGCAGCGACAGCACCGACGGCTCACCGTTGACCCGCCCCGGGTCGGTGGCGCGGGCGATGCCGTCGGGGAAGGAGGCCGCCGGGGGCCGCGCCGCGTACTCGACCCCGACCAGCGCGGCGGCGTCGCGGGCCTGCTCGAACGTCTCCGCCACGACCAGCCCGATCACCTGCCCGTGGTAGCGGACCTCGGCGTCCTGCAACGGCAGCCAGTCGTGCCCGATCAGGAACGCGTTGCCCCGGCCCAGCAGCCGCAGCGGTCGCGCCGGGGTGAAGACGGCCAGCACCCCGGGGGAGCGCTCGGCCGCGGCGACGTCCATCGCCCGTACGCTGCCCCGCCCGACCGTGCTGAGCAGCAGGTACCCGTGCACGGGCCGGTCGTCGAGCTGGTCCGCCGCGTACCGGGCCCCGCCGGTGACCTTGAGCCGGCCGTCGACGCGGTTGACGGGGGTCCGTGGTGCGGTGTCCGGCATGCTCACTCCGTCAGGCTCAGCAGGGCGCGCGTGATGGTGCGCCGGAGCAGCGTCAGCTTGAACGCGTTGTGGGCCAGCGGGCGGGCGCCCGCCACGGCCCGTTCGGCGGCCGCCTCGACCACCTCGGGGCGCGGGGCCCGGCCGCGCAGCGCCTCCTCGACCGCCGGCAGCCGCCACGGCCGGGTACCGACGCCGCCGACCGCTACCCGCACGTCGCGTACGAGGCCCCCGCGCAGCGAGACGGCGACGGCGGCCGAGGCGAGCGCGAACTCGTACGACGTCCGGTCGCGTACCTTCAGGTAGGCCGAGCGGCGGGCCCAGTCCAGCGGCGGCACGGTGACCCGGGCGATCAGCTCGCCGGGGCGCAGGTCGTGTTCGAGGTGTGGGGTCTCGCCCGGTAGCCGGTAGAGGTCCGCGAGGCGCAGTTCGCGGGTGCCGGCCCGGCCGGTGAGCAGCACCGAGGCGTCCAGCGCGACCAGCGCCACCGCCAGGTCGCTGGGGTGGGCGGCGACGCAGGCGTCGCTGGTGCCGAGGATCGCGTGGCCCCGGTTCTCCCCGCCGATCGCGGCGCAGCCGCTGCCGGGCGTCCGGCGGTTGCAGGCCGTGGCGGTGTCCCGGTAGTAGCCGCAGCGGGTGCGCTGGAGCAGGTTCCCCCCGATGCTCGCCATGTTGCGCAGCTGCGGCGAGGCGCTGGCCCGCAGCGCCTGGCTGATCACCGGGTAGGGGTGCGCGACCAGCGGGTGGTCGGCCACGTCGCTCATCCGCTCCAGCGCGCCGACGTGCAGGCCGTCCCGGTCGGCGTGGACGCCGCGCAGCGGCAGGTGGTTGATGTCCACCACGTGCCGGGGCGTGAGCACCTCCAGCTTCATGAGGTCGACCAGGGTGGTGCCGCCGGCCAGGTAGGCGGTGCCGGCGCCGCCGCGGGCGAGCGCCTCCGGCACGGTACGGGCGACCGCGAAGTCGAAGGCCCTCACCGTCCGCCACCGCCCCGCCGGACCGCGGCCACGATGTTCGGGTACGCCCCGCAGCGGCAGATGTTGCCCGACATCTGTTCGCGGATCTCGTCGTCCGAGCCGGCGTGCCCCTCCCGTGCCAGCGCCACCGCCGACATGATCTGTCCGGAGGTGCAGAAGCCGCACTGGAAGGCGTCGCAGTCGATGAACGCCTGCTGCATGGGGTGCAGCCGGTCCCCGTCGGCGAGCCCCTCGATCGTGGTGACCCGCCGGTCGGCGACCGTGGCGACCAGGGTCAGGCAGGAGAGCACCCGGCGGCCGTCGACGTGTACCGTGCACGCGCCGCACTGCCCCCGGTCGCAGCCCTTCTTCGAGCCGGTCAGCCCCAGCCGCTCGCGCAGCGCGTCGAGCAGGGTGACCCGGGGATCGACCCGGAGCCGCTCGGTCCGCCCGTTGACCCGCAGCCGGACGTCGACGAGTTGCTCGCCGGGCGGGACCGGTTCGGCGGGCGTCGGCTCGGCCGGCGCCGGTTCGGCCGCCAGCGCGGGCGAGGCCGGTTCGGCGCCGACGACGGCCAGCCCGGCCGAGGCGGCGACGGTACGGCCGAGCAGGCCGCGCCGGGAGAGCCCGGCCGCCGGTTCCCCGGTCGCCGCCGGGTGGTCGCCGGCTTCCCCGGCCGTGGCCGGCGGCTCGGCAGCACGTTGCATGGGCGCACCTTTCGGGCGGGCGGCGGATGCCGCCGGTCGCGGCGGTCGCCGCGGGCCGACCGGATCGAGCCCTAGTAAACCATGGATCGATGTCTATATCGATCCGCCCGTTCCGCTCGGGCCCGCCCGGACGCTGGTCACCTCGCCGCCCGCCGCCGGCCGGCTCAGCTCGGGTGACTTTCCGCGCCGGCCCGCGCCCCGGCGGCCCGCCGGGGCGCGGGCCGGGCGGAGAGCGTCCGGTCCCGGGCGGCCAGCAGGCCGGCGATGCCGGTGGCGCAGACGATGAGCCAGCCGATCGCGTGGATTCCGGCGTCGGTGGGCCGGGCGCCGAAGGTGAGACCGATGATCCCGGAGGAGACGATGGCGCCGAGGTAGATCGAGGTGCGGGAGAGGCCGGAGGCGGTACCGAGCTGTTCGGTGGGGGCCTGCCGGTAGAGGGCCGCCTGGTTGGTGACCGAGGCCAGCCCCTGCGGCACCCCGAAGAGGCCGGTGACGACCAGCAGCAGCCAGACCGGGGCGCGGGAGGTGAGGGTGAGGATGAGGACCCCGCCGGCGCAGGGGAGCAGCCCGGCGAGGACGAGCGGCAGCCGCAGCGCCCTGGTCCGGGCGACCGCCACGGAGGCGACGCCGGCCAGCACCGCGGTGGGAAGCTGGAGCAGCCCGGCCGTGTCGCTGCTGTAGCCGGCGGCGGCCTGTAACCACTGGCTGAAGCCGTACGTCATCGAGTAGGAGGAGAGGTAGACGAGGAAGAGCCGGGCGTAGGTGCGGAACAGCGGCGCGTTGCCGGCGAGCATGCGCAGGTCCAGGAAGGGCGTGTCCCGGCGCAGCTCCCACCAGGCGAACAGGCCGGCCAGCGCCAGGGCGGTACCGAGCAGCCACCAGTAGCCGGACGCGAGGTCGAGCAGGAAGACCAGCAGGGCGGCGATCGTAGCGGCGAAGAGCAGGATGCCGACCGGGTCGGTGGCGGCCAGCGCCGAGCCGGTACGCCGGCCGCCCGGCCGGGTCCGGTCCGAGGGCAGCCAGAGCCCGGCCATGGCCAGGGCGATCCCGGCCAGCGGCACGTTGACCAGGAAGATCGCCTTCCAGCCGACGGTCTCGATCAGGACACCGCCGAGCACCGGCCCGACGGCGGCGGTGGTGAGGCTGGCGATCGAGACCCCGGAGAGCAGGGCCGGCGGGGTCTCGGTACCGAGCCGGGTCGACTGGTCCCGGATCAGCGTCAGCGCCGACGGGTACGCCGCCGAGGTGCCGACGCCGATGCAGATCCGGGCGGCCAGCACCCCGCCGAAGTGCGGTACGAGCACCGGGAGCAGGCCGCCGGTCAGCACGATGACCAGCCCGGCGAGGTAGACCTTCTTGGGGCCGAAGATGTCGGCGAGCTTGCCCATCGTGGGCTGCGCGATCGAGCTGGCCAGGTAGAGGCCGGCGACGAGCCAGATGACGACCGAGGAGCCGACGCGCAGCTCGCGGGAGATCGGTACCAGGGCGACCGAGATCATGGTCGTGTTGATCGGGTTGAGGACCGGCCCGATCAACACCGGTGCGATGAAGCGCGGCCCGAAGCCGTGGTGGACGCGCCGCACGGCGGCTAGCTTACTTGCGAGTTGACCTTCTAGTTCCGGGTGGTGGCGATGATTTCCCTGCTGGGGCGCCTGTTGCGGCGGCGACGGGCCGGCGAGGAGCGGCTCGCCTGGCACCGGCCGGGGCTCGCCGCGCCCGAGACGATCGATCTCACGAGCCCCGCCTTCGCGACCGGCGGCCCGATGCCGCGGCGGTACTGCGGGGACGGGATCGGCGACAACGTCTCCCCGCCGCTGGCCTGGTCGGGGGTGCCGGAGACCGCCGTCGAGCTGGTGCTGGTCGTCGAGGACCCGGACGTGCCGCTGCGCCGGCCGATCGTGCACGCGGTGGTCACCGGCATCCCCGCCGACGCGACCGGGCTCGCCGACGGGGAGTTCAACGCCGGCCGGCCGTACGGCGGGGGCGCCGGGAGCCTGGGCCGGATCGGCTACGCCGGTCCCCGCCCGATCCCCGGTCACGGCCCGCACGCGTACGTCTTCCAGCTCTTCGCCCTCGACGCGGCGACCGACCTCCCGCCCGGCGCCCGGCCCGAGCGCGTGCTCGACGCGATCGAGGGGCACGTCCTCGCCCGGGGCCGGGTCTCCGGCACGTACGAACGCTGAGACGCCGCCGCCCGGGCGCCGTGGGTCGGCCGGCCGGCAATGGCGCAGGTCACGCGAACCGAACCGGTGGGCGAGAGCGATTACTCCGGGAGAGCCCGCGCCGACCCGGTGGGAGGCGCGCGTCGCGCTGGAGATCGACCCGAACTGCTATCGTGCGGCGGTTTCGTCACGGGGGAGGAAACGCCAGATGTACGGTCCGGCGGAGATGCCGACAGTTGAGTTCAACCGGGTACCACCGGCGGGGCGGCCGGGCGGGCCACCACCGCCGCCGACACCGCCGGAGCCACCGCGCCGCCGGCGGCGACTGCCCTGGGTGCTGGCCACCCTGCTGCTGCTGATGCTGGTCGGCGGCGGGTTGTACGCCGTCGCGCCGCTGCGGAACCCGCTGCCCGCCCCGACGGTCGAGCTGACCCTGCCGGGCACCATGAAGATCCCCGGCGCGGCGCCGAAGCTGCCCTGGCCCCGGTCCGGCCAGGCGATGATCTCGATCGACGGGCTCGGTACGGTCGGCACCTCCGGCGGGTCCAAGTCGCTGCCGATCGCCAGCGTGACCAAGGTGATGACCGCCTACGTGATCCTCACCGAGCACCCGCTCGACGCCGGTGAGCAGGGGCCGACGCTGACGGTCAGCGCCGAGCAGGCCGCGCGGTACCCGCAGGAGCAGGCGAACGGCGAGTCACTGGTGAAGGTGGCGGCCGGCGAGCGGATCACCGAGCGGCAGGCGCTCCAGGCGGTACTGCTGCCCTCGGCGAACAACATGGCCCGCATCCTCGCCGAGTGGGACTCCGGCAGCATCGAGGCGTTCGTCGAGAAGATGAACGCCACCGCCGACAAGCTCGGCATGACCGGCACCCACTACACCGACCCGTCCGGGCTCGACCCGACCACCGTGAGCACCGCGCGCGACCAGGTGATCCTGGCGAGCAAGGCGATGGCGCTGCCGGCGTTCGCGGAGATCGCGAAGCAGAAGCAGGCGACCATCCCGGTCGCCGGCACGGTGCGCAACTACAACGAACTGGTCGGCCGGGACGGCGTGGTGGGGATCAAGACCGGCTCGACCGACGAGGCCGGCGGCTGTCTGGTCTTCGCGGCGATCGTCAACGTCGCCGGACGCAAGCTCACCGTCGTCGGCGCGGTCCTGGGCCAGCCCGGCGCCAACACACCCGTACAGCTCGACCGGGTCTTCGCGGTGACCCGGTCGCTGCTGCGGTCGACGTCGGCGGCGCTCGGGGTGCACACGCTGGTCGAGGCCGGTCAGCAGGTCGCGGCCGTGCACGGACCGCTCGGCAGCGGTACCACCATCACCGCGGCCGAGAAGGTCGAGGTGGTCGGCTGGCCGGGTCTGGAGGTCCGCCTCGACACCCGGATCCCGACCGTGCCGTCGCGGCTCGCGGCCGGCGCCGCGCACGGTCAGCTCAGCGCCAGCGCCGGCGAGGGAAAGCCGGTCGGCACGGCGCTGCACAGCGGTACGGCACTGGAGCCGCCGAGCACCTGGGACCGGATCCGCCACCACCGCTGATGCCGCCGGTCGCGCCGGCGGCGGACGCTTGGCCGGCGCCGCCGGTCCCCGGTGCCGGGACCGGCGGCGGGCGGTCAGGCGAGCCCCCTGGCGTACGCCGCCGGCGGCAGCCCGATCGCCGAACGCACGTCCCGGATCAGGTGGGCCTGGTCGCTGTAGCCGAGATCGGCGGCGAGGCCCGCCCAGTCCGGGCTGTCGGTGGCCCGCTCGATCGCCTCGTGCAGCCGGTAGCGGAGGATCACCCATTTCGGGCTGACGCCGACGTACTCGGTGAAGAGGCGTTGCAGGGTCCGGACCGAGACGCCCTGCCCACGGGCGAACTCCTCCACCCGCAGTACCGTCCGGTCCCGCCGGATCAGCTCCACCAGCCGTACCGCCTCGGCGACGGCCGGATCGGGCCGCGGGTCGAGGCCGGTCAGCACCGCGTCGAGGGCCCGGCACCGCTCGTCGTCGGTACCGGCGCAGACGGGGCCGGCGTCGGTGCGGAACGGGATCTGCCGTCCGGTCAGCGTCGACACCGAGCGCCGCCAGAACGGTCGGAAGCCGCCCGGCCGGAACTGCACCCCGCAGACCCGGCCGGTCGAATCCAGCTCGATCGAGAAGAGCCGCCGGCCCACGCCGGCCAACTCCGCGAACTCGGGCTGGTCGTGGTAGCGCTGGAAGACCAGGTTCACCGCCGGGTGCGGCAGGACGTGCTGGGCGAACGGCTCGTCGAGGTCCCAGTCGATCAGCCAGTAGTGCTCGACGTACGGCCGCAGCGCCGGCGCCGGGCCGTGGCGCCGGAAACGCACCCGCCGCAGCAGCCGGGCCGGATCGAGGATGCCCCGGGTGTCCCGCCGCGGCTCGTCGCGCCCCGGCTTGTCGGCTCGCGGGTCCTCGGCGCCCGGGTCCGCGTGTCGGCGGTCCACGTGTCGCGTTTCTTCTAGAGCGCCCTCATAGCCTGGGCTCATGACCACCAAGATTAGCCAGTTCCTGGCCACCGCGGCGGCGCCCGCGCGGGCGGTGGTGCGAGGGATCAGGGATGATCAACTGGCGTTGCCGACGCCCTGCGCCGAGTACGCCGTGCGGGATCTGCTCAACCATCTGTTCCACGTCGTCGTCCAGTTCCAGGGTCTGGCGAGCCGGCAGCCGGCCGACTTCGTCACGACGCCGGACTACCTCGACGGCGACTGGCGCGGTCGGTTCGCGACCGAGACCGGGCGGCTGGCCGAGGCATGGTCCGACCCGTCGGCGCTCGACGGGGTCTCGCCGGGCATGGGCATGCCGCAGGAGACCGTCGGGAACATGGCGCTGGTGGACCTGACGGTGCACGCCTGGGAGTTGGCGCGGGCCACCGGCCAGCCGTACGAGCCGGACCCGGCCGTCGTCTCCGCCCTGTACGAGCCGATGGAGCGGCTGTTGCCGCAGGGCCGCAGGTTCGGCGTCTTCGCCGACCCGGTCCCGGTACCGGCGGAGGCGACCGAGTTCGACCGCCTGCTCGGCCTGACCGGCCGCGACCCCGCCTGGACCGCCCCCGGCCGTTGAGCCCGCCCGCAACCGTTGAGCGTGCACCTGGCCGTTGAGTCTGCCCCGGCCGCCCGGCCGTTGGGCCGCCGGCCGGGGCGGGTGGGACCGGCGACCGTCGAAGTATGACGTGGGATGTCCGGATGTCCCGAGCCGTCCCGTTCCGTCGGGTCAGGCCGGCCCGGCCCCGCCCGCGACCTCGACGGCCGGTTCGGGCTCCGGCGTCCACGCCTCGACCCGCGCGATCCGGGCCTTGACGTCGCGGAAGTGCCGGTGCATCGCGTCGCGGGCGGCGCCGGGGTCGCGGGCGCGCAGCGCCTCGACGATCCGGCGGTGGTTGGCGACGATGTCCGCGGCCCGGTCCTCCGGCGGGCCGAGCGCCTGCTCGACCTCGTGGTAGACGGCCCAGAAGAGGTCGATGAGCTGGAGCACCAACTCGTTGCCGCAGGACTCGTAGAGCAGCGCGTGGAAGGCCCGGTCCGCCTCGCGGTCGCGCTCCATCGCGGTGACCAGCGCGTCCAGCGCGGCCAGTCGCGGAGTGCTGGTGCTCGTCGCCACCTGCCCGATCAGCCCGGTCTCCAGCAGCTCACGCACCTCGACCAGGTCGTGCAGGGCGCGTACGCCACCGCCGGGCCGGGTGCGTACCCGGAAGGCCAGGGACGGGGTGAGCACGTCGAGCGAGGCGTGCCCGACGAACGTACCGTAGCCGTGCCGGATCTCCACAATGCCCAGTGCCTGGAGGGCGCGGATCGCCTCGCGCACGCTGTTGCGGCTCGCGCCGAGCAGCTCCATCAGCTGCGGCTCGGTCGGCATGGGGGTGCCCGGGGTCAGCTCGCGCTCGTGGATCAGGGCGACGATGCGCTCCTGCAGGGTCGCGCCGTTACCTTTGCGCATGCTGCCTCCAGGCTCGACGATGGCTCTCCGTACCGCCCTAACATCCCATGTCGGGGATGCCAGGTGGTCGAGGCGTCGCTCGAATTTACAACCTCGACACCTTGACGATGTTCGGCGGCGGTCATACCTTCCTCGGGAGGCGCCGGACATCCCATGTCCAATTTTTACCCGTACGGCGCCAGCCGCCCGAGGAAGGCCGACGACGTGACCATGCCGCAACTCATGTTTGGCGGGGACTACAACCCCGAGCAATGGCCCGAGGAGGTCTGGTCCGAGGACATGCGGCTGATGGCGGAGGCGGGCGTCTCGCTCGTATCGGTCGGCATCTTCTCCTGGGCCAGCGTCGAACCGAGCCCCGGGACGTACGACTTCGGCTGGTTCGACCGGGTGCTGGGGCAGCTCGCCGAGGCGGGCATCGGGGCCAGCCTCGCCACCATGACCGCCTCGCCGCCGCCCTGGCTCTCCCGCCTGCACCCCGAGGTGCTGCCGCGGCGCGCCGACGGGGTCCGGCTCTGGCCCGGCGCGCGGCAGCAGTACTGCCCCTCCAGCCCGGTCTACCGCGACTACGCCGGCCGGCTCGTCGAGCAGGTCGCCAGCCGGTACGCCAACCACCCGGCGCTGCGGCTCTGGCACATCGGCAACGAGTTCGGCTGCCACGTGCGGGCCTGCTACTGCGACGTCTCCGCCGAGGACTTCCGACACTGGCTGCGCGACCGGTACGGCGACCTGGCGGCCCTCAACGACGCCTGGTCCACCCGCTTCTGGTCCCAGCGGTACGGCGACTGGGACGAGATCATGCCCCCGCGCACCGCGCCGACCTTCGGCAACCCGGCCCAGAAGCTGGACTTCGCGCGCTTCAGCGACGACGCGATCCTCGCCTGCTACCGCCACGAGCGGGACATCATCCGCCGCCACAGCCCCGACACGCCGGTCACCACCAACTTCATCGGGCTGGTGCACAAACCGATCGACTCGTACAAGTGGGCGGCCGAGCAGGACGTGGTGAGCCTCGACAGCTACCCGGAGCCGTACGACCCGCGCGCCCACGTCGAGGCCGCGTTCGGCTACGACCTGGTCCGCTCGGCCCGGGGCGGCCAGCCGTGGCTGCTGATGGAACAGGCGCCCAGCGCGGTCAACTGGCGGGTACGCAACGCCCCGAAGCCGCCCGGGTTGATGCGGCTCTGGAGCTGGCAGGCGGTCGCCCAGGGCGCCGACGCCGTCCTCTTCTTCCAGTGGCGGCAGGCGGCCGGCGGCGCCGAGAAGTTCCACTCGGCGATGCTGCCGCACGGCGGTACCGAGACCCGCACCCACCGCGAGGTGCGCGCCCTCGGCCAGGAGATTGGACGGCTGGGCGAGCTGGCCGGTACCCGGGTCCGGGCCGAGGTGGCGCTGCTGCACGACTGGGCGAACTGGTGGGCGCTGGAGTCCGACGCCCACCCGGCCGAGCTGAACCTGCTGGAGACCGAGCTGGCGCACTACGGCCCGCTCTTCGACGCGCACGTGACCTGCGACGTCGTCCCGCCCACCGCCGACCTCTCCGGCTACCGGCTGGTGGTCGTGCCGAACCTCTACCTCACGTCCGCGCCGGTCGCCGCCGCGCTGCGCCGGTACGTCGAGTGGGGCGGCCACGTGGTCGTCTCGTTCTTCTCCGGCATCGTGGACGAGTGCGACCGGGCGCACCTCGGCGGCTACCCCGGCCCGCTGCGGCAGCTGCTGGGGCTGCGGGTCGACGAGTTCTGGCCGCTGCCCGACGGCGGCACGGCCGCGCTGGACCTCGCCGGCCGGCGGTACACCGGCACGACCTGGTCGGAGTGGATCGAGCCGGAGGGCGCGGAGGTGGTGGCGACCTTCGCCGCCGGGGAACTGGCCGGGCGCCCGGCGGTGACCCGGCACCGGTACGGCTCGGGGGTCGCCTGGTACCTCGGTACCCGGCCGGAGCCGGCGCTGATGCGGGAACTGCTCGACCGGGCCCGCGCCGACGCGGGGGT
Organism: Micromonospora sp. NPDC049559; assembly: GCF_040676675.1. NCBI lineage: Bacteria > Bacillati > Actinomycetota > Actinomycetes > Micromonosporales > Micromonosporaceae > Micromonospora > Micromonospora sp. NPDC049559. The sequence continues at coordinate 173,210 of NZ_JBFAPK010000003.1, read as the reverse complement.
ACGGCCGGTGCTGCCCGGACTGCCGGACGGGGTGCAGGCGGTGGTGCGGTCCGGGCCGGACCGGTCGTACCTGCTGCTGCTGAACCACGGCGCCGAGACGGCGACCGTGGCGTTGCCGGCGCCCGCGGTGGACCTGCTGGCCGACCCGGACCGCCCGGTCGAGGCGGTGTCGCTCGCCCCGCGCGCGGTGGCCGTCCTCCGCACCTGAGCGGTAATGGCCCCGATTCGCGACCGTCGCCGGCCGCCGCTGACCTACCCTGGCCACGGCGGCCGGGTCACGCCATGAGAGGGCCGGGTCACGGCGGGCCGGGTCACGGAGGAGAGGCATGAGCACGGACGAGTCGTACGAGCGGGGGCTCCGGGAGACCGAGCGCCTGCTCGGCTCCCGCCTCGAACTCCCGCTCGGCAAGGGCGAGCCGGAGTCGGGGCAGGACTTCCGCCGGCTGGCCATCGCCCACACCTTCGGCGACTCCTGGAGCCGCAGCGGGCTCGACGACCGCGGCCGGGGGCTCGTCTCGGTCGCCATCGCCGCCACGCTCGGGGCGTTCGAGCCGTTGCGTGGCCAGCTGCGCATCGCGCTGAACGCGGGCGTGACCAAGGAAGAGATCGTGGAACTCTTCATCCACCTCCAGGCGTACGCCGGGGCGGCCCGGGCGTTCGAGAGCTACCAGGTCGCGCTGGCCGTCTTCGCCGAGCGAGCCTGAACCGTCACAACCGGCCCGGCGGCCGGGCCGTCGGCGGGAACGGCGGGACGACGGGCCGTCGGCGGGAAATCGCTCGCGTCCGGCGGGCCGGCGGGGGGATGCTGCCCGGGACCGAGCCAGCCCGCCGAGGGTCTCCGGGAGCCATGACACCGCCGCGCCAGATCCGCGCCGACTACGACGCGCGCTCGCTCGTGGTGTACCAGGCGTACGCGCCGCGGGTGGCGGACGCGGCCGTGGCCGCCGGGCGGTTCGTACCGCCGTTCTCGTTCACCCGGATGACCTGGATCAAGCCGTCGTTCTGCTGGCTGATGCATCGCAGCAACTGGGCCCGCAAGCCGAACCAGGAGCGCGTTCTGGCGGTACGGATCACCCGGGCCGGGTGGGAGCGGGCGCTGTACCGGGCGGTACCGACCCTGCCCGGTACGTCGGGCGGCGGCCCGGCCGGCGGGGGCGAGCTGGCCGGCGCGGCGGTGCACGTGCAGTGGGACCCGGAGCGGTCACCGCGCGGCGCCGCGCTGAACCACTACAGCATCCAGGTCGGCATCGGGCGCGAGTTGATCCGCGAGTACGCCGAGCGCTGGATCGTCGCGATCGACGACATCACCCCCCGGGTACGGCGCATCGCCGAGCTGGTCGAGCGGGGGGAGGGCGCGGCGGCGCGGCGGCTGCTGCCGCCCGAACGGGTCTACCCGCTCGCGCCGGATCTGGCCCGCACGATCGGCGCTGACGGCTGACCGGCGCCGGAGCCGACGCCGATTAGGCTGTCCGGGTCGTGACCGAAAATCCCCTTCTCACCAGCCTCGCCGCCGCCGTCCAGGCCCGCCCCGACGACCTGCCGCTGCGCCTGCACCTCAGCGAGCTGCTGCTCGACGCCGGCCGACTCGGCGAGGCGATCACCGAGATCGGGCAGGTGCTGGTCCGCGAACCGGAGAACGGCCAGGCGCAGCTGCTCATGCGCCGAGCCCTCGGCGGCGGCGCCGCGCCGCAGCCGCCGGCCCCACCGCCCCTGCCGGTATCGCCGTCGGCCGCAGCGCCCGTGCCGGTATCGCCGCCGGCCGGAGCGTCCACCGGGGCCGCGCCGCCCGCCGAGGGGGCGACCCCGGCGCCGGGCGAGGCCGACACCCGGTCCGGCGGCGACCCGCTGACCGAGTACGCGCGGGAACTCTCCGAGGTGGTGCCCCCGCGCTTCGTACCCGCGCCCGAGGAGCCCGAGCCCGTCCGGGGCGAGGGTGACCGCGTCTACGACGCGGAGACCAGCACGGTCCGCCTCGCCGACGTGGGCGGCATGACGGAGGTCAAGCAGCGGCTGGAGCTGGCCTTCCTCGGCCCGCTGCGCAACCCGGAGCTGCGCCGGCTCTACGGCAAGAGTTTGCGTGGCGGCCTGTTGCTCTACGGCCCGCCCGGCTGCGGCAAGACCTTCCTGGCCAAGGCGGTCGCCGGCGAGATGGGTGCCAGGTTCATGTCGCTGTCCATCGTGGACGTACTCGACATGTGGATCGGCCGGTCCGAGCGGAACCTGCACGAGCTCTTCGAGGCGGCGCGGCGCGCGGCGCCCTGCGTGCTCTTCCTCGACGAGGTCGACGCCCTGGGGCACCAGCGATCGAGGATCAACTCGTCGGCGATGCGTACCATCGGCAACCAGCTCCTGGCCGAGCTGGACGGCGTGGACGGGAGCAACGAGGGGGTCTTCGTGCTCGCCGCCACCAACACCCCCTGGGACGTCGACGCGGCGCTGCGCCGGCCGGGCCGGCTCGACCGGATGCTGCTCGTCCTGCCCCCCGACGCCGAGGCGCGGGCCGCGATCATCCAGTACCACCTGCGGGAACGGCCGATCGCCAACATCGACCTGGCCCGGATCGTCGCCGCCACCGAGGACTTCTCCGGCGCCGACCTCGCGCACCTCTGCGAGGCCGCGGCCGAGTATGCGCTGGCCGACTCGATCCAGCGCGGCGAGGTACGCATGATCGAGCAGCGCGACTTCGACCGGGCCGGTCGGGACCTGCGCCCCTCGACCGGGTCGTGGTTCGCCACCGCGCGCAATGTCGCGCTCTTCGGCAACGAGAGCGGCGCCTACGACGACCTGGTGGCGTACCTGAAACGGAAGAAGCTCATCCGGTGACCAGCCCGGCCGGCACCGGCAGCACCGCCGACACGAGCACCGCCGGCAGCGCCGCCGACACCGGCACCACCGTGCTGGCCCGGGCGCTGAGCCTGGCCCGGGTCGGCCGCCTGGACGCGGCCGAGTCGATGGTACGGGCGGTCCTCGCCGAGCAGCCCCGGAACCCGCACGCCCTCCAGGTGCTCGCGTTCTGCCACCAGCAGGCCGACCGGTACGCCGAGATGCTGGCGGCGGCGACCGAGGCGGCGGCGGTGCTGCCGGAGGACGCGGGCGCCCACCGGCTTCGCGCCCGCGCGCTGGTCGGCCTCGGGCGGGGGCCCGAGGCGCGGGAGGCCGCCGAGCGCGCCCGGGCACTGGATCCGGAGGACCCCTGGTCGGAGCTGGTCCTCGCGCAGGCGCTCCTGGTCACCGGCGGTACCGCCGCGGCACACGGCGCCGCCGCGGCCGTGCGCCGGGCCCGGAGCCTGGGCACCGACACCGTCGAGGTGTACCTGGTCGAGGCGCTGATCTGGCGCCGGATGGCCGAGTTCGGCCGGGCCCGGGCGGCGTACGAGCAGGCCCTGCGGGTCGATCCGGGCAACGTGGACGCCCTGCGTCAGCTGGCCGTGCTCGACTCGGACCGGGGGCGGCCCGTGCGGGCGTCGCGCGCGTTCAGCGGTACGTTGGCCGCCGCCCCGGCCGACCCGGGGACGGTGGAGTCGGCCCGGGTCGGGGCGCGGCGGGCGCTCTGGCTCCTCACCGACGTGGCCTGCCTGCCGGTCTGGCTCGCCGTCGCCCTCGCCAACGTGCCGTCGGGGTCGCTTCCCGGCCCGGTGGGCGTGGTCGCCGCGCAGGCCGTGGTGCTCGCCGGTACGGCCGCCGCCGTCGGATACCTGCGGTGGCGGGTGCGCCGCCTCGGCGCGGGTACCCGGACGATGCTGCGTACCCACCGGTGGCGTCCGGTCTTCGCGCTGGCCTGGCTGCGGGTGGCGGCGATCGCGCTCGGCGGGCTGCTCCTGCCGCTGGATCCCGGGCCCGACCGGGACCCCTCGGTCCTGCGCGGCGTGGCGATCGCGCTGGTGGCCGCGCCGATGGTGCTGGTGCTGCTCCGCGCCCGCAACTCGCTCCTACGCGAACTGGTCCTCCTGGTCCGCCGGCTCTGGTTCCGGCTCACCACCCCCGCCGAGGGACGCTGACCGGGGCCGGGTTGCCCCGTGCCGACCCGGCCCCGGTCAGCGAGTACGCAGCGCGGCGGCGCAACTACCGCACCCGCCAGGCGCGGGTGATCGTCTGCTCGATCCGGTTGCCGTCCCGGTCCTGCGCGGTGACCCGGATCGTGGCGAACTGCGCGCCGGCGGGCGCCGCCGGCAGCGTCGCGACCGCGTCGCCCCGGGCACCGTCCACGCGGGCGCCGACCCAGCGCCGCCCGTCGTCGTACGAGACCGCCACGTCGACCGTGAACCGGCCCGGACCGGTCGCCCCGGGCTGGTACCCCGGCCGCAGCACCAGCCGGTACGGCCGGTCGGCCCGTACCGTGTTCGCCAGGTCGGTGTCGATCTCGTACCCGAGCTGCGGCAACGGCAGCACCGCCGGCGCGTCGCCCCGGGGGCGGCCGGAGCGGAAGCTCCACGTGGTCGAGGTGGCGGTGGAGGTGGTCCACCAGGGCTGCCCGTCGAACCGGTCCCGACTCACGTCGAGGGTCAGCCGGTAGCGGGCGGTCCCGCCCGGGACGGTGAACTGGGCGGCGTTGCCGGTGGTCCGGCCGACGAGCGTGCCCTCGCGGCGCAGGGCCAGTTCGGTCCGGTCCGACCGGCCGTCGATCCAGCCGTAGAGGCTGCCGCCGCCGTCGACGTACTGCGGGATCGAGACCCGGATGGCGTCGCGGGACCGGTTCGCCGGCGAACCGTTCGGGTAGTCGGGCGCGGTGCCCAGCGGCGCCGCCGGCCGGGTCAGCGCCGGGAACCACGCCTCGCGTACCCGGTCGCCGGCCCGCAGCGCGCGCAGCGGCCCGTACGTCGTCCCCCGTGGGCTGTTGAGGTCCTCGCCCTGGGCGACGGCGCTGCCCCGCCAGGTGACCCCGGCGGTGTTGACGTGGTCGGTGCGGCGCTGCGCGGCGGTCAGCGGGCGGGTGAAGGTGAACGCGGTGCGTACCCCGTCGGGGTAGCCGGCCCGGCCCTCCAGCGCCCGCATGCCCGGCGCGTGCTGGTGGAACTCCGTCTCGACCATGGCCAGGCGCAGCTCGGCGGGGGTGTAGTGCAGGTCGGCCGGGATCCGGCCGGGCTCGGTGAGCAGCAGGTCGTAGCGGTACGGCGAGCGGGCCACCCCGTCGAGCGCCACGCTCGCGGGGCCCCGGGCCAGCCGGTCCCGCAGCCGGGTGGCGACGGTGGCGTCCAGCCGGTACGCCGGGATCGGCGCGCCGGCGCCGTTGGCGAAGAACCAGCCGGGCGTGGGCGCGGCCACCAGCGCCGCCCGGGCGCCGGCCGCACCCGCCGCGGCCAACTGCCCGGCCACCGCGTCCGGGTCGCCGACCCGGAGCAGGACCACGGCGTCGCGGACGCCGGCGGCGCCCAGCTCGGCGGGGGTGCCGTCGCCGCCGTCGACCAGCCGCGCGCTGACCCGGCCGTCGAGCAGGGGCGCGTCGTCGACCGGCAGCGGCTCGGGCAGGGCGAAGCCGCCCGCGCCGGTGACCTCGGCGGTCAACACGGGCGCGGCCAGGTCCCAGCGGGTGAAGAACTGGAACGTACCGGTCGAGACCGGCCGGGTCGGGGCGGCGTACGCGCGGCGGACCTGCTGCGGGTTGTACGTCTCCCCGCTGATCAGGCTACGGGCGCCGGCAGTGCGCTGCCAGCTCAGCCCGAGCCGGGTCATCGTGGTCCGGTCGGGGGTGTCGATCCGCAGCTCGCTGGCGGTACGCGCGTCGAAGCGTACGGTCCGGTCCCGGTCGACGGTCAGCTCCGGGTCGCCGAGCAGCGTCACGTCCTTCGGCCAGCCCGCCGCGTCCAGCCCGACGACCGAGGCCATGACGGTGTAGCGGCCGGCCGGCAACTCCACCCGCGCCGGCTGCCCGCCGTCGAGGAAGGCGTAGTGGCTCTCGCCGGTGTCGAGGTTCCACAGTCGGGCCCGGCTGGCGAAGCCGGTGGCCGGCTGGCCGTCCCGGTCCAGCGCCTCGATGGTCAGCGTCCGGGTCGGCGGTACGACGGAGAACCCGACCGGGGTGCGCAGCCGCTCGCCGCCGCCGCTGGCGAGCAGCAGGCCGGCGTACCGGTTCGGCGCGGTGGCGCGCGGGTCGAGGCGGACGGTGGCGGTGGCCTTTCCGCCGGACGGGACGGTGAGCCGGGCCGGCGCGACGCTCAGCGCGGCGGGTCGGCCGCTCGCCCCGGCGTCGCCGGCCCGCGCGCTCAGGTCGAGGGTGACCGGGTGCCGCCCCGGGTTGGTGTAGGTCACCCGGGCGGTCACCGGCGCGGCGTCGGACTCGACCCGGCCGAGGCCGACCGTTGCCCGGTCGACGGTGACCCGCTGGTCCAGCGCCGCCGGTACGTCGACGCGGCCGGCCCCCTGCGCCCACACGGGTGCCTCGGTGGCGGCGGTGGCGCTGGCCACCAGGGCCGCCTTGAGCCGGTCGGCGCGCCAGTCGGGGTGCCGCTGGGCGAGCAGCGCGGCGGCGCCGGCCACGTGCGGGGCGGCCATCGAGGTGCCGGACATCGCGGTGTAGCGGGCGTCGACGACCTCGCCGAGCGTGGTGCCGGCGGCCCGGGCCGCGACGATCCCGACGCCGGGAGCCGTGATCTCCGGCTTGACCGCGCCGTCGCCCAGCCGGGGGCCCCGGCTGGAGAAGTCGGCGAGCCGGTCGTCCCGGTCCACCGCGCCGACGGTGAGCGCGCTGCTCGCCGTGCCGGGCGTACCGACGGTGTCCGGGCCGGGGCCGGTGTTGCCGGCGCTGATCACGAAGAGCGCGCCGGAGCTGGCGGTCAGCGCGTCGACCGCCTCGGCGGCCGGGTCCGGGCCCTCGAAGGCGGGGCCACCGATGCTGACGTTCACCACCCGGGCGCCCTGGTCGACCGCCCACTCCATGCCGGCGATGACCGAGGACAGCTCGCCGGAGCCGGTGGCGTCGAGGACCTTTCCGACCAGCAGGTCCGCGCCGGGCGCCACGCCGGGACCACCGGCCGGGCCGGCCACGCCGCGGCCGGCGACGGTGGCGGCGACGTGGGTGCCGTGCCCGAACCGGTCGACGGTGTCCGGCTCGCCGGTGAAGTTGGCGGCGGCGCCGACCCGGCCGGCCAGGTCGGGGTGGGTGGGGTCGTAGCCGCTGTCGAGGACGGCGACCTTCACGCCCCTGCCGTCGTACCCGGCCCGCCACGCCTCGGGCGCGCCGATGCGCGGCACGCTGTCGGTGAGGTCGGCGTGGAGCCGCCGGTCGAGCCAGATCCGGTCCACGCCGGCGGAGAGGGTGGGTGCGGTCCGGGCGCCGAGGGTCCGGGCGCCGGTCGCGACGGCCGCCCAGAAGGCGCGCGCGTCGGCCTTGCGTTCGTCGACCGAGACCGCGCCGATGCTGCGCAGTTCCCGCTCGCGTACCGCCCCGGCCGGGGTCGCCGGTACGGCGGCCCGCAGCCCGGGCCCGGCCGGTGCCCCGGTGACCAGCAACGGCAGCCGGTCGGTGGCCTGGTCGTGGTAGCCCTCGGCGACGAGTTCGCTGATGTTGAACAGGGTGCGATCGAGCCGGCCGGCGGCCACGTACGGCAGCGCCTCGTCCGGGGTGACGTATACCTGACCGTCCTCTTCGGACAGTTGATAGCCTCGACGTGGCTCCCCGTCGCGCTGGTCCACGACGGCCTCCTGCCGGCCGTCGGGAAAGACGGAGAGCCGGACCACGTCGCCGGTCAGCAGGGTGACCGTGTGTACGGTCGGCGCACCGGCCGTGCCGGTTGGCGTGACTGCGCCAGCGGCCGGGCCGGCCGAGGCCGGTGGCGTGTTGGCGGCCGCGGCGGCGGTGGCGACCGCCAGGACCGCGACTATCCGTAGCGACTTGACCACTGGCTCCCCCTTGACGTGCGGTCCAGGTCGGAGGGAGCGTCACACTTCGTCACCGCTGCCGTAAAGGATCTACAGTCAGCGCAGCTGCGCCATGACGCAGACGCGCCAGGAGGTTCCCGTGTTGAAAGCTGCCGGCCTGAGCGCGGTGGAGGAATCCACCTACCTGGTGCTGCTCCGGCAGGGCGGTGCCCCGGTGACACAACTCGCCGACCGGGTGGGGCTGACCGTCGCCCGGGCGCGCCGGGTCGTCGCCGCGCTGGAGCGCGAGGGCTTCGTGCACCGCACCCCGCCGCCGCAGGAGCGGGTCGTGCCGGTACCGCCGGACCTCGCGGTCGAGCAGCTGATCCGGCGCCGGTACGAGGAGTTGGAACGGACCCGGGAGGCCGCGCACCGGCTCGCCGCCGAGGCGCACGGGCGGGCGAGCAACCGGCGCACCGAGGAGCTGATTGAGATCGTCTCCGGTCGGGCGGCCGTGGGGCGCGCGTTCGAGCGGCTGCAACGTACCGCCCGGCGGGAGATGCGGGTGCTCGTGGCGCCCCCGTACGCCGTCGCCACCGCGGTGAACCGCACCCAGCTGGACCGGGAGGCGGCCGGCGTGGCCTACCGCGCGGTGTACGACACCACGGCCCTGGCCGACGCCGAGTTCGCCGCCACCGTCGCCACCCACATCCGGGCCGGCGAGAGCGCCCGCCTCGCGGAGGGGCTGCCGACCAAGCTCGCGGTCGCCGACCGGGAGCTGGCGTTGCTGCCGCTGGCCTGGACCACCTCCGCGCACAACGCGGCGCTGCTGGTGCACCCGTGCGGGCTGCTCGACGCGCTGGTGGCGCTCTTCGAGACGGTGTGGACGCAGGCCACCCCGCTCTCGGTGGCCGGGATCGAGGGCGTCGCGCCGGACGCCGGCATCTCCGCCGACGACCGGCACCTGCTCTCGCTGCTGGTCGCGGGGTTGACCGACGAGGCGGCCGGGGCGCGGCTCGGCATCAGTCGCCGTACCGTCGTGCGCCGGGTCCAGGTGCTGATGGAGCGGACCAACTCGCGCTCGCGGCTGCAACTGGGGTGGCAGGCGCGCGAGCGCGGCTGGCTCTGAGCGCGGCTGGCGTGTGCGCGCGACGGCCGGCTGCCGGCGCAACCGGCCGCGAGCGCGGGAGGCTCCCGGAGCGGCCCGGGTCAGGGCCGGCGGAGCAGGCCGCCGAACTCCATGAAGCGGGTCTCGTCGGCGCCGGCGCCGAGGAAGCGGCGCAGCGGCTCGTCGACGGGGGCCAGCAGCGGCTGCGCGGGGTCGGGGTGCCACCGCTTGACGTCGGTCAACCCCGGCTCCACGGGCTCGAACCCGCGCAGGAGCTCCTGTACGTCCTCCGGGGTGCGGTTCTTCCACGGCATGCCGAGATCTCGGTTGATCTCCTCGGTGGTGGACTCGGCGAGCTCCCGGTTCGCCCCCACCATCTGGGAGAACGCGAGGTAGCTGCCGGGTGCGACGGCGTCGTGCACGGCCGACACCAGCTTCCGCAGCTTCGCGTCGTCCACGATGGAGTGGCCCACGGAGAGGAAGAGCACGCCGACCGGCTCGGCGAGGTCGATGAGCCGCCGAGTGTCGGGGTGGGCCAGGATCGCCTCGAAGTCCGTGACGTCCGCGCCGATGAAGGTGGTGCTCTCGTCGTCGGTCAGCAGCGCCCGCCCGTGCGTCAGCACGATCGGGTCGACGTCCACGTAGACCACCCGGGCGCCGGGCCGGAACTCCTGGGCCACCTGGTGCACGTTGTTCTGCGTCGGCAGGCCGCTGCCCAGGTCGAGGAACTGCCGGATGCCGGCGTCGCGGGCCAGGTACCGGACCACCCGGTAGAGGAAGCGGCGGTTTTCCCGGGTGGCGTCCAGACCCGACGGGTACCGCTCGTTCACCCAGAGCACGGCCGCCCGGTCGACCGGGAAGTTGTCCTTGCCGCCGAGGGAGTAGTCGTACATCCGGGCGGAGGTGGGCACGTCCGGTGGGAGGCTGGGGAGGGTCCCGTCGTTGGGAGCGGTCACGGAATCGACTCCACTGTGTCGAGAGAAGGTGGATTCTCAGGGTAACCGCTCATGTCCGCGACGGGCTGGCGCGATCCGGACTCCGCCGCCCGGCGGGCGGCCACCGCGGTCGCCGCCCGTACCAGCGCGGCTACCGCCCGCGACCGGCTCCGCTCCGGCCAGCCGATCACGATGGTGCTCGGGCGGGCGTCGAGCACCGGTACGCAGACCAGGTCGTCGCGCAGGTGCCGGCGCGCCGACTCGCCCAGCACCGCCACGGCGCGGCCCAGCGCGATCAGCTGGAGCAGTTGGGCGCCGTTGGCCACCAGCGGCCCCGGCACGGTCTCCCCCTCGGGCAGCAGCTCCGCGCCCGGCGCCAGCGGCACGGGCCAGCGGGGCAGCGTCTCGCCGCGCAGGTCGGCCAGGTGGATGCCGGCGCGCCCGGCGAGCCGGTGTCCCCGGGGCAGCACCGCCACCTGCGCCTCGGTGAGCAGCTCCTCGGTGTCGATGCCGGAGAGGTCGTCGTACGGCCGGTGCAGCAACGCGACGTCGGCGTGGCCCTGCCGCAGCAGGTTCGCCTGTTCGCCGATCCCGCAGAGCCGGACCTCGACGGGGAGCGCGTCGGGGCCGGCGGCGTACTCGGCGAGGATGCCGGGCAGCAGGTCGGCGTCGGCGCCCGCCTTCGTGACCAGCACCAGCGTCGGATCCGGCTGGCCGGCGCGCCGGGCGCGCAGCCCCGCGGCGGCGACCGCGTCCAGCGCCGTGCGCGCCTCCCGCAGCAGCACCTCGCCGGCGGGGGTGAGCGACACCCGGCGGCTGGTCCGCTCCAGCAGCTGCACCGCGAGCCGGCGTTCGAGCTGACGGATCGCCCGCGACAGCGGCGGCTGGGCGATGCCGAGCCGCGCGGCGGCGCGGGCGAAGTGCAGTTCCTCGGCGACGGCGACGAAGTACGTGAGTTCCCGCGTCTCCAGCCGATCCATACCCCCAGGGTAACGATCGTGACCCGAACGGTCTTGGCCCCCGCTCCGCCGGTGCAGTGAGGTGGAGGCATGACAGCGAACCACCCCAACCCGACCACCATCGCCCTCGTGACCGGCGCGAACAAGGGCATCGGCCGCGAGATCGCCGGGCAGCTCGCGGCGCTCGGCATGACCGTGCTGCTCGGCGCCCGTGACCCGGGGCTCGGCGCCGTCGCGGCCGAGGAGCTGCGCGCCACCGGTGGGGACGTACGCCCCGTCGCGCTGGACGTGACCGACCCGGCGACCGTACGGGCCGCCGCTACGTACGTCGAGGAGACCTTCGGCCGGCTCGACGTGCTGGTGAACAACGCCGGCATCACCGGGGCGACCGCGGCGACCCGGGGCACCGACGCCGGCCGGCAGACCCCGAGCCGGGCCGACCTCGACGTGGTCCGCCGGGTCTTCGAGACCAACGTCTTCGGGGTGATCACCGTGACCAACGCGCTGCTGCCGCTGCTGCTGCGGTCCGCCGCGCCGCGGGTGGTCAACGTCTCCAGCGGCGTCGGGTCGCTCGGCGAGCTGACCGATCCGACCAGCCCGCTGGCGGCCATCCCGGCCGGCATCGCGTACCCCACCTCCAAGACCGCGCTCAACGCCGTCACCGTCCAGTACGCCCGCGAGTTCCGGGACGCGCCGATCCGGTTCAACGCCGCCGACCCCGGTTACTGCGCCACCGATCTGAACGGCCACACCGGCTACCGGACGGCGGCCCAGGGCGCGGCGGTCTCGGTACGGCTCGCCACCCTCGGTCCGGACGGTCCGACCGGCGGCTTCTTCGACGACGAGGGCCCGGTCCGCTGGTGAGCGGCGAGGCTCCCGCCCGGCCTGGTCGGTGCGGCGGCGTCGAGGCTCCGACCGGGCGGATGTGGGTCGGAGCACAGGGAGGTCCCGGCCGTACCGCCGGAATCGGCCCCGTTCGACCCCGCCGGCCCCGGATGGGGCCGATGTTCCGCCGAGAGCGAAAGCGGAGCCGGGCGTGGCGGCGGGCCGGCGCGCTAGCGTCAGTGAGGTGACTGATGCTCCCCAGCTTCCCCCCACTCCGCCGGCCGGCCTCCCCGGCACGCTGCGCGAGCTGCGTGCCGCCGGTTACCGCTACCGCACCGTCAAGCAGGAGCTGCGGGACAACCTGCTCGACCGGATGCGCACGGGCGCCGAGCGGTTCCCCGGGATCGTCGGCTACGAGGACACCGTGCTCCCCGAGGTGGAGCGCGCCCTGCTGGCCGGCCACGACATGGTCCTGCTCGGCGAGCGCGGGCAGGGCAAGACCCGGCTGATCCGGGCCCTGGGCCAGCTCCTCGACGAGTGGACGCCGGTCATCCCGGGCTCCGAGCTCAACGAACACCCGATGCACCCGCTCACCCCGGCCGCCCGGCGGGCCCTCGACGAGGCCGGCGACGAGCTGCCCGTCGCCTGGCTGCACCGGTCGATGCGGTACGGCGAGAAGCTCGCCACCCCGGACACCAGCGTCGGCGACCTGATCGGCGACGTGGACCCGATCCGCATCGCCCAGGGACGCACCCTCGGCGACCCCGAGACCATCCACTTCGGGCTGGTGCCCCGCACCAACCGGGGCATCTTCGCCGTCAACGAGCTGCCGGACCTCGCCGAGCGGATCCAGGTGGCGCTGCTCAACGTGCTGGAGGAGCGGGACATCCAGGTCCGCGGCTACCAGCTGCGGCTGCCGCTGGACCTGCTCCTGGTCGCCAGCGCCAACCCCGAGGACTACACCAACCGGGGCCGGATCATCACCCCGCTCAAGGACCGCTTCGGCGCGGAGATCCGTACCCACTACCCGCTCGACCTGGAGCTGGAGCTGGACCTGATCCGCCAGGAGGCGGAGCTGGTCGCCGAGGTGCCGGAGCACGTGCTGGAGGTGCTGGCCCGGTTCGCCCGCGCGGTACGCGAGTCGCCCTCGGTCGACCCCCGCTCCGGGGTCTCGGCCCGGTTCGCCATCGCCGCGGCCGAGACGGTCGCCGCCGCCGCGCTGCGCCGGGCCGGCCTGCTCACCCGTACGCCGGACGGGACGGTGGTGGACAGCGGCGGCGAGGCGGTCGCCCGGGTCGGCGACGCGGTCTCGGTGACCAGCACGCTGCGCGGCAAGGTCGAGTTCGAGAGCGGCGAGGAGGGGCGCGAGGTCGAGATCCTCGGGCACCTGCTGCGTACCGCCACCGCCGAGACGTTCCGGGCCCGGCTGGCCGGGCTGGACCTCTCCGGCTTCACCGCGCTGGTCGCGGAGGGCGAGATGATCGAGACCGGTGAGCTGGTCTCCTCCGCCGACCTGCTCCGCCAGGTCGGCACCGTACCGGGGCTGGCCAAGGTGCTGGACCGGCTGGGCATGGGCGACGCGCCCACCCCGGGCGAGGCCGCCTCGGCGGTCGAGTTCGTCCTGGAGGGGTTGCACCTCACCCGTCGGCTGGCCAAGGACCTGACCGACGACGGCCGTACCCGCTACGGCGGGGGCAACCCCGACGGGGGCCGGTCGGCCGGTGGCGGCCGGGGCTGACCGTGTCCGGTGGGAACCGTTACCGGTACGGCTCGTGGCGCGGAGGTCCCGACCCGCTCGCCCCGCCGTACGACGTGCGCGCCGCGGTGGACGCGGTCGGTGCCGAGGTGCTGGCGGGCGGGAGCCTGCGGGACGCGCTGCGCGACCTGATCCGCCGTGGCCCCCAGGGCCGGGGCGGCCTGGACGAGCTGATGGCCCGGGCCAGGCGGCTGCGGCGGGAGGCGATGCGGCGGGGCAACCTCGACGGCGCGGTGACCCGGTCGCAGGCGCTGCTCGACCAGGCGCTCGCGGCCGAGCGCGACGAACTCGGCCAGCGCGACGACGAGGCGGCCCGGTTCGCCGAGGCGACGCTGGACAACCTGCCGCGCTCGACCGCGCGGGCGGTGGAGGAGCTGTCCGGCTACGAGTGGGCCAGTGACGAGGCCCGCCGCGCCTACCAGCAGATCCTCGACGGGCTCCGCGGCGAGGTGCTGGAGCAGCGCTTCAGCGGGTTGCGGGACGCGCTGCGCTCCACCGCCGACCCGGCCGCCCAGCGCCGCCTCGGCGAGATGATGCGCGACCTCAACGACCTGCTCGCCCGGCACGGCCGGGGCGAGGAGACCACCGACGCGTTCGCGGAGTTCATGCGCCGGCACAGCGAGTTCTTCCCGGAGCAGCCCGGTTCGGTGGACGAGCTGGTCGACGTGCTCGCCCGGCGGGCCGCGGCCGGCGAGCGGCTGATGCGCTCGCTCTCGCCGCAGCAGCGCGAGGAGCTGTCGCGGCTGATGGACTCCTCGCTCGGGCCGGAGCTGGCCGGCGAGCTGTCTCAGCTCGACGCGAACCTGCGCTCGCTCCGCCCCGACCTGGCCTGGGACCGGCGCGAGCGGATGCGCGGCGAGGAGCCGCTCGGCTACGGCGAGGCCGCCGGGGCGCTCGGCGAGATCGCCGAGCTGGACGAGCTGCTCGACCAGCTCGGCCAGGAGCACCCCGGCGCGACGCTGGACGACGTCGACGTGGAGGCCGTGCAGCGCAACCTCGGGCGCGGGGCGGCCGACGACGTACGCCGGCTGCGCGAGCTGGAGCGCGAGCTGCGCCGGCAGGGCTGGGTGTCGCGGGACGCCGACGGGCTGACGCTGAGCCCCAAGGCGCTGCGGCGGCTCGGCGGTACGGCCCTGCGCCGGGTCTTCGCGGAGCTGAGCACCGGGCGGCGGGGCCAGCACGACCTGCGCTCGGCCGGCGCCGCCGGGGAGATCACCGGAGCGTCCCGCCCCTGGGAGTACGGCGACGAGCAGCCGCTCGACGTCGTCCGTACCGTCGCCCGCGCGGTACAGCGCGGCGGGGCGGGCGTCCCGGTCGCGCTCTCGGTCGAGGACTTCGAGGTGGTGGAGACCGAACGGCGCGCCTCGGCGGCCGTGGCGCTCTGCGTCGACCTCTCCTTCTCGATGGTCTCCGAGGGCCGCTGGGGCCCGATGAAGCAGACCGCGCTGGCGCTGTCGCACCTGGTCGCGACCCGGTTCCCGCAGGACGCGCTCCAGATCATCGGCTTCGGCCGGGAGGCGTTGCCGCTCTCCCAGCAGGAGCTGGCGGGGGTCGAGCCGGAGCTGGTGCAGGGCACGAACCTGCAGCACGCGCTGCGGCTCGCCGGGCGGCACCTGCGCAAGCACTCCGGCTCCGAACCGGTGGTGCTGGTGATCACCGACGGCGAGCCGACCGCCCACCTGGACCCGGAGGACGGCGAGGGGATCTTCGCCTGGCCGCCGACCCGGGAGACGATCGAGCTGACGGTGGCCGAGGTCGACCAGCTCACCCGGTACGGCGCCACGATGAACTTCTTCATGCTGGGCGAGGACCCGGGGCTGCGCCGCTTCGTGGACGCGGTCGCCCGGCGCTGCGGCGGGCGGGTCTTCACGCCCGAGGCCGAGGAGCTGGGGCACTACCTGGTCGCCGACTATCTGCGCGCCCGTCGGGGCCGGCGGGCCAGCGGCTGACCCGCGGGTTGCCGGGGTGGCGGCGCGAGCCGACCACTCCGGCCACCCGCCGTCGGCCTAAGCCGCGACCCTCACGTTCACGCCGACGTGACCTCGTGCTCCGACGAGGCCTCCTCCTCGGATTCCAGGGCCTCCCCGAGTTCCTCCAGAACTTCCCCGAGCCCCTTGAGGGCCTCCGCGAACTCCTCGATGGTGTCGTCCATTTCCGGGATGAGCCCGCCTCTCCGATAGAAGGCACACACGTTCCAGCTAGTGTGAAACGCCGCGAACCTACCAGGTTTCACGAAACGCGCCCCAGGCCGGCCGAAGGTCGTCAATCGCGGCCCGAGTCCGGCCTTACGCGCGATGGCGGGACATTCGCCCTGGTCACGGCCGTAGACTCGCGCCATGGAGGCGGCGGAGCTGCGTCGGGCGTACGAGGTTCTGCTCGCCGAGGTCGAGGCGGGCGGATTCGGGCCGCCGCCCGACGGCAGGCTCTCCGCCGAGCAGATCGTGGCCCACCTCGCCGCCAACGACGAGCTGCTGACCGAGACCACCGAGGCCGTCATCGCCGGCTCGCCCTGGGCGTACTACCACCTTGAGTCGATCCACCGGCCGCAGCTCGACGCGCTGGTCTCCCAGTACTGCGGGCTCGACGGTCTCGCCACCCGGCTGCGCGCCACCAGCCAGCGGCTCTGCGCGTTGACCGAACGGCTCGGGGTGAAGGCCGAGACGCCGGTGGAGACGGTCCTGCGCGAAGGGCTCGACCTCGACGTCCAGGAGTCGCTGCCGTGGGGGCGGGCGCTGGACCTGCACGGGCGGGTGCATCTGCCGGCACACACCGAGGAGTTGCGGGCGCTGCGGTCGGTGCGGCGCTGAGGGTCGGGGTCGCGTGCGCGGGCTTCGGGTTGCGGTGCGCCGGTCTGTTGCGGTGCGCGGTGCCCGCGGTGGGGGTGGGGCCCGCCGTACCCCGCGAATCCCGTCAAGCCTGATGTCTTCGCGTGGCAGGGCGGGCCCCACCGGCCGTCGCCGGTCGCCCCGCGACCGGACCTGCGGCTTCGCGTCGTCTCGACCCGCCACGCCACGGCTGCTGCGCTAGTCCTCGTCGTCGGTGGGGTGCGGCGGGCGGTGCTCTGCCGGCACCGGCCCGTCTGGTCCTGGGAGAGGTGGCGGCGGATCTGTCGCTGCGGGTCCGAGCTTCCGTGCTCGGCCCGGCACCGGATTCCGATCAACCGGGGCCACTGGCCGGAGGCGCGGTGATGCGCCGCTACCTCGTCCAGACCCTTGTCGAGGCCGTGGTCGTACTCGGCACGCTTTCGGCCCTTCTCATCCTCGCGGGGTAGCTGTGCCTATTCCTCGACCGGGCGACCTCGTCCGGGTCGCCGCAGCCGCCTCCGTTCAATTCGCCGGGGAGCGCGCGATCTGGTTTCGCGTGATCAAGTTGCCTGGGTGGGACACCTACCACGGACGGATTTGGCTCGACGGCTACGAGTTGGGCGAGAAGTGGGAGGCCATCGAGCGGCGAACGATCTTCGTCCAGGCCGTCGGCCTCAGGATCGTGAAGACGAAGTAGACCGTCCGCGTACGAATTGCGAGTGTCCTGCCCCGTCGTGCCTGGGAGTTCGTCGAGGCGTGACGTCAACGGGCCACCTCTTCGGAGGTGGCCGTTGGCGGTTCGGTGGATCCGGGTGATCTTGTGTGGTGGTGGTCGGTGGGATCGCCCTCGTCAACGTGGCCGGCTCCGGGCCGCGCCGGTAGGGAGACGTCATGCTGGATGCCTTCGCCGAGTTGTCCACGCCGTTGGTGGCCGACGCCTGCGTACGTTGTGACGTGCCGCTGCGGGCGGCGCCGGCCGGCATCGCCGCCGTCGTACGGGGTCAGCGGATCGCGGGACGGGCGCTGCCGGTACGCCACTACGGGAGCGTGGACGTCTTCCTGGAGGGGTTGGGCGGGGCCGAGCCCGGGGCCGTGCTGGTGATCGACAACGGCGGGCGGTCGGACGAGGCCTGCATCGGCGACCTGGTGGTGCTGGAGGCCCAGGCGGCCGGGCTGGCGGGCCTGGTGGTGTGGGGGCTGCACCGGGACACGCCGGACCTGGTGGAGATCGGGCTGCCGGTCTTCAGCTACGGCAGCTACCCGCCCGGCCCGGTACGGCTGGACGAGCGCGAACCGGAGGCGCTGGTGAGCGCCCGGTTCGGCGGGCACCTGGTCGGCGCGGACGACGTCGTCTTCGGTGACGAGGACGGGGTGCTCTTCGTGGCCGCCGAGCGGGTCGAGCAGGTGTTGGCGACGGCCCGGCGGATCTGGGAGACCGAACGGGCCCAGGCCGCGAGGATCCGGGCGGGGCGGACGCTGCGCCGGCAGACCGAGTTCGACGACTACCTGACGCGGCGCGCGGCTGACCCGGCGTACAGCTTCCGGCGGCACCTGCGGCGCATCGGCGGCGCGATCGAGGAGTGAGCGCGTCGGCGCGCGATCGGGGAGTGAGCGGTCGTCCCCCCGACGGGAAGCGTCGCCGGGCCGGTGTGACCCCTTCCCATCAGGGGTGGGAGCGCGCCCACGATCTGGGACGGACGGTTGGCGGGCGGTCGGGCCCGGTCGTAGATTCCCATCGACCGATGGGAGTGAATATGTTTCGGGGTCAATCGCTACGACGTTTCGGGATTGCCGCGACGCTGTCGGTCCTCGGCCCGCTCGCCCTGGCCGGTACGGCCACCGGGGCGCCGCCCGGGGCGCCGCCGACCCCGCAGGCGCCGGTCGGGGCGGCCGACGTGCCGCTGGAGCGGCTGACCGTCAACAGCACCCAGGTCGCCTTCGGCCTGCAGCGCCCGACCGCGATCTTCGCGCCGGACGACGGGAGTCGGCGGCTCCTGGTCACCGAGAAGGCCGGTACGGTGCGCGTCTACCACCCCGAGACCGGGCTCGCGACCGCCCCGCTGCTCGACCTCACCGACCGGGTCTCCACCGAGGGCAACGAGCGCGGCCTGCTCGGCATCGTGACCTCGCCGAACTTCGCCACCAGCCGCGCGCTCTACGTCGCCTACACGCGCCTGCCCGACGGCGCGGTGACGCTCTCCCGGTTCGTGCTCGACCGCGCCGACGAGACGCCGGTGCCGCCGAGCCGCGAGCAGGTGATCCTGACCCAGCCGCACGCCGAGTTCGGCAACCACAACGGCGGGCAGTTGGCGTTCGGCCCGGACGGCTACCTCTACTGGAGCATCGGGGACGGGGGCGGCGCCGACGACGTGCTCGGCAGCGGGCAGAACCTGGGCACCCTGCTCGGCAAGATCCTGAGGCTGGACGTGAACCGGAGCTGCGACGGGCGGCCGTACTGCGTGCCGGCCGGGAACCCGTTCGTCGGTACGGCGGGGGCACGGCCGGAGATCTGGGCGTACGGGCTGCGCAACCCCTGGCGCTTCTCCTTCGACCGGCAGGACGGCTCGCTCTGGATCGCCGACGTGGGACAGGGTACGTACGAGGAGGTCGACCATCTCGGCCGGGGCGTGGCCGGGGCGAACCTCGGCTGGTCCTGCCGGGAGGGTCCGGTGGTGTTCGACCCGGACCGCTGTGTGGCCGGGGTGAGCCCGGTGGAGCCGGTCTTCACGTACCGCACCTCGTTCGACGGGTGCGCGGTCATCGGCGGCCACGTCTACCGCGGGCGGCAGTACGCCGACATCGCGGCCGGGACGTACCTGGCGACGGACTACTGCTCGAACCAGGCGTTCGCGATCCGTCCCGGCGCGGCCGGCGGCGCGTACCCGGCGCGGGTGATCGGCGAGTTGCCGATCCAGCCGACCACGCTCGGGGTGGACGCCGACGGGGAGCTGTACCTCGCCAACGACCTGCCCGGACAGCTGCACAAGATCTCCTTCGGGGTGCAGCCGCCCCCGCTGGCCTGCCGGATCACCTACCGGGTGGACAGCCAGTGGGGCACGGGCTTCAGCACCACCATGACGCTGACCAACACCGGTACATCGCCGATCAACGGTTGGGCCGTGAACTGGACCTTCGCCGGCTCGCAGACGGCCGGGAACTGGTGGAACGCGGTCGGCGAGCAGCAGGGCGCGGCGGTGACGGCGCGCAACGCCGCCTGGAACGCGACGATCGCGCCGGGCGGTTCGGCGACCTTCGGCTTCCTGGGCTCGTACCGAGGCAGTAATCCCACCCCGACCGGCTTCACCGTGAACGGCTCCGCCTGCGGTTGACCGGTATGGGCTGTGCCCTCTGGAACACAGCTCAGGGGAGGTGGCGCCCGTCGGGTTCCGGCGGGCGTCACTTCCGTTCCCTCTCCGGCGTGGCCCGACGCCGCCCGGGGCGTCCCCGTTCCGTTCATGTTGCGTTCACCGAGTCGTCATGATCGGGCGTATTGGTGCGATTGACGCCCATCCCTTTGTCAAATAGCTTCAGCAAAGGCGGAGTGAATGTAAATCACCTACATATCGGGGAGAACCCCATGATCTTGTCCCGCGCATCGGGCGGGCGGGGCGGGCGGCGCGGTACCGCCGTGCTCGCGGCGGTCGTGCTGGCGCTGACCGGCGCGAGCGCCGTCACCACCACGGCCGCGCCGCGACCCGCCGAGGCCGCCATCACCCAGCAGGTGCTCTTCCGCAAGGGCACCTTCGGGTACGGCTGCTACCGCATCCCCGCCATCGTCCGCACCAACGCCAACACCCTGCTCGCCTTCGCCGAGGCGCGGGTGTCGTACTGCGGCGACGCCGGCCACATCGACCTCGTCATGCGCCGCTCCACCGACAACGGCCGCACCTGGAGCCCGCCCGTCGACCAGGCGCCGCGGATCGTGCTACAGGGCACGGACAGCAACCCGACCGCCGCGGCCACCCGGGGCAACCCCGTACCGATCGTCGGCGAGGGCGGGCGGGTGGTGCTCCTGTCGACCTTCAACCCGGGCGACGCCACCCGGCCGCGTACCCCGTACGTGCAGACCAGCGACGACAACGGGGAGACCTGGAGCGCCGCGCGCAGCCTCGGCAGCGCCATCGACGACCCGACGTGGGGCTGGTACGCCACCGGCCCGAGCCACGGCATCCGGCTCGAACGCGGCCCGCACGCCGGGCGGCTCGTCGCCGGGGTCAACTTCTCCGACGGCGACGGCCGCAATGGCGCCGCCCTGGTCTACAGCGACGACGGCGGCGACACCTGGGTCCGGGGTGCCACCGACATCCGGACCGACACCAGCCTCGTACCGCAGGAACTCTCCCTCTTCGAGCGCACCGACGGCGGCATCTACGCCGCCGCCCGCGACAACAACGGCGCCACCGGGGCGAAGCGGGCCTTCGCGGTGAGCACCGACGGCGGGGCCAGCTTCGACGCGCCGTTCGCGGGCGTCGCCGACGTGGCGAGCACCCCCGAGGTGCAGGGCTCCACGCTGCGGCTGCGCGCCGCCGACCGGGGCGACCGGTACAACCGGGTGCTCCTCGCCTCGCCCGCCGACCCGAGCCTGCGCAAGTACCTGACCATCTGGTCGTCGTACGACGAGGGCCGGACCTGGACCGGCACCACGCCCAAGCGGATCGCCTCCGACCGCTCCGGCTACTCCGACCTGGTCGAACTCGCCACCGGGGAGATCGCCGCGCTCTACGAGGGCGGGCCGGAGAGCGGCGACGCCCGCGACGAGATCCGCTTCACCCGGTTCACGGAGAGCGACCTCGGGCTCCCCGACACGTACTCCGGCACCGCCACCCCGGACCTCTCGGGTGCCGGCAACGACGCGTACCTGCGCGGCGGCGCCGCCCTCGGTACGGCGGGACGGTTCGACGAGGCGGTGACCCTGGACGGCGCCGACGACTACCTCCACCTGCCCTTCTCCGAGTCGCTGGCGATCGGCACCAGCGACTTCACCGCGATGGCCTGGATCCGGTACGGCGCCAGCACCGCCGACCAGGCCATCTTCTGGGGGTACGGCCAGGACGACCACTCGCAGTTCTGGCTGCGCGCCGAGCCGGGCAGCAGCCGGATCCGGGGTCTGATCCAGAGCGGCGGCACCAGCGCGGTGGTCGCCAGCACCAAGGCGTACAACGACAACGCCTGGCACCACGTCGCCCTCCAGCGGGCGGCGGGGCAGCTGCGGCTCTGGGTCGACGGCGCGGTGGTGGCCAGCGCCGCCGCCCCCACCGGCACGATCAGCCCCGGCCGGCCGTTCCGGATGTACGCCGGGCAGCGGCTCGACGGCGCCAACCGGTTCAAGGGCCAGCTCGACGAGGTACGCCTCTACAAGCGGGCGCTGAGCGGCACCGAGATCGGCGCGATCCGCGGCGCCAACGCGATCGACGTGCCGGGCGCGGTGCTGCGGCTGCCGTTCGTCGCCGCCGGACCGAGCACGCCGGACACCTCCGGGGCCGGCAACACCGCGTTCGTCCGGGGCGGCGCCGCGCTCACGTCGGGGCGGTACGGCAGCGCGCTCGCCCTCGACGGCGCGGACGACCACGTGCAGCTGCCGTTCAGCTCCTCGCTCGACCTGGGCGCCGGGGACTTCACGGTCAGCGCCTGGCTGCGCTACTCCGGCGGTACCGGGCGGCACACCCTGCTCTGGGCGTACGGCCTCGGCACCGACACCGCGCAGCTCTGGCTGCGCGCCCACCCGGCCGAGAACCGGGTGCTCGGCTGGGCCGAGACGGAGACGGCCAGCGGCCTCGCCGGATCCACCTCCGGGTACGCGGACGGCGCCTGGCACCACGTCGCCTTCCAGCGGGCCGGCGGCGAACTGCGCCTGCTGGTCGACGGCGAGCGGGTCGGTACCGCCGCCGCGCCGGCCGGCTCGCTCACGGGCGGGCACGCCGCGGGCGTCCTCGGCCTCTACCTCGGGCAGCGGCCGGACGGGGTCGACCGGCTGGCCGGCGCGCTCGACGAGGTACGGATCTTCCGCCGGGCGCTCTCCACCGCCGAGCTGGACCAGATCCGGCTCGGCAACGCCTCGGTCACCGACGGGCTGGTGCTGCGCCTCCCGCTGGACCGCCTCGACCCGGCCTGACCCACCCCACCCCGTCGATCTAGGGCATATCGTCGTGATTGGAGATCAAACAACGACGATATGCCCTAGATCGCGGGGAGTGGGGGCGGGGTGGAGGCGGCCGGCGGTCGGAAGGTGCGGCGGTAGGTGCTCGGCGCCACCCCGATGCTCTGGTTCAGCTGCTGGCGCAGGGCCGCCGCGGTGCCGAAGCCGGCCCGCCGGGCGACCTGGTCGACGGTGAGATCCGTCGTCTCCAGCAGCAGCCGCGCGTGGTCCGTACGCTGCCGCAGCAGCCAGCGGGCCGGGCTGATCCCGGTCTCCTCCCGGAACCGCCGGGTGAAGGTACGCACGCTCATGTTGGCGTGCTCCGCCATCTGGCGCAGCGTCGGCGGCTCGTGCAGCCGCTCGCGTACCCACTCCCGGGTCGCCGCCGTGCCGGCGCCGGACTGCGGGGGCACCGGCCGCTCGATGTACTGCGCCTGGCCGCCGTCGCGCCACGGCGGCACCACGCAGCGTCGGGCCGCCCGGTTGGCCACGTCGCTGCCGTGGTCGACCCGGACCACGTGCAGGCAGAGGTCGACCCCGGCGACCACCCCGGCCGAGGTGAGCACCTGGCCGTCGTCGATGAAGAGCACGTCGGGGTCGAGCCGGACCTGCGGGTAGAGGTCGCGGAACCGGTCGGCGTGCGCCCAGTGGGTGGTCGCCGGCCGGCCGTCGAGCAGCCCCGCCGCGGCGAGCACGAACGCGCCCGTACAGATCGACATCACCCGCGCGCCCCGCTCGTACGCCCGGCGCAGCGCGTGCGCGACCGGCGCCTCCAGCGTCCCCTCGGTGAGCGCGCTGCCCCGGTGGATGCCCGCCACCACGATGCTGTCCGCCTCGTCGAGCAGTTCCAACCCGTAATCTGGCAGCACCTGGAAACCGGCCGTGCTGCGGACCGGGCGGCGACCGGGGGAGCAGGTGTCGATCCGGTAGAGGCGGGCCCCGGAGGCGTCCCGGGCGGTGCCGAAGATCTGCGCCGGGGTGCCCAGGTCCAGGCCGACCACGTCGTCGAGGGCGAGTACGGCGATCCGGTGCCGGTACGGTTGCATGGCCCAATTCTTGCGTATCATGGCTCTTCGGCCACTCGTCGGTGTCACGGGTCTCGCCGACACTTCAGTGCGTGAGTCGAAATCGCCTGCACCCGGCCTGGGTCGTCGCGTTCGTCGCGTTCATCGCGCTGGTCGGCGCCGCCGGGTTCCGTGCCACCCCGTCGGTCCTGCTGCACCCGCTGCACGAGGAGTTCCGCTGGCCGCTGGCGGAGATCTCCGCCGCGGTCTCGGTCAACCTGCTCCTGTACGGGGTCACCGCCCCCTTCGCCGCGGCCCTGATGGACCGGTTCGGCATCCGCCGCGTCGTGTCGGCCGCCCTGGTGCTGGTCGCCGCCGGCAGCGGCCTGACGGTCTTCATGACCGCCAGCTGGCAGCTCATCCTCTGTTGGGGCGTGCTCGTGGGGCTCGGTACCGGCTCGATGGCGCTCGCCTTCGTGGCCACGGTCACCGGGCGCTGGTTCGTCCACCGCCGGGGACTGGTCACCGGGGTGCTCACCGCCGGGGGCGCCGCCGGACAGCTGGTCTTCCTGCCGCTGCTCGCCACGGTCGTGGCCGACCGCGGCTGGCGGACCGCGGCGTTGATCGTGGCGGGCGCCGCACTGGTGGTGGTGCCGCTGGTCGGCTGGCTGCTCCGGGAGCACCCGGCCGACCTGGGCCTGCCGGCGTACGGCGGGACCGAGGTGGTACCGCCGGCCCCGCCGGCCGGCGGCGCGGCCTCCCGGGCGCTCGGCGCGCTCGCCGCGGCGGCCCGTACCCGGCCGTTCTGGCTGCTGGCCGCCGGCTTCGCGATCTGCGGGGCGACCACCAACGGGCTGGTGGGGACCCACTTCATCCCGGCCGCCCACGACCACGGGATGGCGGAGACGACCGCCGCGAGCCTGCTCGCCCTCGTCGGCCTCTTCGACATCGTCGGTACCATCGCCTCCGGCTGGCTGACCGACCGGGTCGACAGCCGGGTGCTGCTCGGCTCCTACTACGCGCTGCGTGGCCTGTCGCTGCTGGTCCTGCCGAGCCTCTTCGCCGGCGCCACGCACCCGAGCATGCTCGTCTTCATCGTCTTCTACGGTCTCGACTGGGTCGCGACCGTGCCGCCGACGGTGGCGCTCTGCCGGGAGCACTTCGGTGCCAGCGGGCCGATCGTCTTCGGCTGGGTCTTCGCCGCACACCAGATCGGTGCGGCGATCGCGGCGACCGCGGCGGGCCTGGTCCGCGACCAACTCGGCACCTACACCCTGGCCTGGTACGTCGCGGGCGGGCTCGCGATCGGTGCGGCGGTGCTGTCGTTGCTGATCAAGCGCCGCTCGGCGGCCGCGCCGGAGTTCCGGCCGGCGCCGGTGCTGGCCGGCCCGTGGCGGCTACGCCCCAGCGAGTGAACCCGGTGGGCCGGCGGCCGGGCGGTATCACGGGCCGCTCACGCCCCGCCCCACCGCTGGCCCGGCGCGCCGGTGCAGGGGTACTGCGCGAGCGTCGCGCCGGCGGTGGTGTCCGGTACGTCGACGCAGCGCTGACTGTTGACGTTGACCAGCAGGACCGGGCCGGTACCGTCGTCGGCCAGCCGCCACCGCTGGCTCGGCGCGCCCGTGCAGGACGCCTGCCGCACGCCCGCCCCGTCGTCGCGGCTGGCGTTCTCGACGTCGAGGCACTGACCGCCCGCCGCCGTGCTCAGCGTCACCGCGCCCCCGCCGATTGGGGCGACCAGCCACTGCTGCTCGGCACCGCCGGCGCAGGGGAGCTGCCGCACCGCCGTACCGGTCGGGTCCGGCACGGCCGGGCCGGCGAGGCAGAGGGTCGAGAGCACCGACCGGAAGATGCGGACGCTCGCGCCGGCCGGTGGCGCGGTGGCGGCCGGCGTGGCGGTCACCGCGCTGGGACTCGGGGTGGCGGTCGAACTCGGGTCGACGCTGGGACTCGGGTCGACGCTGGGCGCGCCCGCCGCGGCGCCCGCCCCGGTGCTCGACGCGCCGCCGCCCGGCCCGCCCACCGACCGCAGGGCCTGCCGGTGCCCGCCGCCGGCCGCGAAGATCCCGGTGGCGAGAAGGGCACCGAGCAGCAGGCCCACCGCCCCGACCGCGGTGGCGGCGAGGATCAGCCGGTCCTGGGGCAGCCTCGGCCGCCGGAAGCGGGCCGGCCTGCCGTAGAGCGTGCCGCCACCGGAGGGGCGGGGCGGGTGGTCGTACTCGGACACCTAGGCATAGTGACCGACCCACCGGCCCCGATGCCAGCCGGCCCGCCGGCATATGAGCAGCTCAATCGCTAGTCGAGGACCTCGACGTCCTTCCAGAACGCCACCCGGTCGCCATGCGGGCACCCGCCACGGACCGGCCGCCCGGTCGAGCCCGCGGCCCCGGGCCGCCGGGCACCGTGCTCGGGCACCCGCACCTGCGCGCCCGTGCTCGGGCACCCGGAGTCAGGCGCCGGCGGAGCCGACCGGATTGGCGTCCGTGGCGGCCCGGACGAACTCCCGTACCCGGGCGGTCGTGTTCGCCTCCAGCCAGACCGGTCCCCGCTCGATCGGCGGTGCGTCGTGGATCGGCACGTAGACGATATCGGGGCGGGGGTGGTAGCGCTGGGTCTGCTCGCCGACCGGCAGCACGCCCCGGCCCAGCGCGACGAGGGAGAGCATCTCGGAGAACGTGTTGCCGCACGGCCCCGGCGGGACGGGGCGGCCGGACGGCGTCCACTCGGGCGTACGGTCGCGCTTGAACTCGGTCGAGGTCACCGCCGGGTACTGGACGACCGGGTGGTCGGCGAGCACCTCCAGCGACACCGACTCCCGGCCGGCCAGCGGGTGCGTGGCGGCCACGGCCAGTACCCGCCGCTCCACCATCAGCGCGGGTCCACGGGCCATGCCGTCGAAGGGGTACGCGGCGACGAGCACGTCGACCGAGCCGTCCAGCAGGCTGGCCCGCGAGTTGTAGAGCTGCACCTCGCGCACGTCGACCTCGCAGTCGGGATACCGCTCGGTGAAGAGCTTGACCGCCCTGAGCAGCACCGGCGCGAGGTACTCGCCGAGGAACGCCACCCGCAGTTGGCCGGTCACGCCGCGGCCGGAGTCGATCGCCCGGCGCAGGGCGGCGTCCATCCCCGCGACGAGCGGGGCCAGGTCGTCGGCCAGTTGCCGGCCGATCGGGGTGATGCGGACGACCCGGCTGGTGCGTTCGAAGAGCGGTGCGCCGATCCGCCGCTCCAGCTTCCGTACGACGTGGCTGACCCGGCCGGTGGTCACCCGCAGGCGTTCGGCGGTACGGCCGAAGTGCAGCTCGTCGGCGAGCGTCAGGAACGTCTCGATCTCGTGCCGTTCCAGCATCCCGCCGCTCCTTCGTTGAATCTGGGTCAACGATCGTAGTCCGATCATGGCTTGGTCGCCGTCGCCGGTTCGCGAATCGTGGAGGGCGTCACCGGGACGACCCGGCGGACCTGGAGCGGCGGGGCGGGCGCCTCGCGCGTTGGTCCCGCCGGCTCGGGCCACGAGCGTCACGACAGGGGAAGACATGAGGACGACAGGCATCGACGCGCCGCTCTCCGGCGACTGGCCGCGCCAGGCTCGCACCCTGGAGGAGGCGGAGTGAGCGCCGTGCGGGTACGGGAATTCGACCATCTGGTGCTGAACGTGGCGGACGTCGAGCGATCGCTGGCCTTCTACTGCGGGCTGCTCGGCCTCGCACCGGTACGGGTCGACGAGTGGCGGGACGGGCGGATCGGGTTCCCCTCGGTCCGCGTCACCCCGGACACCATCATCGACCTGGTCCGGCGCGACCGGGGCGAGTCGAACGTCGACCACCTCTGCCTGGTGGTCGACCCGCTGGACTGGCACGAGGTGATCGCCTCCGGCGTCTTCATCGTCCTCGAAGGACCGGTGGGCCGGTACGGGGCCCGGGGTGAGGCCGTCTCCCTCTACGTGCGGGACCCGGACGGCAACACCGTCGAGCTGCGGTGGTACCCCGCCGACGGGCAACCGCCCACGTCGTCGCCGGAGTGATGGCTGGGCTGGCCGGGGGCGGCCCTCACCGGCGCCGGTGAGGGCCGTCGGCTCGCCCGCCGCGGGGGGCGACCGACGCCAGGGGCTGTACCACGGAGGGCCGTACCACGGCGGGCCGTGCTGTGCCGACGGCCTGCCGGCGGCTTTCCCGTCCACCGCGTGCCGCGGGTGCTACGGTAGACCGCGACTGATCTGAACCTGGACGATCAGACGAACATGGGAGACGAGACATGGTGGGGGACGACGACATCTCCGGGTGAGACCGGACATGTGATCGGCCATCGGCCGCGCCTGTGAGCGCCGTTGCCGTGGTCGTTCCGTCGTTGCTTCGAGACCATGTCCCCTGTCGGGCGGCTTGGCTCCGCCTGCCCTCACCTCCGAGGTTGTTTCCCGATGTCCGATTCCTTCATCGTCTGCTCGAACCTGACCTTCTCCTGGCCGGATGACACCCCGGTCTTCCAGAACCTGTCCTTCACGGTCGGTGGCGGCCGTACCGGCCTGGTCGCGCCGAACGGTGCCGGCAAGAGCACCCTGCTCAGGCTGATCGCCGGCGAGTACCGGCCCACCGCCGGGTCCGTCGCGGTCGAGGGGGTGCTCGGCTACCTCCCGCAGAGCCTGCCGCTGGTCGGCGAGCTGACCGTGGCCGAGGTTCTGGAGATCGCTCCGCTGCTCGGGGCGCTGCACGCGATCGAGTCCGGAGACGCCAGCGAGGAGCACTTCACCACAATCGGCAACGACTGGGACATCGAGGAGCGGACCCGCGCCCAGCTGGACCGGCTCGGCCTCGGCGACCTCGCCTTCGACCAGCGCCTGGGCACCCTCAGCGGTGGCCAGGTCGTCTCCCTCGGGCTGGCGGCGCAGCTGTTGAAGCGGCCTGACGTGCTACTGCTGGACGAGCCGACCAACAATCTCGACCTCGAGGCCCGGCACCAGCTCTACGACGTGCTGGAGCAGTGGAACGGCTGCCTGCTGCTGGTCAGCCACGACCGGGCGCTGCTCGACCGGATGGACCGCATCGCCGAACTCGACCGTGGCGAGCTGCGGTTCTACGGCGGGAACTTCACCGAGTACGAGGTAGCCGTGCGCGCCGCGCAGGAGGTGGCGGAGAAGAACGTCCGCAACGCCGAGCAGGAGCTCAAGCGGGAGAAGCGGGAGCTGCAGGAGGCCCGCGAGCGGGCGGCGCGCCGGGCCAGCAACGCCTCCCGCAACCTCAAGAACGCCGGCCTGCCGAAGATCTTCGCCGGCACCATGAAGCGGGACGCCCAGGAGTCCGCGGGCAGGGCGAACGAGCTGCACTCCTCCCGGGTCAACGAGGCCAAGGCCCGGCTCGACGAGGCGGGGCGCGCGCTGCGCAACGACCAGAAGATCTCGCTGGTGCTGCCCGGCACCAACGTACCGGCCGGACGCACGCTCCTGGCCGGTGAACGGATGCAGGTCCGTTATGGCGAGCGGTCCCTGTTCGCCGCTGACGGCGTCGACCTGACGATCCGGGGGCCGGAGCGGATCGCCCTGCTCGGCCCCAACGGCGCCGGCAAGTCCACCCTGCTGCGCCTGATCAACGGCGACCTGGAGCCCGAGGGCGGCCAGATCAAGCGGGCCGACGGCCGGATCGCGTACCTGTCCCAGCGGCTGGACCTGTTGGACCCGGACCGTACCGTGGCGGAGAACCTGGCCGGGTTCGCGCCGCAGACCCCGGACGCGGAGCGGATGAACCTGCTCGCCCGCTTCCTGTTCCGCGGCCCCCGGGCCCACCTGCCGGTCGGGGTGCTCTCCGGCGGCGAACGCCTGCGCGCCACCCTGGCCTGCGTCCTGGGCGCCGAGCCGGCGCCGCAACTGCTGCTGCTCGACGAGCCGACCAACAACCTCGACCTGGTCAGCGTCGGTCAGTTGGAGAGCGCGCTGGGCGCCTACGAGGGCGCGCTGCTGGTGGTCAGCCACGACGAGCGGTTCCTCGCGGAGATCAACGTCAATCGTTGGTTGCGGCTCGCCGAGGGACGCCTCGTCGAGACCGGTCCCCCGGACGTCGACTGACTCGTCCCGGGGCGCCCGGCCGCGGGTCGTCCAGCCCGCGGCCGGGGCGGCCCCGGTGATCCGCTGACCCCTTCCCCGCGCCCGAACGGCCGCACCGGCCGGCCGGGTCTCCGACGCTTCCGATGACGGTGTCCGACGCATGTCCCACTCTGCCCTGCTCGCCCACGACCTGGTCCGCACGCTCGGTACCCGCCGGGTGCTCGACGGGGTCTCCCTCACCGCCGCACCCGGCCAGCGGATCGGGCTGATCGGCGAGAACGGCACCGGCAAGTCCACCCTGCTGCGGCTGCTCGCCGGGGCGGACGAGCCCGACGCCGGTACCGTCGTCCGCCCACCGGAACTGGGTTTCCTGCACCAGGAGATGCCCTTCGACCCGGCCGCCACGATCTCCGCCGTGCTCGACGACGCGCTGCGCGAGGCCCGTGCGGATCTCGCCGAGCTGGACCGGCTCGGCGGTGCGCTGGCCGACACCCCGCAGGACGCGCCGGAGTACGCCGACCTGCTCGTCGCGTACGGCGATCGGCTCGACCGCGCGCAGGCCGGCGACGCCTGGGACGCCGACCGGCGGGCCGAGATGACGCTGGCCGGTCTCGGCCTCGGGGCGCTTTCCCGCGAGCGGACGCTCGCGTCGCTCTCCGGCGGGCAGCGCGGGCGGGTCGCGTTGGCCGCCCTGCTGGTACGGCGGCCCACGGCGCTGCTGCTCGACGAGCCCACCAACCACCTCGACGACGACGCCGCGGCCTTCCTGGAGGAGCAGCTGCGGGGCCTGCCCGGGGTCGTGGTGGTGGCGAGCCACGACCGGGCGTTCCTCGACGCGGTCTGCACCGACCTGATCGACCTCGATCCCGCCCTGAACGGCCCGACCCGCTACGGCGGCAACTACACCGACTACCAGGCCGCGAAGCGGGCGGAGCGGGACCGCTGGCGGCGCCGCTTCACCGAGGAGCAGGAGGAACTCGCCGAACTGCGCCGCTGGGTCGAGGTGACCGCGCACGAGGTCGCACCGGGGCGGGTCCGGCGCGACAACGAGAAGATGGGCTACGGCCACACCGCCGGGCGGGTGCAGAACCAGATCTCGCGGCGGGTGCGCAACGCCGCCCGCCGTCTCGACGAACTGGAACGCGAGCAGGTCGACCAGCCGCCGGAGCCGCTCCGGTTCCGGGTCACCACGCTGGCCGGCGCCGCCACGGACGGGATCCTGGTGTCCCTGCGGGACGTCCGCGTACCCGGCCGGCTCGCGCTCGACCGGCTGGACGTGCCGGCCACCGACCGGCTACTGGTCACCGGGCCGAACGGGGCGGGGAAGTCGACGCTGCTCGCAGTGCTGGCCGGCCGGCTGGCGGCCACCGGCGAGCTGCGCCGCCGCCGCGGACTGCGCGTCGGCCTGCTCGCCCAGGACACCGTCTTCGACCGGCCGGGCCGTACCGCGCGGGAGACCTACGAGGCGGCGCTCGGTGCCGAGCGTGCCGAGTCCGTACCGCTGCTATCGCTCGGGCTGCTCGGCCCCGCGGACCTGGACCGGCCGGTCGGCCAGCTCTCGGTCGGCCAGCGGCGCCGGCTCGCCCTGGCGCTGCTGGTGGCCGACCCGCCCCAGCTGCTGTTGCTCGACGAGCCGACCAACCACCTCTCGCCGCGGCTCTGCGACGAGCTGGAGGAGGCGCTGGCCACGGGACCCGGCGCGATCGCGGTCGCCAGCCACGACCGCTGGCTGCGGTCCCGCTGGCCCGGACGCGAGCTGCGGCTGTCCCCTCGGCGCGGCTGACCGGTAGCTATTTTCCGGATCTTCGGCACTAAGTTACTTCCGGGTATTCCCTGCCACTCCATCAAATGATATCTATACGTCTCCGATCATCCCTCGACCCCCGGAGGGCGACATGCGGAGACCCCGCCTCGCAACGCTCATCGTCAGCCTGACCGCGACCCTGGGCGTCGCGTTCGCGCTGGCACCCCCGGCCCAGGCCGCGTCCACCGTCCGCTACGTCGCCCTCGGCGACTCGTACGCCTCCGGCGTCGGGGCGGGCAGCTACACCAGCGAAAGCGGCTCCTGCCAGCGCAGCACGAACGCCTACCCGGCGCTCTGGGCCGCCGCCAACGCGCCGGCCTCCTACGTCTCGGTGGCCTGCTCCGGTGCCACCACCACGAGCGTGATCAACAGCCAGCTCGCGGCGTTGAACTCCAGCACCACCCTGGTCAGCATCACGGTGGGCGGCAACGACATCGGCTTCTCCAGCATCATGACCACCTGCGTCCTGTACGGGACGACGGAGTGCGTCGCGGCCGTGCAGGCGGCCGAGAACAAGGTGCGGAGCCAGCTGCCGGGGCTGCTGGACAACGTCTACAACGGCATCCGGTCGCGGGCGCCGGGGGCGCGGGTCGTCGTCCTGGGATATCCCGTCTTCTACCAGCTCAACGTGCCGCTCTGCGTCGGTCTCAGCGAGACCTCGCGCGCGAAGATCGACGAGGGCATCAACCTGCTTGACGAGGTCACCAAGGCGGCGGCCGCCCGGCACGGCTTCGTCTTCGGCGACGTGCGGGCGAACTTCGTCGGGCACCAGCTCTGCAGCGGCGACAAGTGGCTGCACGCGCTGAACTTCGCCGAGCTGGGCGTCTCGTACCACCCGTTCGCGGCCGGGCACTCCGGCGGCTACTACCCGGTCTTCCGGGCCGCGGCGGGCTGACCGCCGCCTGTGGGTAAGGGCTGGCAGCCGGCACCGGGTTGCCCGGTGCCGGCCCCAACCCGTGCTGCTACGCGGTGCGGACGTGCAGCAGGTCGATGAGCCGCGCAACCGACGTGGTGTGTACTCGGGACGGTCGTGGGGGGTGTGTTCTTCCGTCACATCGTCCCGGCAACGGGACTCGAAGGCGCGGCGCGCGGCAGGTCTCTGCCATCGCCGCTAACTTACAGTCAGCGCGGGTGCCAGGAAAGCCGCTCCGATCGCCCGTGAGCGCAGGCCACTGATTATTGTTAACGAGTTGCAACAGTACGGACCGTCACCGTATCGATGCGTCGCGAGATCGGTCCCGCACACCGTACGCATACCGGTCGCCGCCCCTGACGTACGGTTATGTAACACCCTCGTCATGTGACCCCACCCGGGGCGGGGTCACGGGTTTATGGTGTGGACCCGGGTCCGGTCCGGCCCGCGGTACGCGCCGACGACGCGGGGCGGGTCCGAGCGGCGGGAGGGGGTCCGGGCGGTGTCCGATGTAGAGCCGCCGCCCGACGCGGTCACCCCGCCGGACCGCAGGCCGGCCCGCACGCCGCCACGCACCGCGCCGCCACATGCCGCGCCGCCACATGCCGCGCCGGCCGCGTCGCCGTCGGCCGCGTCGCCGGCGACCGGCTCCCCGCCCAGTCCCGAGGCCGACGGTCCCCTCTGGCAGGAGCTGCTGCGCAGCCTCACCGGAGCGGTGGCGGTCACCGTCGGCGCGCTCTCCACCGGCTGGCCGGAGAACCCGTTCCAGTGGCTGCTGCTCGCCGTCGCCGCGCTGCTCGGCGGCGTCGCGCCACACACGCAGGCCAGTGACTACGTCCGGGTCCGGCTGGCCCGGGCGCTGCACCGCCTGCGCCCGTCGCGTCCGCTGCGGCTGCGCCGGCTGCTGCTGATCGTCGTCGCGGTGCTGCTCGCGGCGAGCTTCGGCCGGTCGTTGGTGACCGGCGGGGCCCGGCTTACCGAGTGGGGCAGCGTCCGCGTCTTCGGCTGCGCGGCCCCCACCAGCCTGCGGGTGCTCACCACCCCGGAGGAGTTGGAGCCGACCCGGCGGCTGGCCGAGACGTACGAGCGGGCCACCGCGGCCGGGCGGTACGGCTGCCCCACCGTCGAGCTGTACGTCTACGCCGCGCCGGCCGACTCCGCCCGCGAGGCGCTCGCCAGCGGCTGGCAGGCCAACGCCCTGGCCGAGTTCGGGCCCCGCCCCGACCTCTGGCTGCCCGGCTCGTCCCGCTACACCATCGACAGTCCACAGGCCCCGCTCACCGGCGTCTCGACCGTCTCGCTCGCGAGCACCCCGATCGTGCTGGCGCTGCCGGCCGAGGCCGTACCCGAGGAGTTGCGCGCCCGGCGGGCGGCCCTGACCTGGGCGGACGCCCTGGCCGAGCTGGCGGGGCGCGGCTGGGAGGTGGCCCGCCCCGACCCGGTGCGGTCGACCACCGGCGAGTACGCCACCGTCGCGATGTACGCCAGCGGCGGCGGCCTGGCGCAGCGGCTGGCCGGTCCGGGGCCGCAGTACAACCTGGTCACTCCCGCGCGGGCCCGGCTGATCGAGGGGCAGGTGGCGCGCGGCCTGGACGCCGGCGGCTACCCCCTCGGCGACGCCGTCGAGCTGCTCTGCCGCCAGCGCCAGCGCGAGGGGCGGGGAGCGGGCCGGCCGCCCGACGGCGCCCTGGTCGTCACCGAGGAGCAGCTCATCCGCTTCAACGCGGGCTGGTCGCTGGGCCCCGCCTGCCCGCCCGGTCCGGAGGCCGCGCCCGACCGGAAGCTGTACGCGGTCTACCCGATCGACACGCTCAGCCTCGACCACCCGCTGGTCGAGCCGGTCTGGGCGGACCGCTCGACCGACCAGGCCGGGCGGGTCGGGGAGTTCCGCCGCTGGTTGCGGACGGATCCGGGCAAGCGCAGCCTCAACGAGCTGGGGCTGCGTCCGCGGGACCGGCCGGCGGCGGATCCGATCGGCGACCGTTTCGGGGTCCAGCCGGGGGTGCGCTACCCCGACCTCACGCCGGCCCCGGCGGCGCTGGACGCCGCGCGTGAGCTGCAACGGAGCGCGCAGCGCAGCGGGCGGGTGCTGGTGCTGCTGGACGCCTCGGGATCGATGCGGCAACCGGCCGCCGAGGGGCTGACCCGGATCGACGTCGCCAAGCGGGGGGTCGCGACGATCGTGCGCGGGCTGGGCGGCCAGGACGAGTTCGGCCTCTGGACGTTCCAGGGACCGACCCGGACGCCGCGACGGCTGCTGCCGATCGCGCCGGCCGAGCCGGTACCGGCCGGCGCGCTGCCCCGGCCGGTCGAGGCCGCGTTGGCGGGGGTGCGGCCGGACGGGGGGACCCCGCTCTACCGCGCGGTGGTGGACGGGATCGGCGCGGTGGAGCCGGCGGACGACCGGCACCTCTCCGCCCTGGTGGTGCTGACCGACGGGGTCGACGAGGGCAGCGGCGTCAGCGGGGAGCAGTTGGTGGCGCGGGCCGAGGCCGGCGGGGTGCGCGTCTTCGTGCTGGCGGTGGGGGAGGCGAGCTGCGCGGCGGGTCCGCTCCGGGAGGCCGTCACGGTCAGCGGCGGCGCCTGCTACGAGACCGGCTTCGCCAGCCTGGACCGCCGGTTGAACGAGCTTTTCGGCGTGCTGTGGGGAGGAGGCGGAGCGCGATGAGAGCACCGAGGTGGGCCGCGAACGCGATCGGACCGGCCGGGGCCCTGATACGCCGCCGGCGCGGGCTCGCCGGCCTGGTCGCCGGTACCGCGCTCGGGGTGGTGCTCACGCTCCTGGCCGGTACGCTGCTGCCCCGGCCGGCGCCCGACGGCGTGGAGCCAGGCAAGATCCACCTGGTCATCTCCAGCGGGGTCGACGACGGCTTCGGCGGCCAGCGCGACGAGCTGATCCGGCAGTGGAACGCCCTGTACGGGGACCGGATGAGCGCGGAGATCCAGCCGATCAGGGGCGGCGCGGACCAGATCCGGGCGGGCATGCTCGGCCGGGCGCAGGCCGGCGGCGCGGGCGTCGACATCTACAACCTGGACGTCACGTGGATGGCCGAGTTCGCCGAGTCCGGCTACCTGCGGCCGCTGACGCGCGACGGCCTCGACCTCGACGGGTTCCTGAGGCAGCCGTTGGCCACCTGCGAGCGGGACGGCAAGCTGTGGGGCCTGCCGTTCAACACCGACGCGGGCCTGCTCTACTACCGCCGTGACCTGCTCGGCGACAAGCCGGACGTTCCCGACGACGACCCGGACCTGTCGAGCTGGCAGGCGGTCGACGACGCCGCGCGCGGCGTGCTCGGCGACCCGGCCCGGCGGGGCACCCTGGAGGCCGGCTACACCGGCCAGCTGGGGGACTACGAGGGCGAGTCGGTGAACGTCTTCGAGGCGGTCTGGGCCGCCGGTGGCGAGGTGGTCCGGGACGGCCGGGTGGTGATCGACGAACCGCAGGGGAGGGCGGCGCTGAAGCGGCTGGCCACCGGGCTGCGCCAGCGGCCGTACCCGCTCGTCCTGCCGGCGTCGCGCGGCTTCATGGAGACCGAGGCGACGCAGGCGTTCCGCGACGGCAAGGTGATCTTCATGCGGAACTGGCCGGTGGCGTACCTGAACCTGGTCCGGGGCGACTCGCCGAAGCCGCTGGACTTCGGCATCGCCCCGCTGCCGGGCGGCAGCGTCCTCGGTGGACAGAACCTCGCCATCGCGGCCGGTTCCAAGCATCCCCGCGCCGCCCAGAAGCTGATCGAGTTCCTCACCAGCCCACGCAGCCAGCAGATCCTCTTCGAGCGCGGCGGTTTCGCGGCGACCCGCGAGATCGTCTACCGGGACCGCGAGGTGATCAAGAACTACCAGTACGCGGAGATCCTGCTCGAGGCGATCGAACAGGCCCGGCTCCGTCCGGACACCCGGCACTACTCCCTCTTCAGCGAGGTGCTCCGGCGCGAGGTCAACCGGGCGCTGGACGACAACGGGGAATTGCCCGAGGGGGCCGCCGACCGGCTCACCGAGGCGTTGCACGGCGTACAGGCGGATTAGGGCCGGCCTTCCCGTTTGCCGGGATCATGCCCGCACAACTTCTTCGCACTCGCCGCCCAGCTTCCTCCCAGCCGGCGGTGCTCCAATGGATGCAACGGCGTCCGGCGAGCCCACCCTTCTCGCCGGGCGCCCTTCTCGTACCGGGCAGCACCTCGCAGCGGAGAAAGAAGGATCATGGGCTGGCGCTTCCGGCGGCCCCGGGCCGCCCAACTGTTCGGGCGGTCGCGGGCCGCCAACTCCGGCACCCCGACGAAACTGGATCGCGAGGCGACCGCCGAGGACCTGGCGGGGCTGGAGGCGTTCATCGCGAGCCGGCGCGGCGTCGAGCTGTACCTCGAACCGGAGACGACGGCCACCGACACCACGGTCGTCGCCATCGCGCACGACGGCGAGTGGATCCGGCGCCGTACCGGCTCCCCGCAGGTGGCGTACCGGATCGCCACCCGCCGCGCGGTGCCGCTCTACGAGGCGGCCCGGGTGGGCTACCCGGAGCGGATGCGGGTCTGGAACCGGGCGCACCCGGAGCGCCGGGCCCGCTGAGGCGGCGCGCGCGTGCGGTGTGCCCGGCCGGTCCGGCTGAGCGGTGGCGGCGGCCGTACCGCGCGCGACCGCCGGGGATTGGAAGAAGGTGACCTTTCTTCTAAGCTTTGCGAAAAATTTTTGCACGCCGCATTGACATGCCTGCCTGCCGGGCCGATCGTCCCAGTGATCGAGTTGATCCCACTCGTCCTAGGGAGGATCCGTGGCACCACGGGCACTACTCATCTCCGCGCTGGCGGTCACCCTGCTCGGCGCGGCCGCCGGTCCGGCCTGGGCGCGGCCCGCCCCGTCCACGGCCGGCCCCTCCGTCGGCGTCGACGAGGCCACCGGGGCGGGCGAAGCGGTGGACCCGGCCCCGATGGCCGCCGCGGCGGCGACCCTCACGGCTGCGAACTTCCGACTCCAGGCCAGCTCGTACTCGTCGCTGATCGACGACCTCGACGCGGCGCTGCCCAACGTCACAGTTCCGGCCGTGGTGGCCGACGGGAACCGCGTCGCCACCGCCTGCTCGCCGAGCGCCTCGAACCGCGTCGCGTCGTTCTGCTGGAACAGCGGCGACAACAACGTGACGTACTGGATCCCGCAGGCGATCACCAGCACGGCCGACGCGTACGACGCCGGCACGTACGAGGGGGCCACCGCGCTCCTGGTGAGCTGGTACGACGACGGCTCCGACGGCATCGACCGCGGGGTACGCGTCTCCTTCGTGGACTACTCGACGCCGTCCGCCCCGACCTACCG
The DNA here is from genome assembly GCF_040676675.1 of Micromonospora sp. NPDC049559. NCBI lineage: Bacteria > Bacillati > Actinomycetota > Actinomycetes > Micromonosporales > Micromonosporaceae > Micromonospora > Micromonospora sp. NPDC049559. The sequence goes on along the minus strand of NZ_JBFAPK010000003.1, from coordinate 135,834 downwards.
GCACGTGCTGCTGGTGGAGCCGTACACCCGCAGCGACGGCAAGGTCTCGTTCCGGCCGATCAACCTGCACGCCGGTGGCATGTTCTGGTACGGCTACTACCTCTACGTCGCCTCGACCAGCGCCGGCTTCCGGGTCTTCGACATGCGCCACATCTGGCAGACCAGCACCAGCAACGGCGACGTGATCGGCCTGCAGAGCGACGGCAGCTACCAGGCGTACGGCTACAAGTACGTGCTGCCCCAGGCGCTCTCGTACGCCCGCTCCACCACCGGCGGCTACGCGAACCTGACGTTCTCGTTCGCGGCCCTGGACCGCACCAGCACCCCGGACAGCGTCATCGTCGGCGAGTACGCCAACCCGGGCACCGGCACCCGGGTCGTCCGCTTCCCGATCGACTACACCACCCGCATGCTGACCGCCTCCGACGACGGCTACGTGCACGGCACCGAGGCGTACGACCTCTCGGTCACCAGCATGCAGGGCGGTACGGCCATCAACGGCAAGTTCTACCTCTCCACCAGCGACGGCTCGGGCAACAAGGGTGACCTGGCCACCTACACCCCGGGCGGCTCGGTGGTGATGCACACCGACACCCTGCCGATCGGCCCGGAGGACCTCTCCTACTGGAAGGCCAAGGACCAGCTCTGGTCGCTGACCGAGTACGCCGGCAGCCGCTCGGTCTTCGCGGTGCGCGCCTCGGCGTACTGACCCGCACGAAGGCGTACCGACCCGCACCGACCCGGCCCGGCGGCCCGACGCTTCGGCGTCGGGCCGCCGACGTCGCTCCACCCACCGAGGTCGGGTATGCCGCCGTCGGCCCGGGTTCAGGAGCGGCTGTCCGGGTGGCCGGGAGTGCTCGCCCCGCCGCCGCTGCTGCCGGACGCGCCGCCGGCCACGCCGGAGGCGTCGTCGACGGTCTCGGTCCGCGCCCCCGGGTCGCTCGGCGGGCGCTCGTTGGCCCGCATCTCGGTCTGCGTCATCGGCACGTCGCTCTGCTCCTCGGCGGCCCCGCGTTCCTGGCCCTTGCTCTTCTGCTTACCCATGCCGCTCGGTACCCGGGCCGGACCGGTGCAAACGCCCCGGTCCGCGCCCCGGCCGCCCGATGGCGGTCGGCGCACGCCCGCATCGGGCGGCGGGGGTCAGCCGTGCGCGTTGGCCGCCGTGCGCCGCCCCTTGGACCGCCGGCCCCCGGACTTTCCGCCCGGACGCCCGGGCGGGTCGGCCCGCTGCTGCCGGGCCAGCTCCGCCTCCAGCGCCTCCAGCGCCGCCCGCAGGTCGCGGAGCCGGTTGCCGATGCTCTCCGGGTCCGCCGCCTCCGCCGCGCCGGACCGCGCGGTCGCCGCCACCGCGGCGACCGGCGTCCCGGCCGGCGCGGTCGCGGCACCGACGGCGGTCCCCGGCGGCCCGGCCGGTGCCGGAGCCGGGACCGGGCCCGGTGGCGTACCGGGGCCGGTACCGGGGCCGGCGGCGGACGGGCCGGGCTGTTCCGCCAGGTGGGCCTCCTCCAGCGCCTTCAGCACGATGCCGATCAGCAGGTTCGTGAGCAGGTACGACGCCACCACGATGTACGAGGCGTAGTAGACGATGGCCCAGTCCGAGACGAGCCGCCCCGCCTCCAGCGCGTCCGTCACCCCGTCCAGCGAGAGCAGCAGGAAGAGCGTGAGCATCGCCTGGCCGACGGTGCCGTACCTGTCGGGGTAGGCGTCGCCGAACGCCATCCAGCCCACCATCGCGTACAGGTAGATGGTGAGCGTGGCGATCAACAGGAAGCTGCCCAGCCCGGGGAGGCTGCGCAGCACGCCGCCGATGATGACCCGCAGGCTCGGGAAGAGCCGGATCGCGCGGACGATGCGGGCGAGCCGGGCCAGCCGCAGCAGGCTGACGTTCTCCCGTACGCCGGGCAGCAGCGGCGCGCAGACGATCAACAGGTCGAAGATGTTCCAGCCGTCCCGCAGGAACCCGCGTGGCGCGGTGAGGTGCGCGCCGAAGCGCAGCAGCAGCTCGATCGCGAAGCAGGCGAGGCAGGCGTACTCGATGGCGACCAGCACGGTGCCGGCCCGCTCGACCGCCCGGTCGTACGTCTCCAGGCCCAGCATGACCGCGTTGACGATGATCACGCCGAACGACGCGGCGTTGAACCAATCGGCGCCGACGGTCCTCGTACACCAGCTGGCCACGCGTGTCCTGACGGCGGCCGGAACCTCGTTCACGGCGTAAACACTCCCCAATGGATGTACTTTCCCGGCGGGGAGCCTACGGGCGTACGAACCGGCGGCGCACGGGATGTCCGCGCGCCGCCGGATGTTTCACAGGTTGTTCGCCGAGCGGGTCAGCCCAGGAACCGGTACGCCCCGGCGTCGTACCGGCTCAGCCCGACGAGCGAGTTGCCGGCGAGGTCCTGCCGCCAGCCGTAGTCCTCGCCGCGGCCGATCGCCGGGCTGCCCGACCTGAGCCGCAGGTCGGTGGTGCTGGTGAAGAGCGGGTTCGCCGAGACCGAGTTCGGCCCGAGGGTGAACTGGGTCTGGCTGCCGAGGTAGACGCCGTGGTCCTCGTCGGCGCTGTCGGCGGGGTTGCCGGTGTCGAACGAATCCTCGTACCCGGTCTTGCCGCCGACCTGGATCACGTTGCCGCGCAGCCGCAGGATGCCCGCGTTGCAGCCGTCGAAGCAGCTCCAGCCGTTACCGTTCGCCGCCGGGAGGTAGACCGAGTTGTTCACGGCCTCGGTGTTGGTGACCGGTCCGATGTTGCTCTGCGCGCCCCGGGTGACCAGGAACGAGCCCTGGGACTTCGAGGAGGTGACGCTGTTGTAGGCGAAGACGTTGCCGTCCGCGGTCTTGCCGGTGCCGTTGCGGCCCAGCTCGGTGAAGGTCTCGTTGTCGGCGGTGACGTTGTACTCGATCCAGTTCCGGTTGCCGTTGTCGATCTCGAACGCGGCGCCGTCGTAGACGTAGTCGTAGCTGGGCGCGAAGTGCCCCCTGACCGTGTTGTGGGCGATGTAGTTGTCGTCGCCGTGGATCAGGAAGCCGAAGGCGCCCGAGTCGTCGTCCTCGTACTGCGGCTCGGTCGGCTTGGTGTTCACGCTCATCTTGTTGTTGTCGACGATCGTGCTCCACTGGATGTCGTTGTTGTTCGACCCGTCCACGATGGAGACCCCCACCACGTTGGCGTCGGCCTGGATCGTGTCCAGCGCGATGTGGTGGCCCGCGAGTTCGAAGCCGGCCCAGTTGCAGCCGCTCGCGCGCAGGTCGCCGATGAACCAGTACGAGCCGGTGACGTGCACGCAGTTGAGGACGTTTCCGCCGATCTTCGGGAGATTCCCGCTGCCGTACGCGGCGACCTTGATCGGGTTGCCGTCCTCGCCCGAGCGGGACAGCGTCAGCGTGCCGGTCCAGGCGCCGCCGCGCTTGAACTGCACGGTGTCGCCCGGGTTGAAGGCGAAGCCGTTCACCTTGGCCAGGCTCTTCCAGGCCGCGGTCGCGCTGGTGCCGGTGTTGGCGTCGTTGCCCGCCGGGTCCACGTAGTAGGTGGTCGGCACAGCTGCGGCTGGTGCGGCTTGAGCTGCGGAAACGATGCCGAGCGGCGCCATTGCCAGCGCGGTGGCGGCAATGGGTACGAGCCAGGTACGTCGATGCACGAGGTCCCCTCTCCCCGAGCGGGCGGATGTCGGAGGTAAGTTTCACGGCTACGTTTATCTTCGTCAATTGTTGTCCCAGCGGCCCTGGTCGCCCCCTTCGACGCGGCCCGGACGGTGAGCGCGGGCGCCCTCGACGCGGCCCGGGCGGACAGCACGGTCGGTCCCGACCGGGCAAGCCGGCGTCGGATTCTCGACAATCGGCGGTGATTGTTGGCAATCACCGGCACTTGTACGGTTGCTCGGGTGGCGGAACCCGTGGAGGAAGTCGAGCGCCGCATCGGCGAACTACGGGCGACGGTGCGGCGCAGCGTCCTCGCCGGCGACCGGGCCCGCGCCAACGCCCTCCGCGCCGAACTCCGCCGGGCCGAGCGCGCCTGGGACGAGGCGGTCACCGCCCTCGCCGACTCGACCGCCGGGGCCGGGCGGGAGACCGCCGCCGGCTCCACCGCGCCGGACGACACCGTCGAGTCCGCCGTACCGAGACCGCGGTCGAGCGGGCGCCGGGGCGCGGCCATGCTGCCCGTACGCGAGCAGGTGCACCACGCGCTGACGCTGCTCTCCGTGCCCGCCGCGCCGAAGCTGCTGGTCGAGGTGCACACGGCCTTCCTCGGCAGCGAGGAGATCGCCCACGGCCGCCTGACCCACCTGCGCCGGGACGAGGAACGCTCGTTCCGCGCGGCGCCGTACTCCCGGCCGTACTACCTCTGCGCCACGCTGACGCTGGACTACCTCACGCCCGTACGCGGGCTGCTGGCCGTCTCCACCTGGCCGCTGGAGCGGCGCATCATCGGCCCGCTCAGTCCCCGGGTGGACTTCCTCACCGCCGCGATCCGGGTCGCCGAGGAGGCGGCCCGGCTCGCCGGGCGCCCGAGCCGGCTCAGCCCGCCGGTCGCCCGCCTGCTGCGGCGCTTCGCGCTGAACATCCCGGGCATGGCCGGCGCCCGCGACGCGCCGGATCCGGAGGCGGTCGCGGCGGCGGCCCGCCGGGAACTCGCGGTGCACGAGGCGGCGGACCGGACGTACCGCGAGGTCGGGGCCGTCCGCGCCGGTACCCTGCTCGACGACGCCGAGCAGCTCTTCGGCCGGCGGCAACCCCGCCCGGATTGACCGGGTCGGCGGCAACCCCGCCGGGATTGACCGGGGGTCGCAGACTGATCTCGCACCGGGGATGATCGTTCCTGGTATGTCCGAGCACGGCGGTATGTCCGAGGCAACTGGTATGCCGGAGGAACATCCGCACGCGGAGAGGAGGGTCGCGTGGACCACGTCGAACGGCGGCTCGACCGGTTGCGGGGAGCCACCGCCCCGCGCCGGCACAACGCCCGTACGATCGCCGCGCTGGCCGCCAACCCCGGTTGCGAGCGGCGGGCGGTGCTCGACTCGGCGGGGGTCGACAAGCAGCGGCTGGCGTTCCAGGTGGACTTCCCGGCCCAGACGGGGCAGTCGCAGTTCGCCATCACCCGCGGCAACGTCTTCGAGGCACAGGTCAAGGCGGACGGCGGGGCGGAACTGCTGCGGCTGCTGCGCGAGCTGCTGGACCTGCCGATAGCGCAGGCGGGCTACACCGACCTCTCGGACGGCGCCGGCAACGCCGAGCGGCACGCCCGCTCCCGGGAACTGCTCGCCGCGGCGGCGGACCGTACCGCTCCGGGCGTCGGGACCCTCTTCGACCATCCGCTGCTGCGGCTGGAGGTCGCCGGCCAGCGGGTATACCTCGAACCGGACCTCATCGCGTTCCAGCTCGGCGGCCGGTTCCACGTCGTCGAGATCAAGTCGTTCGCCGTCGTCGACGGCCAGGCCGACCCGGGCAAGGTCTCCGCCGCGGCGATCCAGTCGGCGGTCTACGTGCTGGCCATGCGGGAGATGCTCGTCGAGGCGGGGCACGATCCGGAACTGGTCTCGCCGAACGTGGTGCTGGTCTGCCCGCGCGACTTCTCCAACGAACCGGTCGGCGCGCTGCTCGACGTACGCAAGCAACTGCTGGTGCTGCGCCGTCAGCTGGCCCGGATGGCCCGGGTCGAGGAGTTGCTCGCCGCGCTGCCCGACGGGCTCTCGTTCGACCTGGAACCGGACGCCGACGGCCGGCCGACCCGCTCCGCGGCGTCGCTGACCACGGCGCTGGGCGCGGTGCGCGCCCGCTACGCCCCGGAATGCCTGGCCGCCTGCGAACTCGCCCGCTTCTGCCGGCACGAGGCGGCCAGCGAGACCGCCACGCTCGGCCGCTCGATCCGCGAGGCGCTGGGCGGCGTGGAGCGGGTGGAGACCGTGCTCGGCCTGGCCAGCGGCGAGCTGACCCCGGCGCCGGAGCAGGCGGAGGCGGCGGCGCTGCTGCGGACCGCCGCGCGGCTGCGGGCCGAGGTGCTCGCCCCGTGAGCACCCTGACCGCGCTCGCCCGCGCCCAGGCCGTCGCCACCGGCGTGGCCCAGCCGATCGCCACCGTCCGCCACCTGCACCTGCACGCCGAGCCACTGGTGCTGGTGCCGCTGACGCTCGCCGGCGAGGCGAACGCCCCGCTCGCGGCGATGGTCGGCTCCGCCCCGGACGCGCCGCGCCTGCTGGTCGTCCCCCAGCCCCGCAACCGCGACCAGCGCTTCGCCTTCGCGGCGGCGCTCGGCCGGGAGGTCCTCGGCTACCTGCACTCCCGGCGCGGGCTCGCCGAGGCGGTACCGGTCGACCGGGGGCGCGACGTCCGCCACCGGTACGTGGACGGGCCGCAGGTGCTGGTACCGAACGCGGCCGGCGTCAGCTTCGCCCGGCTCTTCGGCCGCTCCACCCGTTTCCGCCGTACCGACGGTGAGCACCCGGTCGACGCCGCGGTGCCGCTGCTCGGGCGCTGGCTGACCTGGCTCGCCGAGCGGGCCGAACACCCCGGCTCCTCGGTGCTCGTGGCGATGACCGAGGCGCTGGGGATGCACTGGGCCACCGGGCAGAGCGGGTTGGAGGACGCCCAGCTCGCCGCCCTGATCGGCTGGATCGCGCCCCCGCCGGGCAGCACCGGTGCGCAGGCCGCCGCCGCGGCCGAGGACCCGCTGCGCTGGCCGCCGGCCGGGCCGGTCACCGACCCGACCTTCGACAACGAACTGCTCGCCCCGGCCATCGAGGCGTACCAGGCCGCGCTCCCCGACCCGGCCGCCCAGCGGCGGGCGTACGCGCAGCTGGAGACGCTGCTGCGCGGCCAGCTCGCGCCGACCTGGGAGCTGATGTGGCGCGGCGTCGCGCTGCTGCGGTCGCTGCCGCCCGGGGCGCGGGTCGCCGGCCGCTGGGCCGAGGACCGGGACGCCTTCACCGACTTCGCCCGGTACGTGGACGAGGGCGGGCGACCCCAGCCGCGCCGGGACGGGGCGGTCGTCGCCGCCCAGCGGCTGCACCGGTTGGAGCGGGCGCTCACCTCGTACGCGGTGCAGCGCGCCTACGACGACCCGCTGGTGATGGCCGACTACCGGCTCACCGGCGAGGCGTTCGTCGGCGAGGTGACCATGGCCAAGGCCGACCGGGTCGACGACACCGGCAAGCGCCCGGTGCTGCGTCCCCGGATCATGCTGCTCACCGCCGACCCGGTGCTGGTCACGCCCGGTACGGTCCTCTGCTCGCCGAGCCGGCCGGCGCAGAAGGCGAAGGTCGTCTTCGTCACCGCGGTGGCCGAGTCGAAGACCGAGGTGGTGCTCGAACTCTCGGGCGGAATGGGGCGGTCGCTCACCGCCGCGCCGGGCAGCGTGCCGGAGGTGGGGGAGCGGCTCTGCTACACCACCCTGACCGACGGGTACGCCCCGCCCGGCTCGTTCCCGTCCCGCGAGGAGACCCCCTGGACGCACGGCGGGCCGCCGCTGACCGGCGACGGCGCCGGGCCGGTGGACGCGCCGGTGGGCGGCGACGGCCTCGACCCGGACGCCGACCCGGACGAGCCCTGGTCCTGAGCGCCAGGTTCTGGCCGGGCCGGCCGGGCCGGGTGCTGGCCGGGCCGGCCCCGCCTCACCAGCGCGCCGGCGCCGGTGCGCCGCCCCGGCGCGGTACGCCCCAGCCCTCGGCCAACCGGGACGGGTGCACGTTGCGGCCGCCACCGTAGAACTCGAGAAACTTCATGATCAGTGGGTCCCACCGGTCGGGGTTGAGGTAGCGGGTCGTACCCGGTACGAGCAGTTCCTCCTCGACGTGCACCCGGACCACCTGGACGTCGATGGCGACGACGCCGGAGTCCGGCTCGCCGAACGGGTGGATCCGGTTCACGGTCGCTTCGAGGTTGACCAGGCACTCCGCGACCCGGGGCGGGCGGACCTCGTCGGACGGGACCGGGGTCAGTCCGGCCGCGCCGAACTTGTCGGCCTCGTGCCGGTACCCCTTGGCGAGCTTGTGCGCCGGCACGACCCGGGTGCCGGTCAGCAGCGCGAGCCGGTCGACGGCCGGTACGAGCCCGGGGTGCGCGAGGTTGAGCACGCACTCCTCGGTCCGGGCGAGGTTGTGGGTCGTCTGGGACGTCTCGTCCAGCCCGAGCATGCCGGACTGCCCCACCCAGAACGCCGACGACATGGGCGCCAGGTTCGGGGACCCGTCCTCGTTGCAGGTGCTGATCAGGACGACCGGGGTGCCGAAGTAGAGCACCCGGGGCTCGATAACGCGATGCATGGCACGACCTCCGGTGATAATCGCCGCCCGCAACTCTGGCCGCCGGCGGGTGCCGGCGCTGGCGGGAAACGGACGACGACTTCGATGGATCTCCGGCCCCGGGCCGGCCCGCTCACGTCGGTCCGGCCCGCAGCGAGACCCGGCGCCCGTCCCGGTAGTCGCTCAGCTGATCCCAGTCCTCGGTGAACCCGTGCCAGTCCACGTAGCCGATCGAGCCGTAACCGACGTGCCGGAGCATCAGCTCCAGCGCCGCGCGGCTCGGTACGCCCACCATCGCGGCGGCACCGTCGCCCGCCGAGTGTCCCTCGTCGTCCGTGCTCTCCAGGCCGAGCCGGATGACCGGATCGTCGTCCGGTGCGACGTCGGTGTCGACGATCAGGTGGCGTGGTCGTAGCCGGGACATCGCGGAGAGCAGCGCCAGGTGCCTGGCCGTGTGGTAGAGGAAACCGAGGCACAGGATCGTTTCGAACTGCCCGGGCCGCAGCCGGGTCAACACCTCGTGGGCGTCTCCGAGCAGGAACTCGTACCGGTCGGCGGAGACGCCGTACTCGGCCATCGCCGCGACCGCGCGGCCGACGAGTGGCTCCCGTACCTCGATTCCGGTGACCCTCGCGGCCCCCGCCCTGATCGCGGCCAGTGACCAGCGGCCGTCGTGGCTGGCGATGTCGAGGACGCGGGCCCCACGCAACACCTCGGCCTGGCGCGCGACGAGCCCGCGGTACCGCCCGTTCAGGCGTTTCCGGGAGGCGCCCGTGGCGCTCGTACCGAGAAAGCGGGGGTGCTCGTCGAAGAAGCCCCGTGACGTCATCCGGACTCGTCCACCGTGAAAGCCGTACCTCTGCCTGATCGGGCGGGGCGACGAGCGCGCCCCGGTCGGGTTGGTTCGCCGACGGGTGCCGCGCCGGCCCCGGGAGGGACGCGGCGCGGCGCGAGCCATTCCATTCGTCAGTGGTTGTAACGCATGATGATCACCTCTCCTTCACCTTCCCCCGCGGCTGTCAACGCAGCGACACCTCCAGTCGCGCCAGACCGCGGAGGGTGAGATTCGGGCGGAACACCGGCGTTCCGACGAGCCGCGCGGACGGGTGGTCGCGGGCGATGGCGCCGAAGACCGCCTTGGCCTGGGTCACGGCGAACGGCGATCCGAGGCACGAGTGCGCACCCCGGCCGAAACCGAGGTGCGGGTTCGGCCGGCGGTCCAGCAGCAGCGCGTCGGGCGCGGCGAACCGCGCGGCATCCCGGTTCGCCGAGCCGAGCAGCAGCGTGACGGCCTGACCGGCGCGCACGGTCACGCCGCCGAGTTCCATGTCGCGTACGCAGGCCCGGGCCATCGCCTGGACCGGCGAGGCGTGCCGGACCAGTTCCTCCACCGCGAGGCCCTCGTCGGCCGCGGTCCAGCGGGCGAGCCCGCCCGGCTCCGCCAGCAGCGTCGCCGCTCCGAGGCTGAGCAGCTTGGCGGCGGACGCGTACCCGGCGTGCAGCAGTACGCGCAGCGTGTTGGCCAGCAGCAGCCGGTCGACGCCGGTCTCCGTGGCCCTGGCGGCGAGGCGGGCGCCCATCCCCGTCGCGCCGCCGCCGGTGAACCAGCCGTCGATCATCTCGCCGAGCGCGATCCGGGCCCGGGCCGCCGCCGCGCCGCGCTCGGGCCAGAGCCCCGCGTCCATGCCGTCGGTGATCGCGTTCGCAGCCGGGACGAAGAACTCGCCCTCCGGCTCCGGCACGCCGAGGAACGCCGCGATCGTGGCCAGCGCGAGCGGTTCGGCGAACTCGGTCACGAAGTCGAAGGACGGGCGGGCCGCGAGCCGGCCCAGCAACTCCTCCGTCCGGTCCCGGACCAGCTTGGCCGTGGCCTCGGCGTCCTGCTCCCGCAACGCCGACATCACCAGACGGCGTACCGAGGTGTGCTCCGGCGGGTCCACGGTCTGGATGCTGACCGCGTGCGGCGGCAACTCCTCGCCGATCCGCCGCCAGTCGGCACCGAACCGCTCGCCGTCGCGGAACACCGTCACGCAGTCCTCGTGCCGGGTGAGCACCCAGGAGTCGAGCGGCGCGTACCAGAAGACCGGCTGGTGCCGGCGGAGCCAGGCGTACGCCGGGTACGGGTCGGGCAGCACGTCGGGCCGGGCCAGCGCCCGGATCGGATCCGGCCGGAGGAGATCACGCATCTCGTTCTCGTCTCGTTCCACGGAGCCGCTCACCCCACCCGCGTCGACGCCGGGCCGCCGGCCGGCTCCGACGGATGGGAGAAGACCCCGGTCACCCGGGTACGGTGGTTCGCCGACCACGCGATCACCGCGCTCTCGGCGACGGGCAGCGCCCGCCCGAAGGCCCCGCCGTAGCCGTACTCCGTGACGAAGACGCCCAGCACGGCGGCCCACCTCTCGACGGCGCCCGTGTCCGCGTCGACCACCGGTTCCGGGCGGGGACGCACCCGGCGCTGCACCACGTGCCCCTGCTCCGTGGCGGTACGCAGCGCCTCCGCCCACGCGGCCTCGGGGGTCTCCCAGCCGGCCACGACGTTCCTGCCGCCGTAGCCCACCCGGGGCTTGAGGACCAGCTCCGTGCGGTGCCGCCGACAATGGTCGAGCAGGTCCGCGTCCGCGCCGCCGGCCAGCGACCGGGTCCAGGGCAGCAGCCGGTCCGCCAGGGTCTCCTCCGAGGTGGAGAGGAGACCGCGCGCCCGGCTCTCGGACAGCAGCGCCAGCGCTCCCTTGTTCGAGTACAGCCCGCTCTCGAACGTCGTGAACAGTACGGTCTTCCCGTCCTCGTGGGCCCGCAGGACGGGTTCGGCCAGCTCCGGACCCTGCGGGTCGGCCAGGATCGCGTTCACCGAGAAGTTGCGGAGGATCACGTCGATCGGCTTGCCGTGCAGGGTCACCTTTCCGGCGCGGACCCGGATCTCGCCGATCTCGCCGAGCAGGAGATCCAGCCCGTACCGGCGCAGGGACCGCTGGAGCGGGACGTGCCAGTTGGCGTACCTGGCCAGGTCGCCGCGGTCCTCGATCAGCGCGACGGTCGGATCGGCTCCCGAGGTCACGGGTCGACCGGCGTCGCGGAGCATCGCGGCGAGTCGCGACGCGGTGTCGACGTAGTCGAGCTGGTTCTCCTCGGCGAAGGCGCGGAATTCGGGCAGTTCCAGCAGCGCCCGGTTCGCCGCCCCCAGGTCCATCCCGCCCAACTCGCTGCCGAGGTTGAACTCCAGCAGGCGGTACGCGTCGCCGTCGTGGTAGGCGTCGGCGCGACCGAGCAGGGTCGGACGGCCGCGGGCGCCCCGGCGCAGCAGCGCCGCCCGCCGCTCGGGGATACCCAGCGCGCCGCAGTACCGATCGAGGTCGCCGTCGAAGAGCCGGTCCGGCAGGGAGATCACGAGTTCGAGTAGCGCGGTGGCATCCGCGGCGAACTCCTCGATCTCCGTCCGGCAGACGAACCACGGCCGGTCCAGCGGCCTCCGGCCGGCTTCCGGCAGGGACGTGCCCGGCAGCCGCGCGGCGCGGACGGCGTTCCGTAGGTCGCTGCCCGTCGCGAGACACGCGCTGACATAGCGTTCGACCGGGGCGGGTGGCGCGGACCGGCCGCGCTCGGCGCGCGACGTCGGCGTTGCGTCGGCTCGTCGTGACACCGTCCAAGATTTGATCGTGGCGGGCGGGGCGGGAAGCGTCGTGCGGCATTCGGATGCGCCGCGCTATGCGGCGATCGGGCAATCTGGACGCCGGTACGGGTGGGCCCGGGGCAACGGTCCGACCGGCGGTTCCGGGTAGGGCGGTTGCGGGTGAGGCGGTTTCGCGGCGAGGGGGAGAGATGCTGGACGTGATCGGTGTGGGCCTCGGGCGGACGGGCACCAGATCGCTGAAGGAGGCCCTGGAACTGCTCGGTCTCGGACCGTGCCATCACATGTCCGAGCTGTTCACCAACCCGAGCAGCATCGCGGAGTGGCTGCGCGCCGCCGAGGGGGAGCCGGTCGACTGGGAGCGGCTCTACGCCGGCTACCGCTCCACCGTCGACTGGCCGGGCGCGGCGTTCTGGCGGGACCTCGTCGCGGCCTATCCCGAGGCGAAGGTGCTGTTGACCGTACGCGATCCGGGGCGTTGGTACGACAGCGTCGCCCAGACCATCCACGCGACCCGGTTCGCCGATCCCGACACGATGCCACCGGCGGTGCGGGAACGCTTCGACGCGCATCCGGAGTTGTGGGACCAGCCCAAGGTCGTGGAGACGCTCGTGTGGCAGGGCACGTTCGGCGGGCGGTTCACCGACCGCGACCACGCGCTCGCCGTGTACGAGGCGCACCGGGCGGCGGTACGCGCGACGGTGCCGGCGGAGCGGCTGCTGGAGTTCGACGTGGCCCAGGGCTGGGAACCGCTCTGTGCCTTCCTGGGGGTGCCCGCGCCGGACGCGCCGTTCCCGCTGTTGAACACCACGGCCGAGTTCCAGCGGCGGCTCGCCACACCCAGGTGAGCCGAGTCCGGCGGGTCTCGCCGGGCACGTCCGAAGACGCCCCGACCCGCCGGCTCTCACCTCTCTCGCATGTTCCGTGGAGCCGGGGCACAGCCCACGGTGCTGCAATTGGCCGGTACGCCAGGGCGGCCACCGGCCACCGGCCACCGGCCCCCGGCAACCGGCGACGCGCGGGAGGAGCATGCGATGGCGGTCACCACGACCTGGAAACCGGGCAACGGCCCGATCTCTACCGATCTCGGGCGCGCGGACGAGAAGCGCTCCGGTCCGGACCGGCCGCGCACCACCGGACCCGGTCCGCTCGCCTACCTGCGGCCCGGGCGGATCGCCGCCGAGACGACCCCGTTCGCGGTGGCCGACCGGGGCCGCTGGGTACGGGTACGCGCCGCGTAGGCACGCACCCGTACCAGGGGCCTCGCGGGCCCGCCCGGGGGACGGGCCCGCGCCGTCAGTCCCGGCCGAGGAAGATCGGGTTGGTCATCGCCACCATCGGCGCGGTGAGCGGGCTCGACCCGGCCGCGGGGCGGCGCACCTCGGCGCGCACCCAGCGGCTGTAGCGGGGGTACGTGGTCCAGGTCACCGTGGCGGTACCGGACTCCGGCACCGTCTCGCTGTGCTCGGGGCCGAGCTGGTCGAGGATCGTCACGGTCGTACCGGGAACGCCGGCGACCACGGCCGTGACGGTGACCGGGGTCCCGATCTCGACCGGCAGTCGGCCGCCGATGTCGGCGGTGCGGCCGGGGACGCTCGCGGTGAAGGAGAGCTGCACCGCCGAGGACTCGGCCAGCCACGACCGGCCCGCCTTGAGGCCGGCCAGCAGGTGCTCCTTGCGCAGGCTGTCGGCGAGGACGACGGTGTGCGGCTTGCCGACCACCTGGTCGGGGTTGTGCGCGTCGGAGTTGCCGATGGCCGGGATGAAGCGCCCGCTACGCAGCAGCCCGTCCCAGTGGGTGACCGACGCCTGGTCGTCGTCGGTCCACGGCGCGTTCCAGACCTCGACCAGGTCGGCGATCTCGTAGGCGAACTCGTACGTGCAGCCGAAGCAGTTCGCGAACGGGTGCGCGGCCGTCACCAGACCGCCGAGCTTGTGCACCCGGTCGACGAAGTGCCGGAAGTCGGCGGGGTCGCCCGCCCGGTACCGCCAGTCGATCCACTCGCCGGCCGGCAGGCCGATCGCCGGCCAGTGGCCGGACCGGGTGGTGACCTCCTCACCGTTGATGATCAGCAGGTCGTCCGTGGCGTAGTTGCCCCACTGGAGGTGGGCACTGGGCGTGTTGTGCTCGGTGGAGACGATGAAGTCGAGGCCTGCGGCGCGCGCGTCGGCGACGAGCTGGTCGGGCGTACGGCGGCCGTCGGAGTGCACGGTGTGCAGGTGGCAGTCGCCGCGGTACCAGGCGCGACCGCGCTGCTTGGCCGGGGCGCTGGCCGGGGCGGGGTTGGCCCGGAACGGTGCGCCCTGCGGGCCGAAGTGCAGGGTGATCGTCACCGAGTAGTTCAGGCCCTGCGGCGCGACCGTGTAGGGGCCGAGGATCACGTGCCAGGTGCCCGGCTTGATCGGTCCGGCCAGGTAGCCGGGGGTCGCCTCGGTGGCGCTGATCGAGAACGAGTTGCGGAAGCCGCCCGACCAGCCCCGGAAGCCCTTGGCGTTGCCGAGGTCGTACCCCTCCGGGCCGAACATGCCGACGTCGCAGGCGTTGCCGCGGGTTCCGGCCGGTACGGCGGGCTTGTCGTACGTGTAGCTGACGTCGATCTGGTTGACGCCCTTCGGCACCTGCACGGGCAGGTAGTACCAGTCGGAAATGCTCGGGGTGAAGGTGCCGGTGACGGTCTTGGTCTGCTGACCGGTACCGGACGGCGGGCTGGCGAACGCCACGCTGGGCAGGAAGTTGACCGCGGCACCGGCGGCCACGACCCCGCCGACCCGCAGCAGGTTGCGCCGGGTCAGATCGATATTCGACATGCTTTCCTCCGCATAGGTGATCGGCCCCGACGCTAAGCGGGTCAAGCGGACGGCCAAACCACGACGCGGTGAACAGTAACCATGCGTTACATGTAATGTCGATCTTGACTATTCATGGCGAACGGGCAGCTCAACAGGGGCGTGTCGATCTTCCCTTGACCGTGCCCGGTGGCACGCCTGGCGTTCGGGTGGCGGTGGGCAAGGCATGATCATGGGCCGCCGGCCCGATCGGGTGCCCCCAGGCATGGCACGGGCCCTGTGCCATTTCGGCTTGTCTGTGTGCCATCATTGTGCCATGATGGCGTCATGGAGTTGACCGGGTATGTGAGCAGCCTCGGGCGTGAGTTCGCCACCCTCGCCGAGGCCGGCGGTGACGAGGCGCGTGCGCTGGTCGAGCGGCTGGCCGGATCGTTGGAGTCGGCGATCCGGATGACGTTGTTGGAGGCGTTGTCGGACGCCGCGGATGAGATCACTCGGGATCTGGCGCCGGGTTCGGTGCAGTTGCGTTTGCGGGGGCGTGAGCCGGATTTCGTGGTGACCGTGCCGCCGACGGATCCTCGCGAGTCCTCCGGTGAGACGGCCGCGACCGGGGGCGGTGTGGATGGTGATCTGTTGTTCGCCGAGGAGGGTCCGGCGGCGCGGATCAATGTGCGGATGCCTGAGCAGTTGAAGGCGGCGGTCGAGGAGGCCGCGGCCAGGGAGGGGCGTTCGGTCAACGCCTGGCTGAGTCGGGCGGCGGCGGCCGCGTTGCAGCGCTCCGAGCGGGAGCAGCGTCCGGAGCCGTTCGGCGGTGGGAAACGTAGCAAGCAGAGCTTCACCGGCTGGGTGCGCTGACCCGCTTCTCTTTCTCGTTCTCTTCTTTTCCTCGCGTCCCCCTTCTGTGTGGTCTGCCCGGGGGGCGAGTCGTCTACCCAGGAGGTGGGGACAGTCATGCCACGTTACGAGACGCCCGAGCCGATCTCGGTCATCGCCGAGTTCGGTGTCGGGCAGGTGCGGATCGCCGCGGGTGATCGTGGTGACACGGTCGTCGAGGTCCGTCCCAGTGATGAGTCCGACGAGTCCGATGTGCACGCCGCGGGGCAGGTGCGGGTCGACTACGCCAACGGGGTGTTGCGGGTGACCGGGCCGAAGGTGCGGGCGTTCGACTTCTCCCGTCGGTCCCGTTCGGTGGAGGTGTCCATCGCGCTGCCCGCGGGTTCGCAGGTGTCGGTGGAGACGCAGGTGGGGGATGTGCGGGGTACGGGTCGGCTCGGGTCGTGCCGGTTCAAGACCTCGGCGGGCAACGTTTCGGTGGAACGTACGGGTGGGTTGCGGTTGGACACCTCGGCCGGTCACGTCACGGTCGAGGGTGTCGATGGGGACGCGGAGGTGCACACCGGTTCCGGTCGGGTACGGCTCGGGCGGGTCGCCGGCGGCGTCGTGGTGAAGAACTCCAACGGCGAGACGCGTATCGACGCGGTGTCCGGGGACGTGCGGGTCCGGGCGGCCAACGGCGACATCCTCATCGAGCGGGCCGGTGCCGGTGTGGACGCGAAGACGTCCAACGGCGGTATCCGTCTGGGTCAGGTGGTCCGTGGTCAGGTGGTGCTGGCCACCGCGATGGGGGACCTGGACATCGGCATCGCCGAGGGTACGGCGGCGTGGTTGGAGGTCAACACCGCGTTCGGGCAGATGCGCAACCTGCTGGAGAACACCACCCCGCCCGCGGACACCACCCGCACCGTCGAGGTACGCGGCCGTACCTCCTACGGCGACATCACCATCCGCCGCTCCTGAACCTGCCCCGCCCCGGAACAACCATTCCCCGCCCGGAGATCCGGTGCGGAACCTCGACAGGGTCGCGTCGGCCACCGTGCGGTGAGCACGCCGCCCGAACACCACGGACGGGGTCCGGTGGCAGCGCGGGCGGCACCGCCCGCCACGCGACAGCGATCGGCTCATCCTGCCGCGCACCCCGCCGTCCTCGACCATCCACGGACACGCACGAGGCACGCCCGCCGACCATGTCTCCGGCATGTTCGGTGTCCGAGCCATGCCATCCGCAGGTCGGGTCCGTCGGCGTTCGTGGTCGCACAACCTCTCGAAAGGAAACGTGATGAGTCGAACCGTCCCCGTCCCGCACGGCCTCCCGATGGAACGCGATGCGGGCCCCTTCGACCCACCGCGCGAGATCACCCGGTTGCGGGCGGCTCACCCGGTCAGTCCGATGATCTTTCCCGACGGTCACGAGGGCTGGCTCGTCACCGGCTACGACGCGGTCCGGCAGGTCATGGCCGACACCCGGTTCAGTTCCCGCCAGGACCTCGGCATCCTCCACCTGCCGTACGAGACTCCCGGCATGCCCGTCATGACGGAACCGTCCCCGCAGCCGCCGGGCGTCTTCATCAGCATGGACCCGCCGGACCACACCCGGCTGCGGCGCAGGCTGACCGGCGCCTTCACGGTCAAGCGGATGAAGATGCTGGAAGAGCACATCATCGACATCGTCGAGCGGCAACTGGACGAACTGGCGCGCCTCACCCCGCCGGTCGACCTGGTCAAGGAGTTCGCGCTGCCGGTGCCCTCGCTGGTGATCTGCGAACTGCTCGGTGTCCCGTACGCGGACCGGGAGACCTTCCAGGTCAACTCCGCCAGGTTCCTGGTCAGGGACGTGACGCTCGACGAGAAGATGGCCGCGTGGGTCGCGCTGAACACCTACCTTTCCGAGCTGGTCACGCGCAAACGCGCCGACCCCGGCGAGGACATCCTGTCCGACCTGGCCCGGCATGACGACCTCAGCGTCGAGGAACTGGTCGGCTGTGCCTTCCTGCTGCTGCTCGCGGGTCACGAGACCACCGCCAACATGCTGGCACTGGGCACCTTCGCGCTCCTGGAGCACCCCGAGCAACTGGCCGAACTGCGCGCCGGTGCGGACCTGCTGCCCAACGCCGTCGAGGAACTCCTGCGCTACCTGTCCGTCGTCGACACCCTCTACCGCTACGCCACGGAGGACATCGAAGTCGGCGGGGAGACCATCGGCAAGGGCTCGACCGTCGTCGTCTCGCTGCTGGCAGCCAACCACGACCCCCGGCGCTTCGACAATCCCGACACCCTGGACATCCACCGCAACGTCCGCGGTCAGCAGGCCTTCGGCCACGGCATCCACCAGTGCCTCGGCCAGCAGCTGGCCCGCATCGAGATGCGCGCCGGTTTCGCGGGGCTGCTGCGTCGCTTCCCGACCCTCCAGCTTGCCGTCCCCGCCGGCGCGGTGCGGCTCAGGACCGACATGAACATCTACGGCGTCCACGAACTGCCGGTCACCTGGACGGAAACGGCCCCCTAGGCACCGTCGGCCGGGCCCCTCACCGGCGGGAGCGCTTCGCCTCCGCGGGCGCGCTCCCGCCGGCGGGGGAGCGCTTCGCCGAGTCCGCCACGAAACGACGGGCCCCCAGCCGGTACGGGCTGGGGGCCGGTCTCCGTACCGGTCCGCGCGTCGTCAGCCGACCGTCTGCACCACGTTGCCGTCCTCGTCCCGGATCCGCGAAACCTCGATCTCCACGACGAGGTTCGGGGCGCCCGGTACGGGACGGGCACCGGCGCGCGGCACCAGCACCTCGACCAGCCCGTCCAGCACCGGGGCGGGCAGTACCAGTTCCAGCCAGCCGTTCTCCCGCTCCGTACCCTCGAAGGCCGCGCCGGGGCGGAACAACACCGCGCCGTCGGGGCCGCGCAGGTCCAGCTGCCGGTCGAACGGCAACCGGCCCAGCAGCGTCTGACCGACCCGCTCGGCGATGTGGGCGCCCACCACGAGCCGCGTCTCGTCGCCGGACCGCTCCCAGCGGAACTCGGCCACCGCCAGGCTCCCCGTCGCCGACCCCTCGCGCCGCCGGCCCTCCTCCACCGCCGCGGCGACCGCCGGGTCGTCCGTCAACGAGCGCCGGTCCAGGTCCGTCACCAGCAGCGGCAGGTGCTCCGCGGCCAGCTCCAGCATCCGGGTCACGCTCCACGACTGGGTGGCGGCGTACTCGTCCGGGGTGATCCCCACTACCTGGAGGAACACCACCTTCCCGTGCGGCGTGTCGATGGTACCCAGCTCCGGGTCCTCGGCGAACGCGATCGCCCGGATCTCCGTCGCCCGCTCCAGCGCGATGGGGCCGTTGAGGTCCATGTGGTGCCCGGCCTCGAACCAGTTACCGGTGTCGAAAACGTAGCGCGCCAGGTTCTGGAGGAAGTTCGCCGCCCAGACCGGCGGCTCGGTCTCCTCCGGGTCGCGGCGCAGCCGGAAGGTGAACTCGAAGCCCCAGCCGGACTCCTCCAGGTTCTCCGACTCCTTCTCGTACAGCTCGCTCATCCCGTACGTGACGGCGTGCCAGTGTGGCACCGGCTCGGTACGCGGGTAGAAGCTGATCCCGTCGAGCGGATCCGGCCCACCGAGCCGGAATTTGAGCAGCGTGGCGTAGTGCTGCGGCTCGATACCCGGGTACAGGTTTTCGAGGGCCTGGTCGATGGCGTCCCAGCCCGTTGCGTCGGAGGTCACCGGGAGACCTAACCACACGGAGTATCGGCGTGAGCAGCGCGGCCACCACCTCGTGTGGCGGCTTTTGATCAATAATGGGATGCGCTCGTTCTCGGGCGAGCGGTCACGGGATCCGGGGGGGGCTGGGACGTCCGCCGGTAGTGTAGCCGCCGTATACCACCGCGTCGCGGCGAACCAGGTCGACGAGCAGCTTGTCGGCTGCGGCGTCGGCCAGCACCCGACGCAGCACAAACACGTTGCCACCGCGGATCCACACGATGTCGTGGTCGGCAAGGCGGGACACCATGCCCGGCTCGCGTAGGTTGACGATCGTGACGTCGAGGCCCGCGGCGCCGAGGTCATCGACGTCGCGGCGCAGGCTGGCCTCACGGGCCCGGGCGGACAGCCCGTCGAGCGCGTTCGGAATCAGCGCGGTGCGCCGAGCGCCGCCGGCCAGGGCGACAATCTGGTCAGGGTCTGCTCCGGTGCGCAACGACGACAGGTACAGGCGCACGGGCCTAGTGTGCCGCTGCTCGGACACGGGTCAGGGCCGGGTCCGCCTGCCCCGTTGACCGGAGACGATGGGCACCGGCCCGGCCTGGTGGGGTACCGGTCAGCCGCCGGCGGCGGTGCGCAGCGCGAAGAAGTTGGTGCGGTACTGGTCGTGAATCGCGGCCGAGTTGATCCGTAGCAGCGCCTCGTCGTTCTCGCGCAGCGACGAGTCGTCGTAGTTGTGGCTGCCCGTGAAGACCCACTTGGTGTTCTTCCGGCCGGCGTACGTGCCCTCGATCAGCATGTACTTCGAGTGGACCAGGCTCGTGGCGTCGTCGAGCGCGTACAGCATGATCCGGTCCCGGATCAGCGCGGTGCGGCTGCCGGCGCTCATCTCGTTGTAGACGATGTCGACCCAGCAGCTCTGTGCCGCCAGCGCGCGCAGCTTCTCGGCCACCGGCTCGCGCTTCAGCGCGAACGCGGCGATGCGGATCTTCGTGTACCCGGCGTTGGTGCCGAAGCCCGGATCGTTGCCGGGGCAGGTCACGTTGTCCAGGATCTCGACGATGGTGTCGGTCGCCGAGGTGGTGCCGGCGCGCGGGAAGAAGTACGACTTCACCGGGTCCGAGGTGGTCATCCGGTAGTAGTCGCTGTCGTCGTGCCGGGCCGCGGCCAGGTCGGCGAAGTACGCCCGGTACGCGTCGTAGATGGGCGCGTTGCCGACGATGGTGACCGCGTTGTTCCAGTAGTTGTCGGTGTTCAGCGCCGTGAGGTTCGCCGAGGACTGCACCAGCACCTTGGCGGCACCGTTGGTGCGGGAGAAGAGGTAGAACTTGTTGTGGTTGATCGGGTTGACGCTGGCCGGGGCGGCGGAGACGCAGGCGCGGTCGGTGGCACAGATCGTCAACCACGAGGCGGCCGAGGTGTCGGTACCGAGGCCGGTGGCCGGGTTGGCCAGCGCCACGGTGGCCGCCCGTCCGGCGCCGGTGGAGTCGGTGACCACCCGGACCCGGACGCCGCGGTCCCGGGCCGCCCGGATCAGAGCCGCCGACACGTTCGGGTCGTCGAGCACGTAGATCGCGACGCTGATCTCCTCGCCGCTCGGCGTACCGTCGATCAGCGAGATGATGTGGTCGACGATGACCCGCCGCTGGCCGGCGACCGTCGGGTTGTTGAAGATCGCGCCGTCGACCGGTGCGGCGGCGTGCGCCGGTACGGCGAACAGCGGTACCGCCAGCAGTCCGGCCAGCATCCCACCCAGCGTCCGTACGAAGCGCACCCCGGTCCCCCTCCGTCGGTGATCTTTACGCTCCGCGCCCACTCTAGAGGCGTGGATCGATGCGCGCGAGAGGTGCCGCGCCAAGCCGCGCTTCGGCGGCGCTCAGGGCAGCAACGCGCCGCCCCCATGCGATGATCGTTCGCGTGAGCGGTTCCCAAGCCGACGGTCTCCAGGTCACCACGGCGGATCTCGTCGCCCATGCCGCCTCGGTCGACGACGTCGCGGACCGGATGGGACTGGGCCGGTCGGCCGCGGCCGGGGTACGGCTGGGACGCGACGCGTACGGGCAGCTCTGCCAGCTCATCCCCGCGCTGCTCGACCCGATCCAGTCCTCCGGTGTGGACGCCCTGGCCGCCAGCGTCGACGCCCTGCGGGAGACGGCCGAGGCGCTGCGCCTCACCGCGGGCGACTACCGGACGGTCGACACCGGGGTGAGCGGCCGCTTCGACGGGATCCTCGCTCCGTGACGGCTGTACCGAATCCGCTGGTCGCGGCGCGGGAGGACTCGACCGGCGCGATCGACGGCAGCTGGATCGCGGAGGACATCGGTACCCTCGTCGCGGGTTTCCGGTCGGGAAGCTGGATCGACGCCAGCATCGGCGGGTTCGCCGCCTCGATGGACGCCCTCTCGGTGATCACCGACCCGCTCGGTTCGCTGGTGTCGATGGGCCTCGCCTGGTTGATGGAGCACGTCGAGCCGCTGTCGGACGCGCTCGACTGGTTGGCCGGTGATCCCGACCAGATCACGGCGTACGGGCAGACCTGGTCGAACGTCTCGGCCGCCGCGAAGGAGAGCGCGGCGGACCTGCGCGATGCCGTCGCCCGGCAGACGGCCGGCTGGACCGGCGCGGCCGCGGACGGGTACCGGGGCCACGCCGAGATCCAGCGGGCGGCGATGCTGGGCATCGCGGAGGCCGCCGCCGGCATCGCCGAGATCGTGCGCGGCGCCGGCCTGGTGGTGTCGCTCGTACGCCAGTTGGTCCGGGACCTGATCGCGGAGTTCGTGTCGGTGCTCGCCGTACGGATCTGGGAGTGGCTCGCCGAGGAGGGGCTGACCCTCGGCCTGGCCACCCCGCTGGTGGTGTCGCAGGTCGGAACGCTGGTCGGCCGCTGGATGGCCAAGATCGCCCGACTGCTGCACGGGCTGGTCGCCAGCCTCCGGCGGCTCATGCCCATGCTCCAGAAGCTCGGGCGCCTGATCGACTCGCTGAAGGACCTGCTGCGGCGGCTGCTGGGGCGACCGGGGACGGCGGCCACCGATCCGGGGTACTGGACCAAGGCGTTCGGCGGTCACTCGACCCGCCCCCGCAACCGGAGCGACTACGAGCGGGAGGAGCGCTGGGCCGAGGCGGCGTACGACGCCATCCGACAGCACGCGGACGCCGACACCATCGCGGCCAACCTGCGGGACGCGGAGCGCCTCGACGGCTCGCGCGGGTTCTCCCGCGAGGAGATCGAGCAGATCCGTCAGCACGTCTTCTTCGAGGAGCATCCGCTCGCCGACTACGACGGCGGTGTGGTGCACCAGCGGTACGACGCGAGCCCCGACATGGCCGAGGCGTGGCTGCGGCTGCGGCGCGGCCGCCCGTTGCCGGAGGACGTCGCACTGCTGGAGCACGAGCTGGCCGAATCACGCTACTATCGCGACAATCCGGGCGCGACCTATCAGGAGGCCCACCGGGCGGCCAACGGCGTCTCCAACTGGGAGAGGCAGATTCCCGACCCGACGTTCGAGGACTACGCGGAGCCCTGGGGGTAGCGGCGATGGCGATGATGGTGACGGCCCGGAAGGTCGACGAGGGGCCCGGCGAGATCCGCTACGCGTTCGGCCTGGAGACGGCCTTCGACCGCGTCCTCGTCATCGACAAGCGGTCCTGGGAGGCCCGGGTCGAGGACGGCCGCTTCGACGCCGCCGCCAGCGCGATCACGGCGAAGATCAAGAAGCTCTGGCGGGCCGGCGGCGAGTTCCCGCCCGGCGCAACCTTCGCCAGCTGAACCGCCGGTCCCGCCAGCCGTAAGGCTAGCCGGACTGCCCACGCCGGACAGCCGTCGTGGCGGTCATCGGGCGTCAGATCCGCAACAGACGGCGGCGCGGGCGCGGCCGGCCGCCGGGTGATCGACCCAACCGCGCCGGACCGGGCGTAGCGCCCGATCGCCGGAGCGGGCAGGCTGTTGACCCGATCAGACGAAGCAGCGGGGGTCACCGTGACGGTTGGCGAAGAGTAGCGTCTCCGAAACCGTCGGTGGGAGGAGGTAGGACGGTCACGTGGTTACGGACTTGGCACTGCCGCCGGGCGTCGAGGCGGAGAGGGTGGTCTCGGCGGTCCTGGCCGACCTGCGATCGGGCCGGCATCGCGGCGTCGTGGTCGACTCGCCGCCGGGCGCGGGGAAGTCCACCCTCGTGGTACGCGCCGCGATCGAGCTGGCCGCCGCCGGCGAGCCGCTCATCATCATCGCCCAGACCAACGAGCAGGTCGACGACCTGATCGACCGGCTGGCGCAGAAGGCCCCCGAGCTGCGGATCGGCCGGCTCTCGGCGGGCGACTACGTCCCCACCGAGCGGGTCAGACAGCACGACTCAGTCCGGGTCGGCGCGAAGGTCGCGGATCTCGGCGGGCCGGCCGTCATCATCGGTACGGCCGCCAAGTGGGCAATGATCCCCGAGGGCTCGTGGCCGTGGGCGATCGTGGACGAGGCGTACCAGATGCGCTCGGACGCCCTGCTGCGCGTGGCCGGACGGTTCGAGCGGGCCCTGTTCGTGGGCGATCCCGGCCAGCTCGACCCGTTCTCCACCGTCGAGTCGTTCCGCTGGACCGGCCTGACCTGGGACCCGATGCAGTCGGCCGTGGCGGTGCTGCTGCGGCACAACCCCGACCTGCCGGTACACCGGCTGCCGGTGTCGTGGCGGCTGCCCGCCTCGGCGGCGCCCGTGGTGGCGCGGGCCTTCTATCCGTTCACGGGGTTCCGCGCCGGCACCACCGAGGCGGACCGGGCGTTGGCGTTCACGCGGCCCGGACCGGGGGACCGGTTCGACGCGACGGTGGAGCTGGCGGCGCACACGGGCTGGGCGCTCTACCAGCTGCCGGCCCGGCACACCCTGCGTACCGACGGCGAGGCCGCCGCGGCCTGCGCGGAGCTGGCCCGGCGCATCCTGGCGCGCGGCACGGTCGCGGTCTCGGAGCGGTCGCCCGGCGGCGAGCCGGTCGACGCGACCCGGATCGCCATCGGGGCGGCGCACCGCGACCAGGTCGCGGTCATCCGCTCCCTGCTAGGCGAGGCGGCGGCCGGCATCACGGTCGACACCGCCAACCGCCTCCAGGGCCGGGAGTACGACGTCACCATCGTGCTGCACCCGCTCTCCGGCCGGCGCGACGCGACCGCGTTCCACCTGGAGTCCGGGCGGCTCTGCGTGCTCACCTCCCGGCACCGGCACGCCTGCGTCGTGGTGGCCCGCGACGGCATCGCCGAACTGCTCGACGCCCACCCGTCGACCGAGCCGGTCCACCTCAACGTCCCCGTCAAGTTCCCGGACGGCTGGGAGGCCAACCAGTCGATGATTTCCTTCCTGGCCGAGCCGATAGTCCAGGCCATGCCAATTACCTGACTTGGCGCAGGTCAAGCTTTGGGCTGCAACTTAAGAGGTCTCGAAACCTCTACCCTCGGGCCTTTCTGAGGAGTCGTGAAGTTCCTGCTCAGAGTCACGGCTATCTTGCGAATATGTGTTTTATTAGCTCGATTGATAGCAAGGTGCTCGGTGGTAGGGCTCCAAGTGATTATCGCTCCGACGTTGCGGCTGACCCTGATGTCCTGGCTCGTGCTCTCTGTCCTGCGCGTGAGTTGTATGATGACCATTACGCGCGGTTTATTGAGGCCCGAGCGATCCTCCTGGCCGAAGAGGCGCGGAAGCGTATGACTCAGTGAAGAACCTGGTTGTGGCGTTATTTCGATTGTATTTGGTTAAAATTCGTGCTGCTTGGCTCATTCTGTCTGTTGCATGTTTAGTCCGTGCGCTTTCCTGAAGCCGTCCCGCTGAGAGGGCTATCGAACAAGCTGCCGTGAAGGTGAAATTGAGTGTAAAATTTGCGAGTTGGGTGTGTGGCAATAGCTTCATGGTCGGTGCGTGCGCGCCCGGCTCGATTTGACTGACTCGCACTCTCGCAGCGGTCGATCCGGCCGACGGGATCGCAGACGGCGTCGCGCGGAGGCTACTGCTTGTCCACGTCGTCGGCTACGAAGACGCCCAAGCCCTGGTGGCCGTACAGCTCGCCGGTCTCGATCAGGATGGTGATGGCCTGCCGTACCGTCGACTGACTGCCGACCTCGTACATGTCTGCCAGCGCCTTCGTTGACGGCAGCTTGTGGCCCGGCGGCCACTCGCCTGAGGCGATGCGCTGCCTGATGTCGGCGATGATCCGCCGATAGTGCGGCTCGAAGCGGCGTGGTGCGGGCATGTGGATGACTCCCAGCTAGGCCCACACATCTGATCACGAAACGCCTCCCTACTTCAAGAGCAACGTTGACTTTACCGGTATTGTCGGTAAGGTAGCTCGCGCAAGGGATCCCAGCTAGGCACTGGACGGTTCCTGCGGCCGGGACAGCGGCCCTATGACCTGCGGTTGAGGCGGCCGACAGGTTGGTGGTCCTGTCCCGGTACCCAATGACCTGCATGAGAGAGGAGCCGCCTCCGGTGGCTGGCTGAGAGTTGCCAGAGCCGGATTCGCCGGACACCCCAGGCTCCGTGCACTGGCCCCGGGCGGTTGCGGGAGCACGGCCACCGCGTTTCCCCGGTGGTGCCGCCGACCCCGCCCGCCCCGGTGCCGCGCTACCCGTCACTCACGAGGAGAGGCAGCGGTGAACCATCCCAGCGTCGAGAGCTTCACCCCGGGCGGCATCCGCGCCATCACCTTCGGCGTACGCCGGCGCGGCCTCGACCCGGACGAGGTGTACGCGTACCTCGGCGCGCTAGCGGACGAGTTGGAACGCCTGCACCGGGAGCTGATCACCGCTCGGACGCAGAGCGAGCGGATGCGTCAGGGGCTGCGCCAGTGGCAGGCCCGGCACGTCGGCTGCCGCTTCGACGACCCGTACTGGCCGAAGCACGAGGATCGGAGAGCGCGATGAGAGACGATCGCTGGATCATTCATCTGCCCACCATCATCACCTCGAAGGCGCAGGTTTTCGAGTTGGCCGCCGCGTTGGAGCGGTCGCTGGCCCACGTGACCGACATCGACTTCGGTGAGACGACCCTCTCCGAGGAACACCGGCAAAACCTGCGGCACCGGCTCCACTGCGGTCTGTGGGTCGACGGCGACCGGAGCCGCCGCTGTCGGTTGCCCGAGGGACACCCGGGCGGCTGCGACGAGCAATCGCCGAGCGCATAGGCGGCCGGCGAGTTCGTCGGTGGGCGCCGTCAGGATGTGCGGCATGGAAGAGGTCGAGATCATTCACGCGCTGTGGGATCGGATGCAGGCTCGCGACTGGGACGGGCTCGGCCGGCTGCTCGCCGCCGATCTCGTGGTGGAGTGGCCGGTCAGCGCCGAGCGGATCGTCGGTCGGGACAACTACGTGGCTGTCAACGCGGAGTACCCCGAGGGGTGGTCGATCAAGGTGCTGCGGATCGTCGCCGACGGCGAGACCGTCGTCTCCGAGGTGGAGGTGCCGCACGAGACGATGGGCATCCACCGCGCGGTCTCGTTCTGGACGGTCCGGGACGGGCAGGTCGCGGACGGTCGGGAGTACTGGACCCGGCCCGGGGCGGATCCGTCGCCGCGGTGGCGGGCCGCGTACGTGCGACCGCTGTAACCGGCGGGGGCGGCCCGGTCAGCCGACCGAACTCTTCCGGACGACCAGCGGCGTGGGGAAGGCGGCGTGCCACGACAGGTCCTGCCGGCGCTGGAGCAGCTGCCGGGTGGCCGTCGCCGCGACCTCCTCGACCGGGTGGTGCACCGAGGTCAGCGGCGGGTTCGCGGAGACCGCGAGGATGCCGTTGTCGAAGCCGACGAGGGCCACGTCGTCCGGTACCCGGCGGCCCGCCTCCGTCAGGGCCTGCAAGGCGCCGAGGGCGCTCTGGTCGCAGGCGGCGACGATCGCGTCGATCTCCGGTTCGGCTCCGATCAGCCGCCGGGTCGACGCCAGCGCGGTCTCCCGGGTGAAGTCGCCGGCCGCCGAGTACGTCGGCAGTCCGAGCTCCGCCATCGCGTCGAGGTAGCCCAACCGCCGCTCGACCCCGCACGTACCGTTCTGCGGGCCGTGGATGGCGGCGATCCGGCGCCGCCCGAGCGCATAGAGGTGCTGGATCGCCGCGCGTACGCCGTTGGCGTTCTCCGGCTCCGCGTACGGGACGCGGGGTGCGGAGCGCCCCATCGACACGATCCGGTCGCGGTGGCGGGCCAGCTCGGCGGCCAGGTCCGGGGCCACGTTCACCAGCACCGATCCCACCGCCCGGGTACGCGGGGTTTCGGTCACCGCCGCGACGACCCGCGCCTCGTCGGCGACGACCACCCGCATCTGGACGTCGGTCCCGGCGAGCGCGTCGAGCACCCCCGTCATGATCCGCCCGTAGTGCGGGTTGGCGCCGAACGTCCGGTGGTCGCGTTCGATGACGACCAGCTCGACCAGGTCGGCGGCGTGGCCCCTGGCCAGCGCCCGAGCCATCGCGTTGGGCCGGTAGCCCAGCTCCGCGATGAGCCGCCGGACCCGGTCCCGTACCTCGGGGGCGACCCCCGGTTCGTCGTTGAGCACCCGTGACACGGCCGACCGGGAGACCCCGGCTGCCCTGGCCACGTCCATCAGGGTGGGAGCCTCGGTCGTCATGTCCGCGACTCTAACGCCGCCCCCTGACGAGCGACAGCAGGATTCGACCTGCCCAGGCGGGGTTCGGTCGGTCCGAACCCCGCCCGGGACGCGGAACGGTCAGCCGGAGAACGTCGCGCTGTGGATGTCCACCGGGTTGGCCGCGTCCGTGGTGGCCGCGCCGTACACGGCCACGAAGTTCCCACCGGTCGAAACCAGGCCGCTGTAGTCCCCGACCAGGCGGCCGGCGCTCGTCGCGGGAACCCTCCGCGCGTCGAACGGGCCCTCGATGTGCTGCTCGCGCCAGGCTCCGGGCTGCGTGCAGTCCTTCGCGCAGGTGACGGCCCACAGGTCGGTGGGCAGGGTGACCGGGTCGGGCGTGTTGTTGCGGAAGTCGTAGTAGGTGACCGCCACCGTGCCCGTCTGCGACACGGCGACCACCGGCACGGCGGCCGAGCCGCTGGGCGTACGGTCCACGCGCGCCGGACCGGACCAGTTCCGGCCGCCGTCCGTCGAGCGCGAGTAGGCCACGTGGAAGGTGCCGTCGGCGGCCTGGCTCTGCCAGACGGCGTGCACCACCTGGGTGCCCGGCTGGGCGGCCAGCAGCGGCAGGGAGGCGTTGCGCACCGGATCACCCGAGTTGTCGGGGTCCGGGATGGTGACGCCCACCGCGAACGGGGCCGGCACGTTCAACGTCGGCGCCGACCAGGTGCGACCGCCGTCGGTCGAGCGGATGACCTGGGTGGCCGCCTCGGTGTCCGTCTCGTGGTGCATGCCGATCAGCAGCGTCCCGTCCGCGAGCGGCACCAGCTGCGTACCGATGACGCCGCTGTTCCTCGGTACGTCGTACACCTTGCTCGTGGTCCAGGTGCGGCCGTCGTCGGTCGACTTCGCCAGGTAGATCGGCTGTACCCAGTTCTCCTCCGTGTCGGTCGACTGGTTGTCGACGCGGTCCCAGACCGCGTAGACCACGCCGGGACGGTACGGGTCCGCGGTCACCGTCGGGCGGTCGTTGAAGAACCGCGGGTTGTCGTCCCGTTGCAGGGTCACCGGGGCGTCCCAGTGCCGGCCGCCGTCGGCGGAGCGCGCCACCAGGATGGCGGTCACCTCGCCGGTGCGGGAGAGCGAGAACGACGCGGCCACCGCCGCGCCCGACGGGGTGACCGTGACCCAGTGGTCGGTCGTGACGTCGTAGTCTCCGCCGTTGGCGGCCGTGCCACCGTTGCACCGGGAGAAGGCGGGTAGGTTCGCGGACCGCTGCCAGGTCCGTCCGTAGTCGTCCGAGACCGCGGTGACGGCGCCGTTGCTGCCGTACCGGTTCCAGCGGTCCTGCTGGAACACCGTGACGAGGTGCCACGGACGGTTCGGGTCCCGAGCCAGCACGGGTAGGACCTCGGCGTTGGGGTTGAGCGTGTAGCCGTCGCCCGGCGGTAGACCGCAGCCCGCGGGCAGCGGGCTGAGGCCCGAGACGGTCCGTACGGTGGCGGACCCGGCGGGTGCGGCGCCCGCCGCGGCGGCGGGCTGCGCGGCGGCGCAGGCCAACAGGATGGCCGCCGCGGGCAGCGACAATCTGGAGTGTCGGATCACAGAGCATTCCCCCGTCTATGTCGACAATACGTCCACAAGGGACATTAGCGGGTCGTCGGGCGGCGGAGTGCGCTCGGGGTGGCGGGGAGGCGTACGTGCAGGTGGCCGTCGCGGGGGAAGGGCGGCCGGGCGGGCAGGGTGCGCTCGTAGTCGTACCCGGCCTTCTCGGCGACCCGGCAGGAGGCGAGATTGTCGACCTGGTGCAGCAGTTCGAGTCGCGCCAGCCCGAGGGTCTCGAACGCCCAGCGGGTGAGCGCGTCGAGGGCGCGCGGGGCGACGCCGCGCCCTCGGGCCGCCGCGGCCGTCCAGTAGCCGACCTCGGCGGAGTCGCCGTGCGGCGCGGGGCGCTTGAGCACCACGTTGCCGACCAACTCGGCACCGCCGTCGACAACCGGGCGGCCGTCGACAGCCGGGCGGCCGTCGACAGCCGGGCGGCCGTCGACAGCCGGGCGGCCGTCGACAGCCGGGCGGCCGTCGGCAGCCGGGCCGCCGTCGGGTGCCGGCCCGTCCGTCAGTACGGCGAAGCTGAGGCCGGTACCGGTCTCCCAGCCCTGGTGCCGCACCTCCAGCCAGCGGGCCGCGTCCTCCGGCCCGGTCACCGGCATCCGGGTCCACCGCCGCAGCACCGGATCGTGGTACGCCTCGATCAGCGCCCCGGCGTCCCCGTCGCGCCACGGACGCAGCAGCAGCGCGGGGGTGGGCGGCGCGGCGGGCACCCGCAGCAGCACGGTCATCGGCATCCCCTCGGAGATCGTCCGGCGCCTCGGTCGCCGTCATTCGATCATGGCGCTGGTCACCCCCGGCCGTCCGTCCCCGTCACGATCTTCGGGAAGAGCGGTCGCGGCGCGGGCAGCCGCCCGGCCGAGGGCGCGCACTGGGCGGCGATCCGGTCCCCTGCGTCGGGCAGGAAGGGGCCGATCTGCTCGGCGAGCGTCCGGCAGGCGCGGACGAGAACGTCGAGCGTGCCGTCGAGCCGCACCGTGGCGTGGGGATCGCCGTCGCGTTCGGCCCTGAAGAGCTGCCAGGGTCGGACCAGCTCCACGTACCGGTTCGCCTCCTCCACGATGCTCCAGACGGCGGCGGTGGCGGCCCGGAAGTCGAAGTTGTCCAGCGCCGCCGCGACCAGCCCCGGGGCCCGCTCGCAGGCGGTCGCCAGCCGGTACGCGTCGGCGTCCGGCCGCCCGGTGCCGGTCGGCGGTCGGCCGTCGCGGTAGCGGTGCACCAGGTTGACGACCCGATTGACGAGGTTGCCCAGGCGGTCGGCGAGATCGCCGTTCGTGCGGGCGACGAGCCTGTCGACGGTGAAGTCCGCGTCGCCGACGCGGGGCACCTCCCGCAGCAGCCACCAGCGCACCGGATCGGTGCCGAACCGGGCGACGAGTTCGACGGGGTCGACGGCGGTACCGGCGGATTTGCTGATCTTCTTGCCGTCGACCGTGAGGTAGTCGTGCACGAGCAGGTCGGTGGGGAGCGGCTCGCCGGCCGACAGCAGTATCGCCGGCCAGTACACGGCGTGGAAGCGCAGCACGCCCTTGCCGAGCAGGTGGATCCGCCGCGGGCTGTCGACCCACCAGTGCCGGTAGTCGGGGCCCCGGTCGGCGTAGTCGAGGGCGGTGAGGTAGTTGCCCAGGGCGTCCCACCAGACGTAGATGACCTGGTCGGGGTCCTCCGGTACGGGGATGCCCCAGCCCCGCGCGCGGGTGTGCGAGCGGGAGACGCTGAAGTCGCTCAGCCCGGCCGCGATGAAGCCGAGCACCTCGTTGCGGCGTGCCTCCGGTTCGATCCGCAGCCGCCCGCTGCCGACGAGGTCGAGCAGCTGGTCCTGGTACCGGGACAGGCGGAAGAACCAGTTCTCCTCGACGACGAGCTGCGGTGGGGTGCCGTGTTCGGGGCAGCGACCGGCGGGCAGTTCGGCCTCGGCGTAGAACTGCTCGCACCCGACGCAGTACAGCCCCTGGTAGTGCCTGCGGTAGAGGTCACCGGCGGCCGCGCAGGCGCGCCAGAGCCGTTCCACCCCCGGGCGGTGGCGGGGATCCCGGCTGGTGCGGATGAAGTCGTCGAAGGAGAGCGCCAGCGGTTGGCGCAGCGCCTCGAACGCGGCGGCGTTGCGGTCGACGAGTTCCCGCGTCGGCAGGCCCTCGGCCTCGGCGGCCAGCACGTTCTTCAGCGAGTTGTCGTCCGTACCGCTGAGGAGACGTACCTCGTCGCCGCGCTGGCGCCGGTGTCTGGCGAGCGCGTCGGCCTGCACGAGTTCCAGGGCGAACCCGAGGTGGGGGCGGGCGTTGACGTACGGGATGGTCGTGGTCAGGTAGCACCGGCGGGTCATCGGAACCGTCCTCGAAGAATCGGGGCTCCGACCCGTACCCGAATCGAGGCCCGTGTCCAGGGCCTCGGAACGTTCATGCGTCCAGCGTCAGTGGCCCCGGTGGCGGGGCATCATCGGCTGGGACGCGAACGGAAGCACGCGGACACGGTAGCAGCGGCGTGCGGCCGGGCCCACCGAGTTTCCCCCGGCGTCGGCAGCGCACGTCCGGCGTCGGCGGCGCGCGTCCGGGCGAGACCCGGTCTCGGAATTTTGTCATTGACAAGATGGCTGCCGGGCGGCATCTTTACGGTGACAAGTTCGCAGCGACCGAACGGACCACCCCGATGACCACGGAAACCCGGATCACCGCCGCCATCCTTCTGATCACCGTCTCGACCATCGCGTTCGGCGGACTGTCGCTGCTGATGCAGCTCGTCCGCCGCATCCCGGGCTATTTGGACAACCCCGTACGCCGCGGCCTCTGGACCGCCGGTCACGCGCACGCCGGCGTACTGGTGCTCTTCGCGCTCGTCGCGCTGCTCTACCTGGACCGGACCGACTACCCCGGCCCGGTGCTGATGCTGATCCGCGTGCTGATGGCCACCGCGCCGATCCTGATGCCGCTCGGCTTCTTCCTCTCGGTGGTGCGTCCCTCGGACACCCGGCCGAACAGGCTGATCCTGCTGGTACCGGCCGGCGGCGTCGCGCTCACCGCCGGCACGCTGCTCCTCGGCGTCGGCCTGCTCTGACCGCCGGCCAGACGGCGAGCGTCGACCCGGCGGGCGGGCGGCGAGCGTGGACCCGCCGGCCGGACGGCGAGCGTCGACCCGGCTGGTGGGCGTCGACCCGGCGGCCGGACGGCCGACGCCGACCCGCCGGACGGTCGACATCCGATGGGCGGAACTGTCAGTTTTCGGTCACTATCCGAAGTAATCGGCGAGGTCGCGGGTGCGTGCCAGGGTTTTCCCCGGCGCTCGTGACGATTACCGTCACCCGGTGGGCAACGGGCGTCACGACGAGGTTGACGCCCGTCACTGCTGGTCAGGTGTGGCTGACCGGCTCCACGACGTCGAGACCGAGCACGCCGTGCGTTCGGGTGGGGGATCAACACATGGTGACTGGTAGGCCGGCCGCGTCCGGTTCCGGCTGGCGGCAGCGCTGGGCGGTCCGGGAGAACGAGATCCGCAGGCAGGCCAACGAGGCCGCCCTGGAGGCGTGGCGGCGCCAGGACGCCGAGCTGCGGCGGCTGCGCTCCACCGCGACCAGCTTCCAGGGCACCATCGACCCGGGCCTGGCGCCGTGGCTGGACCTGCGCCGCGACGAGGTCGTCTTCTGGGCCGCCCCGGAGGTGCGCGTCGTCGGCGTCCGCAACGCGGGCGAGCTGCCCGCTCCCGACCTGACCCGGTTCCCGTACCTGTTCGAGTCCGCCGCGCCCGGCCAACTGCCGCCGGGCGCCAGCCAGGTAGACACCGGCACGATCGCCGTCACCAGCGAGCGCATCGCGTTCCGCGGCGAGCGGGGTCGGCGCGACTGGACGTACGACGACCTGACCGGCCTGCTGCACGAGACGAGCGCCCCGCTGACCCTGCTGCGGCTCGGCAACCGCGCGGCCGTCTCCGGGGTGCTGCTGCCCGAGGACCGGGCGGCGGAGTTCCGCTTCCAGCTGACCCTGGCGCTCGCCAACGCCACCGGCGCGCGCCCCGCCTTCGTCGCCCTCCTCGACGGGCTGATCGCCGCGCACCAGGGGCTGGCCCCGGCCGCGCCGGTGCTCGTCTCGGGCCAGCAGGCGCCGCTGAGCGCCGCGCTCAACAACCGTACGTTCGCCTGGGCGGCGGGGCTGGTGGCCGTGGTGGTGCTCGGTGGGGGGTTCGCCTTCGCGAGCACCGGCTCGGCCGAGGAGCACCCGATCTTCGCGGGGGGTGGCCGTACCGAGGTGGTGCTGCCGGCCCCGGTCGGAAGCGAGCTGACCAGTCCGTCCGGTGGACCGACGCCCGAGCCGAGCGGTACGCCGTCGGCCGCCACGCCCACGCCGTCGTCGACGCGTACCGTCGCCCCGACGACCGGCGCCCCGCGCACGCCCACGGGACGCCCGGTCCCGCCGCCGGCCGCGCCGACGCGGACGACCGCGGCGCCGACCACCCCGAGCCGCCCCGACCTCTGCGGCGCACCGGAGAACCCGTACGGCTACCACTACTGCGCCACCGGCTCGCGGATCACCGACCCGGCCCGGGACACGTGCCGCTACTTCCCCTGCGTGGACAACTTCAACCGAGGCAACGGCTATCTGGTCCAGTGCAAGGACGGCAAGGTCAGCCGGAGCGGCGGTAGCCCCTACTCCTGCTACTACCACGGCGGGGAGCGGCGCACGGTACGCAAATGACCGCGCGCCGCCCCGACGGTCAGCCCTGCGACCGGGCGGTCAGCCCTGGAGCAGGGCGGCGTTCCAGCCGGCCAGCTCGGCCGGACGGTTGGTGATGATCGCGTCAGCGCCGGCCCGCTCCAACTGCTGCCACTGGCCGGCCGAGTCCATCGTCCACGCCATCACCGCGACGCCCGCCCGGTGCAGGTCGGCGATGACGGACGGGCGGGCGAGCAGCGCGTTGCCGTCCGGGTTGTACGCGGTCAGGCCGAGCTGCCGGGAGATCGCCAACGGGTCGGCGTCGAGGGTGCTGCGTAGCAGCCCCAGCGGCAGCTCCGGCGCCAGCTCGCGGGTGAACTGCAACGCGTCGACCTCGAAGCTCTGTACGAAGACCCGGTCGGTCATCTGCTGCTCCCGGATCACCTGAATGATCTTGGCGACCTCGTCCCGGGTGTGCTTGCCCTTGATCTCCAGCAGCAGGTTGCCGCCCCGCGTCCGCAGGTCGGCCAGCTGCTCGGCGAGGGTGGGGATCCGCGCGCCGGCGTACTGCGGGGCGAACCAGGAGCCGGCGTCCAGCGCCTTGAGCTGGGTCGAGGTGAGGCTCCGGATGGCGCCCGTACCGTTGGTGGTCCGGTCCACGGTGGCGTCGTGCAGGATGAACGGGACGCCGTCCTTGCTGGGCTGCACGTCGTTCTCGATGAAGTCCGCGCCGCCCCGGCGGGCGATCTCCTCCGACACGAGGGTGTTCTCGGGCGCGGCCGACGAGGCGCCCCGGTGCGCCATGACCAGGAACGGGCTGCCGGGCGTGCGGATGTAGGCGTTGCCGGCCAGCTCGGTCACCCGTACGTCGTCGAACGAGACGGTCGCGCCGTTGACCAGCAGGGCCAGCCCGCCGGTGGCGGAGCGCTGGAGGCTGCTGGTGCGCAGCAGCTCCTGCCCGTCGAAGATCCACCGGGCCTGGGCGCCGTGCACCTCGATCGCGACCCGGATGTCCCGGCCGGTGTTGGCCGCGTACGGGGCGGAGCCGGTGTTGGTCACGTTCCAGGCGTTGGCGGTGGTGCGCTGGGCGAACTCCAGCCCGTTGCTGGCGGTGGTGCCGCTGCGCATGGTGGCGATCCACCACGGCACCGAGCCGTCGGCCCCGATGTCCAGGCCGAGCGCGGTCCAGCGGGTCGCCGCCTGGGCCGACTCGAACCGTACGGTCGCCTCGAAGCGGAAGTCGGTCAGGTGCGGGCCGAAGGTGATCTTGTTGTTCGCGCTCGAACTGGTCGAGGTGCCGATCAACCGCCCGTTCTGGACCCTCCACTCGCCATCGACAGCCCGCCATCCGGCGGGTAGCGTCCCGGCGGAGAAGTCCTCCGACACGACGACGTCGTCCGGTTCGGCGGCGGCCGGGGCCGGGACCGAGGCGGTGACGGCCAGGGCGGTGGCGCCGCTGACAACAGATGCGGCGAGCGCGACGGCGATCCGGCCGCGGAGGCCCGGCGTGCCGGCGGCGCGCGCGGATCCTGATCGTGCAGACGAGACAGTCATGAGTAGACACTAGGTGACGAATCGAAAGTGATGATCGACCAGACGCGGCGGGCGGTCGAACGTCAGGCGTCGGAACGGCCGGCGCGGCCCGGGCCGGTGCCGGTGCCACTGGCCGGTTTCCGCGGGCGGGAAGCCGATCGGGGGAGCGCGCGCCGGGTTCGGTAGGGCAGGGTGTCCGGGGTGAGCCGTCGGTGGTCTCCGGTCCCCCGGTCCGGCCCGGGCGAACCGGCCAAGGATGATCATCGCAACACGACCGACCGGGCGGCGTACCGAAGCGGTCCCGGGGCGTGCCGCTTCGCGTGGGAGAGGGTATGGCAGGGGAAGGTCCGGCCGGTTCCGGCTGGCGTGAGCGGTGGGCCGAGCAGGAGAACGCGGCCCGCCGGCGTCCGTACGCCGAGCGCCTGGAGATCTGGCGGCGGCGCGACGCCGACCTGCGGCGGATGTGGGCCGCCGCGGCGGCGTTCGACGGGACCACCGATCCGGCCGTCGCGCCGTGGCTCAACCTCCGGCCCGGTGAGGTCATCACCGCCGAGCTTCCCGGGGTACGCCTGGTCGAGGCCCCCCGCAGCCCCGGCGAGCTGCCCCCACCCGACCTGACCCGGTTCCCGTTCCTGCTCGAAACCACGAACCCGGTCATCCTGCCGCCCGGCGTCGAGCCGGTCGCGAACGGTACCGCCGTCGTCACCAGCCAGCGCGTGGTCTTCCGCGGCGGCGACCGGGACGAGCGCGAGTGGGCCTACGAGCGGCTGGTCGGCGTGCACCACGACCCCTCCGCGCCGTTCAGCCTGCTCGGGGTCGCCGACCGCGGGTCGGTCTCCGGGCTGCTGCTCACCGAGGAGCAGGCCGGCGTCTTCCGCTTCGAGCTGACCCTGGCCGTGGCGAACGCGAGCGGGCAGCGCGCGGCGTTCGTGGCGCTGCTGGAGGGGCTGGTCGCCGCGCACCAGGGGCTCGAACCGGTCGCGCCGGAGTTCGTCTCGGCGCAGGACGCGCCGCTCACCGCCCTGCTGCCCCGGGGCCGGGTCGCGCTGGTGCTCGGCGCGGTCGTGGTGCTGCTCGTCGGGGCGGGCGCGGTGGCCGTGGCCGGGGTGACGGGGGGCGCGCCGGAGGCCGGTAGCGACGCCGCCTCGCCCGGACTGTCGCGGATCGACGTCGTACCGCTGCCCGAGCCGTCCGGATCGTCCGCGCCGCCGGTCACGCCGAGCCGGTCGGCGAGCCCGACGACGCTCGCGCCGAGCAGCCCCACGCCCAGGCCGAGCGGCTCCAGGTCCGCGAGCCCCACGCCGCGCCGGAGCGCCTCCGCCTCCGCCAAACCCGCCGACCTCTGCGGGGCGCCGCCGAACCCGTACGGCTACAACCACTGCCACGGCTCGATGGTCCAGAACCCGCCGGCGGACGTCTGCACCTACTTCGGCTGCGTGAGCAACTTCTTCGAGGGGCGGGGCTACATGGTCCGCTGCGGGGACGGCCAGTACAGCCTGACCGGCGGCCGGGCCGGTTCGTGCGCCGGGCACGGCAATCCCGACCGCCCGGTCTACCGTTGACCGGTAACGGGTGCCGGCGGGCCCGAACGCGGCCGTGACGGGCGCGTTCCGCCACCTCCGGCACCTCCGCCGGCACCGGTCCGGCACCGTCCCGGCACCGGGCACCCGACAACCCGACAGCCGGCACAGCCACGAAGCGGCGACAGCCACGAACACAGGAGAGTCATGACCACTCCCGCCGATGAGATCATCGCCGCGCTCCGCTCGGGGCACGAGGAACTCGCCGCGCTCGTCCGGGACCTCGGCCCCGACGACCTGGTACGCCCCTCGGGCGCGAGCGAGTGGCAGGTCTCCCAGGTGCTGAGCCACCTCGGCAGCGGTGCCGAGATCAACCTGGCCACGCTCACGGCCGCCCGCAGCGGTGCCCCGGCGCCCGAGGGCGACTTCAACCGCGGCGTCTGGGCCCGCTGGGACGCGATGCCGCCGGCCGAGCACGCCAGCGGCTTCCTCGCCGCCAACCAGCGGCTCGTCGAGGCGTACGAGGCGCTCGACGCGACCGCCCGGGAGGAGTTGCGGATCAACCTCGGCTTCCTGCCCGCGCCCGTCGACGTCGCCGCCGCCGCGCGGATGCGGCTCAGCGAGTTCGCCCTGCACCAGTGGGACGTCGAGGTCGCCTTCAATCCGTTCGCGACGGTGACGCCCGTGGCGGTACCGCTGTTGCTCGTACAGATCGCCCACATGTTCGCCTGGGTCGCCAAGCCGGCGGCGCTCGGCGGGCGCGAGGCCACCCTGACCCTGCGGCTGACCGATCCCGAGGGGACGTACGCGCTGCGGCTGGGCGACAAGATCGAGCTGACCGAGGGGGCGCCCGAGCGGGCCGACGGCGAGCTGATCCTGCCCGGCGAGGCGTGGCTGCGGCTGGCCACCGGCCGCCTCGGGCCGGAGCACACCCCCGGGACGGTCCGGGTGACCGGACCGATCACTCTGGACGACCTGCGCCGCCTCTTCCCCGGCTTCTGACGGCCCGCCGACGTGTCCGTTGGGGGCCTGTTGTCGCGCTGCGTCAGGGGACGGGGATCTTCCTAACTTCCTAGGCTGACCGCGCCAGTGTGACCAGCGCTACCCGTCGCGGCGCCCCCGGACGAGAACCCGTCCGGCCGAACGAACGTGGTTCTGGGTAGGGACGGGGCGCGTGGCGCGGCCGTTGGGGGACCGGCCGCCGGGGGGAACGCACCCCGTCCCTGAGGGGGTGGTCCGCCCGCGGTCCATCCGGACCCGTCCGCTCCCGGCCGGTCGCGGCACCGCCCGGTCGGGAGCGGCGAGTCGGGGATGACGGGCGGGCCCGGAACGGACGTCGAACGCGAATAGCGACCGGCCGGTCGGGACGCGCGGGCGCGATTTCGACGAGCGCGTCGATCGACCCATCGCGACTATTCCGGAACGGTACGTTACGTCGCCCGCACCATTTCGCACGCCGTGCCAAATACCGGTTTGCAATCACAAGATCGACCGAGGTTGCATCACGCCGCCGGTGCTATACCGTGACCCGGTGAGAGTCGAACGACACTGGTGGAACGGCGATCGGGGAGTGCGAGCCCGTCGGGACGTGTACGTCCGAACCGACGGCGAACTCTGGGAAGTAGAAGCGCGTGTGGGCGGCGACGGTGGCCGGTCGAAGGTGCAGCAGTGCCCCGGCGAGGCCTCGGCCCTCATCCTCGCCGACGCGTGGCTCGGTGGCCGTCCCGAATGGCGAGAGGTCGTACGTTAACCCCCCTGCCATCGCCGTGCCGGCAATGGGCCGGCGGTGGTACGTACCCTAGGTGATCGCCCCGCCTCGGCGCGGACCTGGACCCGGTGTCCGTACCGGTGTGGGGCGATCCGGGCGACGGGCAGCGAAAGATCGACATCCCTGCTACCTTCCGCCGATGCGGAAAGTGATCTCAACTGTGGCGCTGAGTGCCTGCCTGGCGGCGGCCACCGCCACGCTCGGCGGCTCCCCGGCGCTCGCGGCCCCGACCACCGGAGCGGTCTTCAACAATCCCCTCGGTACGACGGAGCAGAAGCAGGCGACCCAGAATCGGATCGTCCAGCTGATCGGCGATGCGCCGGCCGGGTCGCGGATCCGGATGGCGATGTACTACGCGGACGACCCCACGATCCCGAACGCGCTGCTGGCGGCGAAGAACCGGGGCGTCGACGTGCAGGTCGTCTTCAACAACGGCGATCCGAAGACCGCGACGTACGCGCCGCTGGTCAGCGGGCTCGGTACGAACCTGAGCGCCGGATCGTGGATCCTCTTCTGCCCGGCCAACCGTGGGTGTATCGGCAATCGGACGATCAACGACGTCACGTCGATCAACCACAACAAGTTCTTCCTCTTCTCCAGCACCGGAGGCGCGGCCAACGTGGTGGTCCAGTCGACCGCCAACCTGCACGACGGCCGGGACGGGCTGCGCGGCTGGAACGCCGCCCTGGTGCTGGTCGGCAACACGGCCATCTACAACGCCTACAGCGGCTACTTCGACGATCTGAAGGCGCAGAAGGTCAACAACAACTACTACGACACCGGCCGGCCGGCGGTGACCTCGGGCAACGCGAAGATCCACTTTTACCCGCGCCAGGAGAGCAACGGGCAGCCGTACGGCGATCCGGCCGAGGACACCATCGAGACCGTGCTCGACAACGTGAAGTGCTTCGGCAACTCGCGCGTCGGCACCCAGGACGGCACGTACCGCACCATCATCCGGGTCAACACCACCAGCTTCAGCCGTGGCTACCTCGCCGCGAAGCTGTGGGAGCTGGACAACGCGGGCTGCTACGTCCAGGTGGTCGAGAACTACAACCCGGGCTCCGGTGCCGAGACGACCGCCATCAAGAACCTGCTCCGCGCCACCAGCAGCCCGTACGGTGGCCCGATCGTCAGGTACTACTGCGGCGATGACAGCACGTGGACCCACCAGAAGGTCCTCCAGGTGGAGGGGAACTACTACGGCGGCGCGGACCGGACCATCACCTGGGTCGGCAGCCACAACCTGAGCTACAACTCGCTGCGCCAATCCGACGAGACGCTTCTGCAGCTGGAGGACACCGCGGTGTTCAACGCCTTCCGGAGCAACTTCAGCACCGTGCGGGACGCGCCCGGCATCCGTTCCGCCGCGAACGGCGGTACCCCGAGCTGCGGGTAGCCGCGCCCGTCGAGGCCCCTCGGGCTCGGGACGCGGCGCGCGCCGGGCCGGGGCGTAGGGTCGTGCTGAGGAGATCCACACAGACCGAACGCCCCGGCCCGCCCGTACCGGTGGGGCGGAACCAGGAGACAAGACATGCCGCGCACCATCGCGACCAACACCCGCGTCGACCGCGCCGGGCTGCTCGACTTCCTCGCCCAGCGCCACCGGGCCGTCCTGTTGACCACCCGCCCCGACGGGCGGCCGCAGTCGTCCCCGGTGACCTGCGGCGTCGACCCGGCCGGCCGGATCGTGGTCTCGACGTACCCGGAACGGGCCAAGGTCACCAACATCCGGCGCGACCCCAGGGTCTCGGCCTGCGTCCTGTCGGACGAGTGGAACGGGCCGTGGGTGCAGGTCGACGGTACGGCCGAGGTGCTCGACCTGCCGGAGGCGCTGGAGCCGCTCGTCGAGTACTTCCGCGGCATCTCCGGGGAGCACCCGGACTGGGACGAGTACCGGCAGGCCATGGTCCGCCAGGGCAAGTGCCTGATCCGGCTCAGCATCGAGAGCTGGGGCCCGATCGCCACGGGCGGGTTCCCGGCGCGGCTCGCCGACTGATCCCCGCCCCGGCCAAGTCCACGGCCTAGTCCACGATCGCGGAGTAGACGAGCTGGCGCAGCTGGGAGCGGAGCGGGTACGTGCTCGACGGCGCGAGCTGGGTGAAGAAGAGCGCGGTGATCTCCTCGACCGGGTCGACCCAGAAGCTGGTGCTGGCCAGCCCGCCCCAGTAGTACTCGCCGACGCTGCTCGGCACCCGGCCCGGTACCGGGTCCAGCACCACCGCGAACCCGAGTCCGAAGCCGATCCCGTCGAAGATGCTCTCCGCGAACCCGCCCACCGAGAGCTGCCCGAGGTCCCTGCCCCCGGGCAGGTGGTTACGGGTCATGAAGCGCACCGTGCGGGGGCCGAGCAGGCGTACCCCGTCCAGCTCGCCGCCGCGCAGCAGCATCTGCGTGAAGCGGTGGTAGTCGGCGGCCGTGGAGATCAGGCCGCCCCCGCCGGCGTGCAGGTCCGGCTTCTGCCGGGCCGGCGCGCCGAGCGCGTCGAGCCGTACGGCCTGCCCGGTCTTCGGGTGCGGCGCGTAGAGGGCGGCCAGTCGCGGCGCGTCCGCGTCCTCCACCCACCAGCGGGTGTCGGTCATGCCGAGCGGGTCGAGGATGCGCTCGCTGAAGAACGTGTCCAGCGGCTGCCCGGAGATCACTTCGATCAGGCGGCCGAGCACGTCGGTGGCGACGCTGTAGCCCCAGGCGGTCCCGGGCTGGAAGAGCAGCGGCAGCCGGGCGATCCGGGCGCTGGCGCCCGCGAGGTCCAGCCCCGCGGCCGGGTACACGTCGAAGCCGGCGGACCGGTAGATGGCGTCGACCACGTGCGTCTGCATGAACCCGTACGTCAGACCGGCGGTGTGGGTGAGCAGGTGCCAGACCCGGATCGGCTCGACCGCCGGCACCGTGTACGGCTTCAGCGCCGACCCCCGGTCGTAGACGCGTACGTCGGCGAACTCGGGCAGCCAGCGGCTGATCTCGTCGGTCAGCTCGAACCGGCCCTCCTCCCAGAGCATCATGGCGGCGACCGAGGTGAGCGGCTTAGTCATCGAGTAGATCCGCCACAGGGTGTCCGACCCCACCGGCGTACCCGCCTCGCGGTCCCGCAGCCCGTACGTCGAGGCGTGCGCCACCTCGCCCCGGCGGGTGACCACGACCTGCCAGCCGGCGAGCTGGCCGTCGTCGACGTAGCGGGCGAAGTGCGAGTCGATCCGGGCGAGGCGGGTCGGGTCGAAACCGACCTGGTCTGGGTCAACACTGCGTTGCAAGGTCACCCGTCGAAACCTACCCCCAGGTCACGACCCGGGCGAGGGCCGGTCCGCGCCGACGGGCGGCGCGGTTGCCCGGCTCACCCGACGCTGGCCAGGCAGGACCACTGCGCGGCGATCGGGCGGTAGCCGAGCCGGGCGTTGACCGCCAGCATGGGCGCGTTCGCCTCGTCGTTGGAGGTGTACGCGACCGTGACCCCGCGTTCGGCGGCCCGGTGCAGGGCGCCCCGCTTCGCCAACCGGGCCAGCCCCCGGCCGCGGTACTCGGGCCGGGTCGCGGTCATGTCCGACCACATCCGCTCGCCGTCCCGCTTCACCAGGGAGAAGGCGACCACCTCGCCGTCAACGAGCACGGCGACGCTGGCGTCCCGGTCCAGCCCGATGTTGTCCCAGACGTCGTACCGCCAGCTCTCGAAGGGGATGGCGTCCTGCGGCGCGTCCTCGGGCTCGTCGGAGGCGGCGGCGACCTCGGCGGCGTACATCAGCTCCGGGGTGAGGTCGGTGAGCGGGGCCAGTTCGACGCCGGCCGGGACCGTCGGCGCGGGCGGCGCCGGCCGCAGCGCGAGCGACGAGTAGCGCAGCTCGCGGCCCGGCTCGAAGCCGTGCCGGCGGGCGAAGCCGAGGGATTCCGCCTGGGCCCAGGCCCGGATCCGGCGCGCGTCGAGCCGCAGCACGTGCTCCCTCGCCAGGGTCAGCAGCGCCGTGCCGGTGCCCCGGCCCCGATGCTCCGGGTGCACGTGCAACAGGGAGATCTCGCCGAAACCGGGCTCGGCGGTCCTGGCGTTGACGTAGGCCGACACCCAGCCGACCACCCGCCCAGCGTGCTCGGCGACGAACGCCACCCACTCCTCGCCCGGCGGCGGATTGGCGATCATCTGTCGGGTCGACTCGACCCCCCGCACCAGGTACGGGTAGACCAGTGCGCGCAACGCCACCACGGCCGGGGCGTCGTCGGGTACCGCTGGGCGGATCTGCACGAAACGTTCCTCACCTCGACCGCCCTATGAAACGCGGCCTAGCGCTCGATGCCGTCCGCCGGATGCTACGGGTCAGCCGGGCCCGGGGGCGATCAGATTATCGACCGCCAGCTCGGTGTTGGCGTACGGGACAGGAATGCGCTCTCCCAGCCGATATTCGACCCGCTTGCGGTAGCCGGTCGAGCTGGGCTCGGTGTGCTCGTAGATCGCTTCCTGGGTCACCACCCAGTAGACCGGGTAACCGGCCTGCCCGTAGAGCTTGGCTTTGACGTTGAGGTCCTGGATCGTGGTCTCGTCCGCGACCTCGACCACGAGCAGCACGTCGCGCGCGTCCCAGATGGACAGCCTCGATCCGATGGTGCCCCGGGGATCCGCGTCGGCTTGGCGTACCCAACAGTCGGGGTCCGGAAGCGACTGCCCGGTCGGCAGCGTCGCGGTCGTCACCCGTACTCCGGACCGCGGCAGCCGCGCCAGGATCTCGCCGACCGTGTCACCGTGCCACGATCCGATCACCACGGGCCAGATCTCCCCTTCGACAAGCTCCACCGGGTGGTCGAAGGCTCCCGCCTCCCAGGCGCGCACGAACTCGCTCTGGCTCCATCGGTACGCGAGCACG
This sequence comes from Micromonospora sp. NPDC049559, assembly GCF_040676675.1. Classification (NCBI taxonomy): domain Bacteria; kingdom Bacillati; phylum Actinomycetota; class Actinomycetes; order Micromonosporales; family Micromonosporaceae; genus Micromonospora; species Micromonospora sp. NPDC049559. Next base: position 92,211 of record NZ_JBFAPK010000003.1, on the reverse strand, counting down.
GGCCGGTCCACGGTCCGAGCCTACCAAGCGGGCCGGTCCGCCAGCTCGATCATGACCGGTCAGCGGGCCGGCGCCGAGGCGTCGTCGGTGGTGGGCCGGGAGGGCTCGGCACCGTTCAGGGGCGCCGTCCCGCGTCCGGCGTGTCGTCGGTGGTGTAGACGGCGATGCCGGCCTCGTCCATGTGCCCGGCGACCCGCTGCCAGGCGGCCGCGTGCCGGCGGCAGACCTCGCGCGCCTGCTCCCGGTCCAGGCGCTCGCCCCGCAGGTCCATCCCGACCAGCATGGCCCGGTCCAGCAGGCTCTCGTCGCCCCCTCGCTTGGCCAGCGTCCCCGCGAGCGCGCTGATCTTCTTGTCGACCAGGTCGATGCGCTGCTGGGCCAGCCGCTCCACCGGCTCCGGGGAGCGCAGGTCGTCCCAGTCGAACTCCTCCGAGCCGGCCATCACCACGTCGTCGAAGCCGGGTACGGCCGGCGGGAAGGACGCCTCGGCGACCAGTACCGGATCGGCCGCCTCCTTGACCAGGTGGATGAACTCGGCCCGGTCGCGCCAGTACCGGGCCCGGTCGCGCGAGATGCGGGTCAGGGCCTCCCAGATCCGGGCGTCCAGTTCCAGCCAGTTCATCAGCCGGTGCAGGTCCGCCGCGGGCGCCGGCAGGGCGCGTCGGTGCCAGGTCTGCTCCAGCAGGCCGGCGCCCTCGCAGAGCAGTTCCTTCGCGTACGCCGACATCCGGACGTTGATGACCTTGTCGGGTCGGGGGAAGAAGAGCTTCAGGCTGGGGTACTCGTCGCGTTCGAAGTGCCGGAACTCGGGCTGGTGCCGTAGCGGGGCCAGGTCCGGGTCGCTGCTGACGATCCAGACCCGCAGCCGGGCCGCCACGCCGCTGTCGGTACAGGCCAGTGAGGCGCGCAGCTGCTCCACCGCCTGGTAGGCGAGCCGCTTGACCTGCTGCTCGTCCTGTTCCGTGGCGCGGGTGCCCGCCTCGCCGCCGGCGGCGCGCGGGTAGCCGTACAGGGCGAACCCGTAGGTGCAGGCCGCGTTGTAGTAGTCGTACGAGCTCAGGTGCGGCCAGCGCAGCCAGCGGCGCTGCGCCCGGGAGATGGCCCGGTCCAGCAGGTCCACCGGCGGCGGCCAGCTCTCCATCACCGCCCGCGCCCGCCGCCGCGGTACCCGGCGCCACCAGGGCCGCAGGCAGCCGCCCCGGGCGAACGGCGGGGTCGGTACGCCGTCGGAGTTCAACCGGGCCGGGTACCAGCCCTCCCCCTGCCACTCGTGCAGCGCCTTGGCCAGCCGCAGCGGCGCCCAGACGTCCCGGGCCAGCCGCAGCACCGGGCGGGTCGCCACCGAGCGGGCGCCGGGCACCAGCCGGGCCAGCAGCAGGTCCTCGCGGAGCCGGTACAGCTCCTGGGCGGCGGCGAGCTGGAAGACCACCTTCGTGGCGGTGGGATGCTCGCCGAGCACCCGGCGCAGCCACTGCTTGGCGGTCGCCTCGTCCGGCCGTTCGGCGAAGGCCACCACCACCGGCCAGTACCGGTCGACGAAGGCCGCCTGGAGGCTCTCCTTGATCTGCCGGATCACCTTCCCGCGCTCGCCCACCGCGTCGTCGACGAACCACTGCTCGACGGTGCGTTCGGAGTAGGCGAGCGTGCAGGCGTACTGGTAGCGCAGTTTGATCGACTCGCGGCGGCGGAGCACGTAGCGCAACGGTTCCCAGAGGTGGCGTACCGGGTGCCGGACCCGCCGCCACCGGGTGGTCCAGACGTGGTCGGCGTACCAGCCGCTCTGCTCGCCGAGCGCGAGCGCGCCCTGGTACGTGTCGAGCGCGTCCAGGAAGAGCCCCAGGTCCTCCTGGACGCTGGCCACCATGAGGCGCAGCTCGGCGTTGAACGGGTCGTGCCGCAGCGCCTTGCCGTACCACCAGAGCGCCTCGTCGAGCTTGCGGCTGTCCTGGCGCTTCTTGCCCTCGTTGTACGCCTCGAACAGGTCGGGCGGCAGCTCGCGCCCCTGCCACTTGCGCCACGGCGCCGTCCTCGCGAGCCGGGTCACCGGCAGGATCGTGGCCAGCACCCAGTACGCGGTCTTGCAGGTCGCGTCGTCCCAGCTGCGTCCCCACTGGGTGGTCATGGCGCTGCGCCCGCCGCCCAGGAAGGAGGTGACCGTGGCGGAGATGCCGTACCGAGGTTCCTGCGGGCGCATCTGCAACGCCCCCGTGACCAGGTAGCCGGTCTTCGGCCAAAGGCTCGGCAGCGCCTGGATGATCATCCCGATCGGACTGGAGGTCTTCGGGTCGATCTCGCCGGCCACGTCGAGGAAGCTCTCCGGCGGCGGATCGGCCGGGCCGGCGTACGGGGGGTAGATCTGGGTCTCCGAGAGGTGCCGGCAGAACTGGCTCTTCACGTCGTCCACCGGCGCCTGCCGGTCGGAGGTGGCGTTGGTGAACTCGTGCACGTCGACGGGGCCGGGCAGGTAGGCGAGCTTGGCCATTCGCCAGTGCCGCCAGGAGACGAAACAGGCGATGGCGAGCGCCAGGAAGCCGAGGCGTTTCCAGGCGGGGAGACCGCCGACGAGGGCGGCGCTCAGACCGTCGAAGATCGGTACCACCCAGGAGCCGGGCCACCAGCGCCACTCGGCGGGGTTGCCGCCCTGCCCGTGCAGCGCGAGCAGCAGGGCGGCGACCGTGATCGTGGTGAGCAGCCGCCAGGACCGGATCCGTGGGACGGGCAGGGGAGAGGGGGAGGTGCGGGACTCCTTCCTGATCCGGTGCGGAGTGCGTTCCTCCCACTGCTTCGAGCGTTCGATCCGGCGGGTGGTGCTTCTGGCCTCGTTCGACATCCCGGGCCACCGATCGTTCCGATGTGCTTGCCCAAAGGGGCTTTGACCTGCACTTTTAACGGTAGGCAGTGGCTCGGTCGGCTGCTGGCGGACGGGATTCCCCAATGGTCACTCTGGTTTACTTCCGTCGCTTCCGTCCCTTCCGTACCGGGAAAACGCGAAACATCGGCGGATCTAGATCATCTGCTGGCCGGACCGGCGGTCCGGGCCGTGCGCGCCCGGTGTTGTCGCGGACGCGCACGGCGGTGCCGAACCCCGGTTTCCGCCCCGGTCAGGAGACCTCCTGCCGGACGATCCGTACCGTGCCGGCGACGAGCGGGGCGAGCACCCAGACCGCGGCCGAGACGGCGATCCGGGCCCACTGTCCGGCGGTGACGTCCGGGGTGGTCAACTGCCCCATGGTGACGCTGAGGTCGAGCCAGGCGGCGACGTCGTGCAGCGACCGGATCATCTCGCCGAGGATCGACCAGACCGTCGGTAGCACCAGGTACACCACGATCGCCAGCGGGGTGTTGAGCAGCAGCATGCCGAAGCCGATCCCCATCAGCACGTTGATCACCTGGAACAGGGCGGCGTAGCCGACCAATCGGGCCTCCAACGACCAGTCGCCGCTTCCGCCGGTGGCGCGGGCGAGCAGCGTACCGATCGTGGCCACCGCGAGGCTGGCCAGCACCGAGACCAGCGAGGCGACCACGCCGGCGGCCAGCTTCGCGACGACCACCCGGTGCCGGACCGGTACCAGCACGAACGTGGTCAGCGCGGTGCGCTGCGACCACTCGCTGGTGACCAGCAGGATGCCGAGCACCGGCAGCAGGACGCCGACCGGGAGCAGCGACGGTACGAAGAAGTTGACGAAGGTCTGCTCGGCGTCCTCGGTGACGAAGAGCTGTACCGCGACGATCGCGGCGGCGGCCAGGGCGATCACGATCAGCAGCCAGTAGCCGGACCGGGTGTCGGTGAGCTTGCGCAGCTCCACCGCGGTCAGCCGGGCCAGCGACGGCCGGACCGAGGCGGCGGCCGGGTCGGGCCGCCCGGCGGGGACGCCGGCGGTGGTACGGGAGGTGGTCGTACCGGCGCTCATTTGACGGCCTCCTTGACCGATTCGCCGGCGGTGAGGGCGAGGAACATCTGCTCGAGCCCGCCGCTGCCGGCGGGGCGCAGCTCGACCAGTACGACTCCGGCGGTCGCGGCGGCCTGCCCGACCGCCTCCGCCTCGGCCTGGACCAGCAGCCCGCCGTCCGTGCTGGCGGTCGCGGCGAGGCCGGCGGCGTCCAGTGCCGCCCGCAGCGCCCGTGGGTCGCGGGCGCGGACCAGCGTGCCGGCGGCGGAGAGCAGCTCGTCCCGGCCGCCCTGGGCGACGATCCGGCCACCCCCGATGACCACCAGCCGGTCCGCCACCGCCTCCACCTCCCGCAGCAGGTGTGAGGAGAGCAGGACCGTGCCGCCCCGATCGGCGAAGTCGCGCAGCAGGCCGCGCATCCAGTAGATGCCCTCCGGGTCCAGCCCGTTGGCCGGCTCGTCCAGGATCAGCACCCGTGGGTCGCCCAGCAGCGCCTGCGCGATGCCGAGCCGCTGCCGCATGCCGAGCGAGTACGCCCGGACGCGGCGCCGGGCCGCCACCGCGTTGAGCCCCACCAGGTCGAGCTTCTCGGCGACCCGGCCCTGGTCGACGCCGATCGTCCGGGCGACGAGCGTCAACGCCTCCCGCCCGGTACGCCCGGCGTGCTGCGCCGAGGCGTCCAGCAGGATCCCGATCTGCCGGCCGGGATTCGGCAACCGGTGGTACGGCACGCCGTTGACGGTGGCGGTGCCGGCGGTCGGCGGGGTGAGCCCGCAGATCATCCGCATGGTGGTGGACTTGCCCGCCCCGTTCGGCCCGAGGAAGCCGGTGACGGTGCCGGGCTCGCAGGCGAACGAGATGTCGTCGACGGCCGCGTGCCGGCCGTACCGTTTGCTGAGGTTCCTGACGGCGATCATGCGGTTCAGCGTGCCGTCGCCGGCCGGTCACGCGCTGCGGCCGGCGGTCGCGACCCCCGCGACCTTCGGCTATCGCCCATCGTCGACTTTCGTCGCTGGTCGGGGGATCGTCACCCTTCGTAGCATGACGGGATGACCGCGAGGGTGGCTCCGGAGTACCCCTGGTTGTTGCCGTCCGCCCTGACGGCGGACCCGGCGGCCGGCCATCCGCGCCGGACGACCCGGGACTGGGTCGTGGACACGATCGTGTTCCTGCTCGCGCTCGGCTACGTCTGGGTCGCGCGTTGGGACGCGCGCCAGCCGGAGCCGTACCTGGTGGGGGAGTTGCTCGGACCGCGCTGGCTGCTCCCGCTGGATGTCGTGCTCAGCCTGGTCTTCTGCGGCGCGCTCTGGGTGCGTCGCCGCTGGCCGGTCGCGCTGGCGGTCGCCTCCCTGCCGCTGAGCCTCTTCTCCGTCGTCGGGGTGGTCGTATTGGTGATCGTCGTCTTCACCGTCACGGTGCACCGCCGGTTCCTGGTGGCGGCGGCGGTGGTCGTGGGCCACTCGCTCACCAATTTGGTCTACGTGCTGCTGCGCCCCGACTCGTCCATGAGCTACTGGGAGACCGTGCTCTTCGGCGAGTGCTTCATCGCCGCGGTCTTCGCCTGGGGGATGTTCGTACGCGCCCGGCGGCAGCTCGTGGTCTCCTTCCGGGACCGGGCGCACCGGGCCGAGACGGAGCAGCGGCTGCGGGTGGCCCAGGCCCGGCAGCTGGAACGCACCCGGATCGCCCGGGAGATGCACGACGTGCTGGCGCACCGGATCTCGCTGCTGAGCCTGCACGCCGGGGCGCTGGAGTTCCGCCCGGACGCCCCGCCGGAGGAGGTCGCCCGCGCCGCCGGCGTGATCCGGGCCAGCGCGCACCAGGCCCTGGAGGACCTGCGCGAGGTGATCGGCGTGCTGCGCGAGGAGGCCCCCGACGCCCCGCCGGAACGCCCACAGCCGACACTGCGGGACCTGTCCGCGCTGGTGGCCGAGTCCCGCGACGCCGGGATGCGGGTCACGCTCTGCTCGGGGGTGGTCGAACCGGAGTCGGCGCCGCCGGGAATCGCCCGCAGCACGTACCGGATCGTGCAGGAGGGGCTGACCAACGCGCGCAAGCACGCGCCGGGGGCCGCCGTGACGGTGACGGTGACCGGCGGTCCGGGCGCCGGCGTCCGTACGGAGATCGTCAACCGGGAGTCGGTGAGCGCCCCGGCCACCCCGATCCCCGGTACCGGCACCGGGCTCGTCGGCCTGGCCGAGCGGGCCAGCCTCGCGGGCGGCCGGCTGGCGCACGGGCGGACCGACTCCGGCGACTACCGGCTGGAGGCGTGGCTACCGTGGTCGGCGTGAGCAGCGACCCGAAGGTCGTCCGGATTCTCATCGCCGACGACGACGCGCTGGTGCGGGCCGGCCTGTCGATGATCCTCGGCGGGGTCGCCGACCTGCGGGTGGTGGCCGAGGTGGCGGACGGCAGCGAGGTGGCGGCGGCGGTCGCCGTCCACGTCCCCGACCTGGTGCTGATGGACATCCGGATGCCCCGGATGGACGGGCTCGCCGCGACCGAGGCGCTGCGGCGTGCCCCGGACCCGCCCGAGGTGCTGGTGCTGACCACCTTCGACGCCGACGAGTACGTGCTGCGGGCGCTGCGCGCGGGCGCCGGCGGGTTCCTGCTCAAGGACACCCCGCCGGCCGAGATCGTGCAGGCGGTGCGCCGCGTCGCCGCGGGCGAGGCGACCCTCTCCCCGGCCGTGACCCGCCGGTTGATCGCCCAGGTCACCGGCCAGGCCGCCGGCTCGCGCGGCGGCGACGGGCGCCGGGAGCAGGCCCGGCGGCTGTTGGCCGGGCTCAGCGAGCGGGAACGCGAGGTGGCCGTCGCGCTCGGCCGGGGCCGCTCCAACGCGGAGATCTCCGCCGAGCTGTTCATGAGCGTCGCCACGGTGAAGGCGTACGTCTCGCGGCTGCTGGCCAAGCTGGACCTGAACAACCGGGTCCAGGTCGCGCTGCTGGTGCACGACGCCGAACTGGTCTGACCCGGGCGGCGCGGGACGGCGCGGCGCGGGACGGCGCGGCGCGGAATGGTGCGGCGCGGCGCGGCGCGGGGCCGGGCTCAGCCGGTGAGCTGGGCGGGGCCGGTGCGGGGCGGCGGCGGGACGGTGGCCACCTCGGCGGCCAGCCGCTCCACCTCCCGCCAGACCGCCGGGTCGGACCAGTAGCCCGAGTGCCGTGCCGCGGCCGGCTGCGGCTGGCCGTAGATGTACCAACTGGTGGCCGGGTCGGGCAGCTCCACGTCCACCCCGGTCGGCTCGGCGCCGGGCAGCCCACTCCCGGTCGGCCCGGTGCCGGGCTGTGGTGGTGCGGCCACGGCCCGGCCCGACCCGGGCGGCGGCGCGGCGGGCAGCACCGGCCCGCCGATGTAGTCGGTCCGGTAGTGGAAGTTCCGCCAGGCGTGCAGGCCGGCGGCGAGCTCGCGGAGCTGGGCCTCGCCGAAGTAGGCCGGGAACGCCCAACCGTAGAGGGTGCGCAGCGGCGAGCCGAAGGTGACCAGCGCGACGACGTCGTCGTCCGGCCGGCTGTCGCGCTGCAGCAGCGCCGCCGCGGCCAGCACCGTGCCCTGGCTGTGCGCGGCGAGCACCACCCGGCCGCCGCTGTCGTGGACCCGCCACAGCCGCCGCTGGAGCTCGGGAACGGCCCGCTCGGCGTACGAGGGCGGCGCCAGCGGATGGTACGCGCGCGGCCAGAACGTGGTCACGTCCCAGAGCACCCCGATCCGCCGCCGGCTGCTCAGGTTGCTCCAGCCCCGGCGCAGTACCACGATCACGGCGAGCGGCACGCCGGCGGCGAGGTAGCTGCCGAGGGTGAGCGTCCACTGGGTGCCCCAGGGCAGCTTGTGGAAGACCCAGTAGCGGACCTGGATGGCCACCAGCAGCACCGTCCCGGCGGCGGCGAGCGCGGTGAGCAGCTTGTCCACGTCGTGCGGCATCCGCGCGAAGCGCCGGGCCCGCGCCACCCGGGCGACCCAGCCGGTACCGGAGGTCGGGCCGCCGAGCCAGGCGGCGGCGGGCGGCGGGGCCGGGTCGCCGGCGAGCGCGCTCTGCTGCCAGGCCGGCTCGGTCTCCGGGCGCGGCGAGTGTCGCCGGTACCAGTCCCGGATCTCCGCGAGCGTCTCCGGCCGGGTGCCGGCCCGCGCGTAGCTGACCAGTTCGTAGAGGCAGAAGAGCAGGATCATCGCGAGTGGGAGCACCGTGAGGTACTGGAGGATCTTGCCGCTCATCGGGGCGAGGTACAGCTCGTGCCGGCTCGGCGGGGTCCGCGGCAGGGTCGCCCGGGCCGACACCCGCCCGAGCAGGTCACCGACGCGGGTCATCGCCCCGAGCAGGACCACGTTGAGCGAGAGCACGCTGAGCGTGAGCGCCACGAACGGGCCGAAGGCCACGAACTGCCCCCGGCTCCAGCCGCCGAGCAGGGCGGCGGGCAGCACCAGCAGCAGGGCGGCGATCACCACGGCGAGGGTGAGCGCGGCGGCGGTACGCATCCCCGGCAGGTAACCGAAGGGCTGCCCGTACGCGGGCTGCGCGGCGGCGAAGCAGGCGGCGCCGACGGTCGCGGTCGCACCGGCGACCAGCACCGCTCCCGGCAGCCGGTCCGGGCAGCCGTCGGCGGCCAGGAGCAGCAGCGCGCCGAGCAGGGCGGCCCCGCCGAGGGCCAGCGTGGCGGCCCAGAGCGGCTCCAGCGCGACCGGGGCGCCCGCGGCGCGGGTGGCGGCCCGCACGGTGTACCCGAGGACCAGCGCGACGAAGGCGAGACCCGCGCCGATGTGCAGGCGGCCGAGGTCCAGGGCGCCGCGTTGGCCGTCCCAGAAGGACTGGTCGGCGAGCCCCACACCGGGCTGCGCCGCGCTGGCCGCCCGGCGCCGCCGACCCGCCGCCGGTCCGCCGTTGGCCGCCGGTCCGCCGTTGGCCGTCGGTCCGCCGTTGGCTCCGGGTCCGCCGTCGGACGACGCGAGCCCGTCGGCTCCGGGGCGGGGGGTGGGCGCGGCGGTGACGCGGACCGGCGGGCGCGCCGACTCGTACCGGTTGATGGTGCGCAGGGCGAGCAGCGCCAGCAGCCCCAGCACGGCGACCGGGAGCAGCGCCCCGGCCAGGACCCGCCGGCCGGGATGGTCGGCGAGCAGCGGGTGCCGCAGCGGTTGCAGCAGCCACGAGCCGTCCGCGCAGGCCGGGTGCCCGCCGCACTGGTACCCCATCAGGTCCAACCCGGTGGTACAGAGGACGAGCAGCAGGTTCACGGTGATCCCGAGCGCCGCCCAGCGGACCGTCGTACGGTGCGACCGGAACCCACGGGCCGAGCCGTGGATGCGCGGCGTGCACATCCAGCCGGCGACGTTGGCCAGCGCGAACGGGAAGAGCAGCAACCACAGCACCCGCGAGCCGCTGCGCGAGGTCAGCCCGCCCCACGAGTACGCCTCGACGTGCCGGCCCGCGACGTCGGCGGTGCGGTAGAACCCGGCGATCCGGTCGCCGGAGACCTGTTGGGGTGCCTCGTCGCCGAGCAGGTCCTGCGGCGTGGTGCCGCCCACCCCGTGCAGGCGCAGTTCCGTGACGCCGCTGAGGTCGGCGACCGGTGGTACGAGTCCCGGCGGGCGCGGAACCGGTCGGGTGTCGAACCGTGGCAGGGGCATGCGGACCACCTGGGACGAGCCGGGTCGGCCGCCGGAATCACCGCAAGCGGCCCTATCCGGACAGTCTGCTCCTACCGTCGGCCGTGACCTGGGCAAACGCAATCGGATCTCGGACAGTGGCCGGCGCGCGGCCGATGGTCCCGGTCGCCTCCGGGACCTTGGTCCCGTGGGGAGGGGCGCTCGGACCCGGGCGCGGAGGCGCCCCTGCACCGGTGCTGTTGCCCGGGGCCGCATCGCCTCCCACGGAAACGTCCCGGAACAGTTCGGCGGACCGTCCCCCACGGTCCGCCGAACCGCGTCGTCCGGTCAGGGGACCATCCAGCCGAGCACCGGGGTGCCCTGGAGCGTGACGAGTACGCACATGAAGAACAGCAGCAGGAGGCTCCAGACCAGGACCTTGCGGAAGATCTCCCCCTCCCGGCCGGCCATGCCGACCGCACCGGCGGCGATCGCCAGGTTCTGCGGGCTGATCATCTTGCCCATCACGCCGCCGGAGGAGTTCGCGGCGGCGAGCAGCACCGGGTCGAGCCCGGCGCGGGCCGCCGTCTGCACCTGCAGCGCGCCGAAGAGGGCGTTCGCGGAGGTGTCCGAGCCGGTCACCGCCACCCCGATCCAGCCGAGGATCGACGAGAGGAAGACGAAGGCGCCACCGGCGGCGGCGAGGAACGCGCCGAGGGTGCCGGTCTGACCGGACTGGTTCAGCACGTACGCCAGCGCCAGCACCGCCATCACGGTGACGATCGCGTAGCGCAGCTCGACGTAGGTGCGCCCGTACGCCCGTACCGCCCGGGCCGGCGGGATGCGCAGCACCAGCGCGGTGAGGATGCCGGCGAGGATCATGAGCGTACCGGCGGCGGGGAGCCAGTTGAGGGTGAAGGTCGTCGACGAGACGGCCGAGCCGTCCGGGTTGACGATGTCCAGTCCGGGCCAGCCGAACTTGACCGTCCACGGCTCGCCCGCGAGTGCGTCCTTGACCGGGCCGAGGTTCGCCAGCGAGAAGATCGCGATGATGATCAGGTACGGCGCGTACGCCTTCGCGATCTCGCCCGCGCCGTCCGGTGCCCGGACCGCGCCCCCGCCCCCGGGCGTCGTCGCGCCGCCCTCCGGTGTCCGGCCCGTCCGCCCGCCGGGACCGGTCGCGTCGCCGGCACCGGCACCGGCACCGGCGACGCGACCGGCACCGCCGTCGACCGGGCCGGCCGCGACCCGCTCGGTGCCGGCCCGCTCGGCGGCGGCCGGGACGCGGGCGGCGGGTACCGCGGACGCGCCGGCCTCGACGGCCCCGGCCGGGCCGCCGGCCGCGCCGGGCCCGGACCCGGACGCCGCCCCGACCGGCGCGCCGTCCGGCCCGACCGGAGCCGTGGCCGGGCGCCAGACCCGCACCAGCAGCACCACCGCGGCGGCCGAGACCAGCGCCGCGATGATGTCGGTCAGCGGTACCGAGACGTAGTTGGCCGCCACGAACTGCGCGGCGCCGAAGGTGAAACCGGCGACCAGCGCCGCCGGCCAGGTCTGCCGTACGCCCCGCCGCCCGTCGACCACGGCCACCAGCACCAGCGGTACGAGCACCGCCAGGATCGGGGTCTGCCGGCCCACCATCGCGCCGAGCGTGTCGACGTTCAGGCGCGGGTCGTCGCTGGCGCCGCTGGTGACCGTGCCGAGGGTGACGATCGGGGTGGCCAGGGCGCCGAACGCCACCGGCGCGGTGTTGGCGATCAGGGCGACCGCCGCGGCGTTGATCGGGCGGAAGCCGAGCGCCATCAGCATCACCACCGTGATCGCGACCGGCGTGCCGAAGCCGGCCAGCGCCTCGAGCAGCGCGCCGAAGCAGAAGGCGATGATGATCGCCTGGATCCGCATGTCCGGGCTGACCCGCTCGAACGACCGGCGCAGCACGTCGAAGTGCCCGCTCGCGACGGTGAGGTTGTAGACCCAGATGGCGTTGACGACGATCCAGAGGATCGGGAAGAAGCCGAACGCCGCCCCCTCGGTCGCCGAGAGCAGCGCCTGCCCGACCGGCATCGAGTAGATCGCGATCGCCACCAGCAGCGAGACCGTCAGTGAGATCACCCCGGCCAGCCACGCCTTCATGCGCAGCACGCCGAGCAGGACGAAGAGGGTGAGCAGCGGAAGCACGGCGAAGATCGCGGAGAGCGCGACCGAGTCGCCGACCGGGTCGGTGATGATCGTGAACTGGTCGAACATGCAATCACCTCGACACCTCGCGGGACCGACGGCGGCCCCTCGGCTACGGAACGTGGCGAGAAACGGTCCTTCCTCCCAGCAGCCGCTCGGCGGGCAGGCCGCGCAGGGACGCGTCGAGCAGTTGGGCGGTGTGGGCCAGGGCGACGCCGCCGCCGACGCGCGGCAGCGCCGCGGCCACCTGCATGAGGCAGCCCGGATTCGCGGTGACCAGCAGTTGCGCCCCGGTGGCGAGGACGTCGCGCGCCTTGCGCTCGCCGAGCTGCGCGGCCGGACCGGGGTTGAGCACGTTCCAGATGCCGGCCGAGCCGCAGCAGAGCTCCGGATCGGCGATCTCGCGCAGTTCCAGGCCCGGGATGCCGCGCAGCAGTGCCCGGGGCTGGGCCCGGACCCCCTGCGCGTGGGCGAGGTGGCACGCGTCGTGGTACGCGACCGTCAGCGGCAACGGGTGCCGGGGCGCCACCGGTCCGATCTCGACCAGCAGCTCCGCGAGGTCGCGGACCTTCGCCGCGAAGGCGGTCGCGCGGTCCGCGTACTCGGGGTCGTCGCGCAGCAGCTCGCCGTACTCCTTCAGGGCCGAACCGCAGCCGGCGGCGTTGACCACGAAGTAGTCGATGCCGGCGTCCGGTCCGCCGAACGCGTCGATCAGGTCGCGGGCGAAGCGGCGCGCCTCCTCCTCGCGCCCGCTGTGGCCGCTGAGCGCGCCGCAGCAGCCCTGCCGCTCCGGTACGACCACCACCTCGCAGCCCTCGGCCGCCAGCACCCGGGCGGTGGCGGCGTTGACCTCGGGGAAGAAGGCCCGCTGCACGCAGCCGGCGAGCATGCCGACGGTGGCCCGCCGCCGCCCGAGCGGGGCGATCCGGTCCGGCAGCGGTACGTCGCGGCCCAGCCGGGGCGCCAGCGACTCCAGCGTGGCCAGCGTCGGGGCCAGCCGGGCGAGCAGCCCGGTGCGGGCGACGAGCCGCCGCAGCCCGCTGGCCTGGTACGCGCGCAGCGGTCCGCGCAGCAGCCGCAGCCGCCTCGGGTACGGGAAGAGCGCGAAGATCGCCGAGCGCAGCGCCCGCTCCCGCCGGGTACGGGGGTGCCGGCGCTCGACCTGCGCCCGGGTGTCGGCGATCAGCCGGTCGTACCGGACCCCGGAGGGGCAGGCGGTGACGCAGGCCATGCAGCCCAGGCAGGCGTCGAAGTGGCCGGCCATGGCGGGAGAGAGCGGCTCGCCGTCCAGCCCCTGCTTCATCAGGTGGATCCGCCCACGCGGGGAGTCCATCTCCTCGCCCCACAGCGTGTACGTGGGGCAGGTCGGCAGGCAGAAGCCGCAGTGCACGCAGTCGGAGATGAGGTCGGCCCGGGGCGGGTGGTGCTCGTCGAAGGCGGGCTGGGTCATCGCGTTCAGATCCCTCCCACGAAACGGCCGGGCGCGAGCCGCGCGTCCGGGTCGAACTGCGCCTTGATCCGGCGCATCAGCGCGAGTCCGGGCACCGGGCCCCAGAGGTCGACCAGCTCGCGGACCGGCGGTGGCGCGGTCAGCACCACCGCGTGCCCGCCGGCCCGGGCCGTCGCCTCCCGCAGCTCGTCCAGCAGCGCCGCGACGACCGGCGGTTCGGTCGCCGCGGGCAGGCCGGCGTGCAGGACGCCGGTGCCGGCCGAGCCGCGTACCGCCAGGGGCGCGCGGTACCGCCCGGCCGCCGCGCGGGCCGTGGCGAGCAGCCCCGGTACGCCCGAGAGCGCGGCGGTCAGCTTCAGCCCCACCCCGCCGGGCTCCCACGGGTACGCGCCCCAGCCGGGCGGCGCCTCCGCCGAGACGTCGGCGCCCGCGCCGAGCAGGGCGGCGGTGCTCGCCGCCCGGGCCGCCACCCCGGCCGGGGTCCCCTCCAGCAGCACCGTCACCTCGACGCCGTCGCCGGGCGGGGCGTCCACCTCGACCGCGCTCGGCACCACCTGCGCGCCGAGCACGGCCGCGACGAGCGGGCCGGCCGCCTCCGGCCCGTCCACCCACCGGCGCACGTACGCGGTCGCGGCGGGGAGCGGGTGCAGCCGGAACACGGCCTCGGTGACCAGCCCGAGCGTGCCGTACGCCCCGGTGACCAGCTTGCCGAGGTCGTAGCCGGCGACGTTCTTGACCACCCGGCCGCCGGCGCGCGCGACCACGCCGTCGGCGCGTACCACGGTGACGCCGATGAGCAGGTCGCGGACGGTTCCGTAGCGCATCCGGCGGGGACCGCTCGGGTTGGCCGAGATGGCGCCGCCGACGGTGCCGCCGGCCAGCGGCACGTCCAGGGCGAGCTGCTGCCCGGCCGGGGCGAGCCGGTCGGCCAGCTCGTCGAGGCGGGTGCCGGCGCGGACGGCCACGATCAGGTCCCCGGCGGCGTGCTCGACCACGCCGGTGAGCCGCGCGGTCTCCACCACCAGGTCGAGCCGCTCCGGCGGGGCGGCCCAGTCCTGCCGGGTGCCGCCGCCCCGGGCCACCACCGTGAGGCCGTGCCCGGCGGCCGTACGCAGCACGGCGGCGACCTGCGCGGTGCTGGCGGGCGCGGCGACGTAGCGCGGCCGGCGCCCGGCGAGCAGGTCCCCCTCCCCGGCCGGGCGGACCAGGCCGCCGCCGTCGGGGTCGCCGGCGCTGTCGAGCGCCGCGCGGAGCGCGTCGAGGGTCGGGTCGGACATGCTCAGAACACCTCCGCGAGACCGGCCTCCTGGAGTGGATGGGGGCCCTTGCGCCGGCCCGGTACCTCGCCGCAGAGCCGCGGGGTGGGGAAGATCTTGCCGGGGTTCGCCAGCCCGTGCGGGTCGAAGGCGCAGCGCAGCAGCTGCATCGTGTCGAGGTCGTCGTCGGTGTACATGCGGGGCAGGTACTTCGCCTTGTCCATGCCGACGCCGTGCTCGCCGGTGATCGACCCGCCGTACTCGACGCAGAGTTCGAGGATCGCGCCGGAGACCTCCTCGGCCCGCTCGGCCTGCCCCTCGACGCCGTCGTCGAAGAGCACGAGCGGGTGCAGGTTGCCGTCCCCGGCGTGGAAGACGTTGGCGACCCGGATGCCGCGTGCCGCCGAGAGGTCGGCGATCCGGCGCAGCACCTCGGGCAGGGCGGTACGCGGGATCACCCCGTCCTGGACGATGTAGTCGGGGCTGATCCGGCCCACCGCCGCGAAGGCCGACTTGCGGCCCCGCCAGAACAGCGCCCGCTCGCCCTCGTCCGCGGCGATCCGGATCTCGAACGCGCCGGCGTCCCGGCACAGGCGCTCGACCTGGGTGAACTGGTCGGCGACCTCGGGTTCGGGGCCGTCCAGCTCGACGATGAGCACGGCGCCCGCGCCGGCCGGGTAGCCGCAGTGCACGGCGGCCTCGGCCGCCTCGATGGCGAGCGCGTCCATCATCTCCACGGCCGCCGGCACCACGCCGGCCGCGATGATCGCTGAGGTCGCGGCGCCCGCGGCGTCCGTACCGGGGAAGGCGGCGAGCAGCGTACGCACCGACTCGGGGAGCCGGACCAGCCGTACCGTCACCTCGGTGGCGATGCCGAGCGTCCCCTCCGAGCCGACGAAGGCGCCGACGAGGTCGTACCCGGGCGGGTCCGGCGTCCGCCCGCCGAGCCGGACCAGCTCGCCGTCGGGAGTGACGATCTCCAGCCCGAGTACGTGGTTCGTGGTGAAGCCGTACTTCAGGCAGTGCGCCCCGCCCGAGTTCTCCGCGACGTTGCCGCCGATGGAGCAGATCTGCTGGCTCGACGGATCCGGCGCGTAGTAGTAGCCGTACGGGCTGGCGGCCCGGGTGACGTGCAGGTTGATCACGCCGGGCTGGACCACCGCCCGCTCGTCGGCCGGGGCGACCTCGACGATGTCGCGCAGCTGGGAGGTGACCACGAGGACCCCGTCGGCGTGCGGCAGCGCCCCGCCGGAGAGCCCGGTGCCGGAGCCGCGCGCCACGTACGGCACCCGCGCCTCGACGCAGGCCCGGACCACGGCGGCGCACTGCTCGGCGGTGCGGGGGAGGACCACCAGCGCCGGGATCACCCGGTACTGCGCCAGCCCGTCGCACTCGTACGTCCGCCGCCGCTGCCGGTCGGTGATCACCTGCTCGTCCCCGAGCACCGCTCGCAGGCTGGCCGCCAGGACGTCGATCCGGGTGTCGTTCGTGCTCATCGCGGGGGCTCCCGTCCGATCAGCTGCTGCGGAACGCGGTACGTGGGGTCGTGGGTTACGTCCGATCTGCGTGCGGGTGCGGTTCGTGGGCGGCCGCGGGGCCGGGTCGGGTCAGGGCATCCGTTCGTACGCGGGCAGGGTGAGGAAGTCGACGAAGTCGTCGGCGACCGCGACCTCGACGAAGAGGTCCCGGGCGGCGGCGTAGTCGGCCGGCTCGCCGGGCAGCTTGGCGATCTCCTCGTCGGCGATGCGCTCGACCAGTTCGCGGGTCACCGGGGCGCCCGAGTCGTCGAGGGTGACGCCGTTGTGCAGCCACTGCCAGACCTGCGAGCGGGAGATCTCGGCGGTCGCCGCGTCCTCCATCAGGTTGAAGATCGCCACCGCGCCGGTGCCGTCCAGCCAGGCCGCCAGGTACTGGATGCCGACGCTGATCGCGTTGCGCAGCCCGGTCTCGCTGCGCTGTCCCGGGGTGTCCCGGACGGCGAGCAGGTCGCCCGCGGTGACACGTACCTCCTCGCGGCCCCGGTCGAGCTGGTTCGGCCGGTCGCCGAGGACGCCGTCGAAGACCTCGCGGCAGACCGGTACCAGGTCCGGGTGCGCCACCCAGGAGCCGTCGAAGCCGTCGGTGGCCTCGCGAGTCTTGTCCTCGCGTACCTTGGCCAGCGCCACCTCGTTGACCCGCGGGTCGCGCCGGCTCGGGATGAACGCGGCCATGCCGCCGATGGCGTGCGCCCCGCGCCGGTGGCAGGTACGCACCAGCAGCTCGGTGTACGCGCGCATGAACGGCACGGTCATCGTCACCGCGTTGCGGTCCGGCAGTAGGAAGTCCGCGCCCCGGGTACGGAAGTTCTTGATCATGCTGAACATGTAGTCCCAGCGGCCGGCGTTCAGCCCGGCCGAGTGGTCGCGCAGCTCGTAGAGGATCTCGTCCATCTCGAACGCGGCCGGGAACGTCTCGATCAGCACGGTGGCCCGGATCGTGCCGCGGGGCAGGCCGAGCCGCTCCTGGGCGAGGACGAAGACGTCGTTCCAGAGGCGCGCCTCCAGGTGGCTCTCCAGCTTCGGCAGGTAGAAGTACGGGCCGGAGCCGCGTTCGAGCAGTGCGCGGGCATTGTGGAAGAGGTAGAGCCCGAAGTCGACCAGGCTGCCGGAGGTGCGCTCGCCGTCGACCAGGATGTGCTTCTCGCCGAGGTGCCAGCCGCGCGGGCGCATCACGATGGTGGCGAGTTCGCCCTCGTCGAGCCGGTACCGCCGGCCCTCGGCGGTGGTGAGGGAGAGCTCCCGCCGGATCGCGTCGCGCAGGTTGAGCTGCCCGGTGACCACGTTCTCCCAGCGCGGGGTGTTCGCGTCCTCCAGGTCGGCCAGCCAGACCCGGGCGCCCGAGTTGAGCGCGTTGATGGTCATCTTCGCGTCGGTGGGGCCGGTGATCTCGACCCGCCGGTCGACCAGCCCCGGCGCGGGGTCGGCCACCCGCCACTCGGCCTCGCGGACGTCCTTGGTCTCGGGCAGGAAGTCCAGGGTGCCGCCCGCGGCGAGCGCCGCCTGGCGTTCGGTACGCCGGGCGAGCAGTTCGCGACGGCGCCCGTCGAACGCCCGGTGCAGGTCGGCGAGGAAACCGAGCGCCTCGGGGCTGAGGATCTCCTGGTGACGATCGTCGATGGCGCCGGTGATCTCGACACCGTCGGGCAGACTCATGGCACGCTCCTCACCCTGGTCCGGTCGGACGGTCGCACGGCGCCCCGGCCGGACAGCGAACGGAGTCGATCAATCGATGCCCAGACTCTAGTTGCCGGGCGTACCGGCCGCGACCGAGCGGCATCGCCGACGGCCGAGCGGTCGTACGCGTGCGACGGGCGGCACGATACCGGCGTCGGGCGGTCGGACCGGGACCGGCCCCTTTTCCGGCCGATCATGGAGTTGTGGCTGGCGTTGTGATGCTGTTGCCCGCTTTTGTCCCCGCCACGGCTCCTTGATCGACGAGAAGGGCTTCAGGCCTCGGGCGGGGTGAGCGGCCCACCGGGCGGCGGCGTGGGGCCGGGCGGGGGCGGCGGACCGGGCGGGAGCGGCGGCTCCGGGGCCGTGGGCCAGCCGGTCGCGGTGGGCGGTCCCTCCTCCTCGGCCACGAAGAACGGCAGGACGAAGGCGGCCAGCACGGCGCCGATCAGCGGGCCGACGATGAAGACCCAGAGCTGGGTCAGCGCCGTACCGCCGGAGAAGAGCGCCGGGCCGAGCGAGCGGGCCGGGTTCACCGACCCGCCGTCGACGTTGACCGAGACCAGCATGCAGGCGCCGAGTGTGGCGCCGATCGCCAGCGCGGCGCGGCCCAGCCGCCGTACCCGGGCGGTGGCCAGCAGCACCACCAGCACCAGCAGGAAGCTCAGCAGGATCTCCAGCAGGAAGGCGCCGCCCCGGTTGATGTTCGCGCCGTAGCCGTTGCTGCCGAGCGCGCCGGTCTGGTCCACCATGTCGCCCCACTCGCGCAGGGCGAAGAGGAAGAGGGCGCCGATGATGGCGCCGACGAACTGGGCGATCCAGTACCCGATCGCGGTGGCGGTGGAGACCCGCCGGCTGAGCAGCATGCCGAGCGTGACCGCGGGGTTCACGTGGCACCCGGAGATCGGCGCCAGCACGTAGACCAGGGCGGTCAGCACCAGCCAGAAGGTGAGCCCGACGACCACCACGCCGCCCTCGACCCGGGAGGTGAGGGCGCTGCCGACGCCGAGCAGCACCAGCAGGAGCGTGCCGAGGAACTCCGCGCCGTACCGTTTCGGGTTCTCCATGTCGTCAGGATAGGTGCGTATTCGATGCGCTTTCGCCCGAATTAGCCGATCGATCCTGGCGGTTTCTTACGACCGAACTGCAACAGGCCGTAGAAAGTGACCAATTGATATTGACCGATGAGTCAGGGAGTCCGAGAGTCTCCGCCCGGGACCATCTCCATTGGGAGGGGTCAATGCCGAATCGGGAGGATTCGATGGCCGTACCACGACTGTCGCGCGCCGCGCTGGCGCTGCTGACGATGCTGGCCGCGACCGTGCTGGCCGCCGTCGTCCAGGCGCCGGCCGCGCACGCGGACGGCTGCTACACCTGGGGTCGGACGCTGGGCCAGGGTACGTCCGGCGAGGACGTCCGGCAGCTGCAGATCCGGGTGGCCGGCTGGCCGGGCTACCGCAACTACGTGCTCGTCGACGGGATCTACGGGCCCGGCACCGCCGCCGCCGTGCAGCGCTTCCAGGCCGCGTACGGGCTGGCCGCGGACGGCGTCGCCGGCCCGCAGACCTTCACCAAGATCTACGAGCTGCAGGACGACGACTGCACCCCGATCCACTTCGACTACACCGAGCTCGACGACGACTGCGTGGGCGGCTGGAGCGGCGGCGCGATCTCGGCCACGGCGACCAAGGCCAACGCGCTGCGGGTGATGTGGAAGCTCGAAGCGCTCAGACGCGCCCTCGGCGACCAGCCGCTCGTCGTCACCACCGCCTTCCGCAACACCTCCTGCAACGCCAGCGTCGGCGGCGCCTCGAACAGCCAGCACCTCTACGGCACGGCGGCCGACCTGGTCTCCAGCTCGGCGACGCTCTGCCGCATCGCCCAGGAGGCCCGCTACCACGGCTTCAGCGGGCTCTACGGACCCGGCTACCCCGACCACGACGACCACGTCCACGTGGACAGCCGGATCGAGAACGACGCCGACGGGATCACCAACTCCTGGAGCTGGTCGGCGCCGAACTGCGGCGTCGCGGCCAGCGGCGCCCTCTCGGTGCGGACCGAGACGGTCTGACGGGACTCCGCACCCCGGCAGCGGCACCCGCCGCGCGCCGGCCCGGGGCGACCGGGCCGGCGCGCGGTGTGAGCCGGACGACGCCCGGCGCGGGTACGGATCGCCGTCCGTGCCGGGTTGCACCGGGCATGGCGTGGCGTGACGAACTCGACGTGGTGGTCATCGGGGCGGGGCAGGCGGGTCTGTCGGCCGGGTACTTCCTGCGTCGTGCCGGCTTCGCGGCCGAGCGCGAGTACGTGCTGCTGGACGCGGACGAGGGGCCGGGCGGCGCGTGGCGGCACCGCTGGCCGACGATGCGACTCGACAGCGTGCACAACATCCACGACCTGCCCGACGCGCCGTTCCGCCCGACCGACCCGGATCGCCCGGCGGCGGAGGTGGTGTCGGAGTACTTCGCGGCGTACGAGCGCCGGTTCGAGCTGCCGGTGCACCGCCCGGTCCGGGTCGGCGAGGTACGCGACACCGGCGACGGGCGGCTGGCCGTACGCACCGACGCCGGGACCTGGGTCACCCGTACGTTGATCAACGCGACCGGTACCTGGACCCGCCCGTTCTGGCCGTACTACCCCGGGCGGGAGACGTTCCGGGGACGGCAGCTGCACACGGCCGACTACCGGGGACCGGCGGAGCTCGCCGGGCGCCGGGTGGTGGTCGTCGGCGGGGGCACCTCGGCGATCCAACTGCTCGGCGAGATCTCCCAGGTGGCCGAGGTGGTCTGGGTGACCCGCCGTCCGCCGGTCTTCCAGGACCGCCCGTTCAGCCACGAGTGGGGTCGGGCGGCGGTGGCCCTGGTCGACGAGGCGGTACGCGCCGGCCGCCCGCCGGGCAGCGTGGTGGGGGTGACCGGCCTCGCGCTGACCCCGCTCGTACGCGAGCTGCGCGACCGCGGCGTGCTGGACCGGCTGCCGATGTTCGACCGGATCACGCCCGACGGGGTGGCCTGGGACGACGGGCGCCGGATCGAGGCCGACGTGATCCTCTGGTGCACCGGGTTCCGGGCCGCCCTGGACCACCTCGCTCCGCTCGGGCTGCGCGCGCCCGGCGGCGGGATCGTCATGGACGGCACCCGGGTGGTCGCCGACGAGCGGGTGCATCTGGTCGGTTACGGACCGTCGGCCAGTACGGTCGGCGCCACCCGCGCCGGCCGCGCCGCCGTACGGGAAATTCGACGCCTGCTGTCGCCGGTCGCGGCCGGTAAGTGACGCTGGTCGATTTGACGTATCCGCCCAGAAGGGGCAACGTAGCCCCCGGACGGCCGTTGACCTGCTCGTTTCGCCAGGAGAGGAAACCTCTCGCCGTGCCCATGCGCGCCGCATCGTGCGCGCCACCACCTCCCACGTGTGCTCGAAATCGGGCTTGACCAGCCTGTGCCGGGTGACCGCAACGAGAATCCACGAGGAGTTCCATGCTTACCCTGACCAACAATGCCGTGCTCGTGATCCGCGATCTGACCGCGCAGCAGCAGGTGCCGGACGGGGCCGGCCTGCGCATCGCCACCGACCCGTCGGCGGGCTCGCTGACGCTCGCCCTGGTCGAGCAGCCGGCCCAGGGCGACGAGGTCGTCAACAGCGAGGGCGCCCGCGTCTTCCTGGACGCCGGTGCCGCCGAACTGCTCGACGACAAGGCGCTCGACGCCGCCGTGGACGCGCAGGGCGCGGTGCAGTTCGGCATCGCGGAGCAGCCGGCGTCCGCCTGACGGGTGCGGAGCGCGGCGCCCGCCTGACGGGTACGTCTGCCATTCCTTCCGCGCCGACGGCGCCGCCCGTCGTCGGTTCGTCCCATCCGCTCTCCGCGGGCTCGGCCCCCCACCTTCCCGGGCGGCCGGGCCCGCCGGGGTCGGGCGGTCAGCAGCGCAGGCGCGGGGCGAGGGCGCGCTCGTCCGGCTCGCGGTCACGGTACGTCGACTCGGCGAAGGCGACGAAGCGTTCGACATCCGCCGCGTTCGAGACGAGGCCGAGAGAGACGCGTACCGCCCCGCCGGTCGGCAGGTCCAGCGCGTCCAGGTACTCGTCGATCGTCCGGAGCGCGCCGCCGCGGGCCAGCACCCCGCGCAGGGTCGGACCCGGGATGTCGAACGCACCCTCGCCCGCCCCCGGATTGCAGAAACACCCGGTACGCAGCGAGAAGCCGGCCTCGGAACTTTCCACCGCGACCAGCCGCTCGTCCACCAGCGTGCCGTCCGGGTGCAGGAAGTTGAAGGACACGGTGCCGCCGCGCCGCTCCGGGCCGGTCGGGCCGTAGACCCGCACCAGCGGCCGGCCGTTGCTGTGCCGCAGCGCGGTCAGCCGGTCGAGCAGCCAGCCGGTGAGCGCGGTGACCCGGGCGTGGACCAGGTCGACGCCGATCGACGAGATCCAGTCGAGCCCGAACTCGACGTCCGGGATGCTCAGGAAGTTCAGCGTGCCGTCCTCGAACGCCGACTCGTCGTCCATCGCCTCGTGCCAGTCGCCCTCGACGCTGACCGCGCGGATCGTGCCGCCGGCGAACCACGGCCGGCGCAACCGGGCCAGCGCCTCCCACCGGGCGACGAGACAGCCGATCCCGGTCGGGTAGCCGAACATCTTGTACCAGCTCAGGCAGACGAAGTCGGGTCGTACCGCGCGCAGGTCCAGCCGGTTGGTCGGCACGTACGCGGCCGCGTCGAGCAGCACGTCGTAGCCCCGGCGCTGGGCCAGCTCGACCCAGTCCAGCGGGTGCTGCACGCCGGTGAAGTTGCTCTGCGCCGGGTACGCGAGCAGCCCGCGCCGCTCCGGCGGGTCGTGGCGGCGGGGCCGGGGCACCACCGGTGCCATCGCGGCGAGCACATCGGACTCGGCGACCCGCAGCTCCGGGGCGCGCAGCGGTACGTAGCGGGTGGCGGTGCCGGCGCGGCGGGCGTACTCGCGCAGCCCGTTGACCGAGTTGTGGTTGTCGGCCGTGAGCACCAGCGGAACGTCGCGGTCGAACCGGTACGCCTCGCCGACGAGCCGGCACGCGCCGGTCGCGTTCGCCGTGAAGATGACCGCGTACTCGAACGGATCGGCGTTGAAGAAGGAGAGCACGGCCCGCCGGGCCGACTCCACCAGCGCCCCGGCCGCCTGCGAGGTGGGGTTCTCCGAGTGCGGGTTGCTGAAGAGACCCTCGGTCAGCCGCCGGTGGTGCGCCTCGTACTGCGACCGGGCGGCCACGCCCGCGCCGGCGTAGTCGAGGTAGACGTGCCCGTCACGGTCCAGGTGGGCGTACTCGGTGGCGCGCAGCTCGTCGATCCGGCGCGTGCCGGCGTACGCCGGGTGGGCCTCGACGGGGCGGTCAGCGCGCACCGGACGATTCCTTGCGGGCCAGCACCGCCGCCGTGGCGGCGAGGAAGAGCAGGGTGAAGCCGGCGAGGATCACCCAGTTCTGCCAGACCGGCCGGGCGAAGGTGTCCTCGTACGTGGCGAGCAGCGGCGGTCCGAGCGGCGACCCGCCGTTCCGCCAGATCCGCTCGACGCCGGCCGTGTGGCCGAGCGCCTCGAAGGCCCAGCGGTTGGACATCGCGTAGCTGAGCCACTGCCCGCCCGCCGCCATCGCCGGTACCGGCAGGATCGCCCCGACGAAGAGGACCTGCGGGAAGCAGAGCATCGGCAGCATCAGCGTGGCCTGCGCGGAGTCGGAGACCGCGGCCGAGCAGAGCAGTCCGAGCGCCAGCGCGGCGGCCGAGGAGATCAGCAGCGTGGTGTAGAGGGCGGCGAAGTCGGCCGCCCCGATCGCGGGGAGCCGGTCGATCGCCCGCAGCACCCCGAGCAGCGCCAGGTCGACCAGGGCGAGCAGCGGTAGCAGCACCGCGACCTTCGCCAGCAGGTACGGCCCGACCCGCAGACCGGCCAGGCGTTCCCGGCGCAGGATGGCGAACTCGGTGCAGATCTGGAGCAGCCCGTAGGTCAGGCCGAAGAAGAAACCGCCGAAGGCGATCCAGAACAGGACCATCACCATGACGTTCGGGCTCGGGTGGGCCAGGTCGAAGGCGCCCGGCCGGAACAGCAGCGCGAACATGCCCAGCACCATCAGCGGCGAGCCGAGCAGGATCGCCAGGGTGAGCCGGTTGCGGGCGACGATGTCCACGTTCCGGGCGGTGAGCACGGCCAACTGCCGGGGGCGGCCCGCGGGCCGGGGCGGCGCGGCGGTTGCCGCCGCGTCGTCGCCGGCCGGCGAGGCCTCCGGCCGACCGGGCACGCCCCGCGCCGGCCCGGCGGCCGGGTCGGGTTCGGGCTCGTCGCCGGGCGCCACCGCGCCCGCTCCGGCAGCGTCGGCGGCAACCGGCCCGGCGGCTACCGGTCCGGCAGCGTCGGCGGGTACCGGCCCGGCGGCGGCGAGCAGCTCGCCGAACCGGGTCGGCCAGCCGGCCGGATCGGGGTCGGCGTCGAGCAGCAGGTAGACCTCGGCAAGGGTACGGACGCCGAAGAACTCCCGCGCGGCGGCCGGCGTACCGGCGAAGGCGAGGGCGCCCTGGCGGGTGAGCACCACCACCCGGTCGCAGAACTCCACGTCGGTGACCTGGTGCGTGGTGAGCACCACCGTCGCGGCGCCGTCGACGAGATCGCGCAGCGAGCGCAGCAGCTCCACGGCGATCGCCGGGTCCAGCCCGGAGGTGGGCTCGTCGAGGAAGAAGACCCGGGGCCGGGTCAGCAGCTCGACCGCGATGCTGGCCCGCTTGCGCTCGCCACCGCTGAGCCGTCCGACCGGTACGGCTGCCCGGTCGGCGAGCCCGAGTTCGGCCAGTACCTCGGTGACCCGCCGCCGGACCTCGGCCGGCGCGGCGGACCGGCCGAGACGCAGCCGGGCCGCGTACCGCAGGGTCCGGGCCAGCGGAAGTTCCCGGTGGATGATGTCGTCCTGGGGCACGTAGCCGATCCGGCCGCCCCGGTCGAGGCCGGCCCGTCCGTCGATCCCGTCGTAGCGCACCGTGCCAGCCGTCGGTGGGCGTACCCCGGCCAGCGTCTCCAGCAGCGTGGTCTTGCCGGCGCCGCTGGCGCCGATGATGCCGACCAGCTCGCCGGGTTCGATCGTCAACGAGACGTCCCGGAGCGTCTGCCGGCCACGACCCACCGTCTGGGTCAGGCCGTGCGCCGTGATCCGTGCTCCGGCACTGACGGTCGGCGTCACGCCGGGCGCGGTTGCCACGACTGTTCATCCTTCGCGCGGTTGAGGGGACCGGAACATGGCACGAGCCTCACGTTACGCCGTCGTGTCAAAGTCTTCGATGTCTTCGCCGGTTCATTCCCGGCCACCCCGCCGGTTCACGCGCCGCCCGTTCGCCGTCGGGTCCGTCCGGTCCATCTGCCCCGTCCGGTCCGTCCGCGGTTCGGTCCGTCCGGCGCGGGGGCCCTTCGCCGTTCGTGGCCCGGGGCGGTCAGTCCGCTTCCGGGCCCAGGTCCTCGTCCGGATAGCGGGCGAGTTCGGCGGCGGTGGCCGGGCGGACCGTGATCAGGGGGAGCAGCGCCTCGACCCGGCCCCCGTCGGGCCGGGGGAACAGCGAGAGCACGGCCTCACCGCCCGGCAGGCAGACGAGGGCCGGCCGATGGTCCTGGTCCGGTCGCTCCAGGAAGGGCTGCCCGATCGGGCGTCCCTGACAGGGGCCAGGATCGGCCGTCGGCGAGGTCCGCTCGACGATGGCGAGCAGGTACCGGCCGCCCGGCGGGAACTCCGTCCGCGCCTCCAGCCGCAGCCGGACGCTGTACCGCCCCGCGTACGTTCCGGTCAGCTCGTAGCCCGGGAGTTCGGGCACGACGAGCGGTACGCCGACCGCGCGGAAGTCGGCGGCCCGCCAGCGCGGCTGGCTCGCCCGCCCGAGGAGGACGCCCGCCCCGACGAGCCCGACCAGGACGACGGCGACGAGCGCTGCCCGCGCCGACGCCTGGCGCCAGTTGCCCCGTCGACGCCAGCCCGCGCCGAGGACCAGGTGTGCCAGCAGCGTGACCAGCGCCCACGTGACGGTGGTCCCGACCGGGTCGGTGGCCCGTCCGCTGGCGTTCACGCCCACCAGGATGACGATCGCCAGCGGGAGCGGCAGCAGTACGTGCGGGGCGACCCCGTCCGGCGGGCGGGTACGCAGGAGCAGCAGCCGGTGCACCGCGAGCGCGGCCATGGTCGCCAGCACCGCCAGCCACAGGAGCGGGACCAGCAGGTCCGCCCGCCTGGGCGAATTGCCGGCGAGGGTGAGCGCGCCGACGGTGCCGACGGCCGTCGCGCTGACCAGTCCCGGAATTCCGTCCCGCAGCATCGGGCCCGTCCACCGTCTGCCCACGTCTCCAACGGTGACACGCGGGTGGGACGCCGCCGCTCCCGGGCCCGCGCCTGTTCCTCCCCTGTGGAAATTCGTGCCGCACCAGGGTCGGGGCTTTCCAGGGCATTGCCGAGGAAAGGCGAAAAGTTTCCATTTATCGTTCGTGTCCATGATTGTACAGGTGTACGACTTGGGGTCATGGAGTGCCGCGGCCTAGCCTTGGGATAAATGAGCATTGATCGGAATCGAGAAGAATTGCTCGCTGATCAGTGCTTATGTGCCAATCCCTCGTTCGCGGGCCGCCGTACCGGCCCGAGCCGCAAGGAGTGTCACCATGTCCGAATCCGCCAGTTCAGAGCAGGCCCGGAGCGCCGATCAGCCACAGGCCAGCGAGGCCGACGTCGCCGCCGCCTCGGCGGGGGCCGAGGTCGTACCGGCCACCGGCGCCGGCCTGCCCCCCACCGCCCAGACCTTCTTCGCGGTCGTCGCCGCCAACGGCGCCCTCGTCCGTGGGTTCGGCGTCATCTCGTCGGCCCGCCTGGCCGTCGGCCAGTACCAGGTCGTCTTCGCGCACGACGTCACCGGCTCCGCCTACGTCGGTACCACCGGTCTCACCGGCAACGTCGGCGTGGCGCCCTCGGGTCAGATCGCGGTCGTCGGCCGGGCCGGCATCGCGAACGGCGTCTTCGTCGAGACGTTCAGCGGGGCCGGCGCCGCCGCCGACCGCGCCTTCCACCTGGCCGTGCACTCCTGACGGTCGACGTGCCGGTCCCCGTGACGAGCCGTCACGGGGACCGGTCGTCTTCCCGCCCATCCCGGCCGGTGGTAGGTGGAGAGCCGGGGTCGGGCGGCATGGCAGCATCGCGGCATGCGGATGCGCCGATCACTGCTCGCCGGCTTCGCCGTACTGTCCATCGTGCACGGTGCCGGGGTGCTCTTCGGCTCACCGCTGCTGCCGTCCGCGGCCGTACTGGCCTGGGCGGTGCTGCTCGGCTACGCACTGCTGCCGGCTCCCGCCCCGGCGCCGGCCGCCGACGCGGTACGCCCCGCACCTGGCGACGGGGCACGCCCCGCACCTGCCGACGGGGCACGCCCCGCAGCGCCCGCCGGGCGGATCCGCCTGGCGCTGCTCGCCGGCCCGCTCGCGTTCGGCGCCCTGGCGCTGCTGGACGTCCTCGCCCCCGGCGACCCGTGGACCGGAACGGAGGGGGCCAGCTTCCAGTACCTCTCCATCGAGGAAGTGGCCGCTTCCTGGTTCGATCGGTACGTCCGGGAGGCGGTCGCGCTGCTGGTCGGGTACGGCGCGCTGGCGTACGCGGTGCTCGCCGCGCCCGCCCGCGGTTCCGCCCGGCGCGCGGCGGTGGGCGCGGCGATCGGGGGCGGCGGTGCGCTCGGGTACCTGCTGCTCGACCTCGCCGCCCGGGGGTGGGAACCGCGCTGGAACCTGCCCCTGGTGCTGGGCCTGCCGGTGCTGGTCGGCTCGTTCGCGGTGGCCGGGGCCGCCCTGGCCCGGCGCGGCGGCGTGCTGCCGGCCGCCGGCGCGGTGCTGCTCGCGCTGACCACGCTGCCCTGGCTGGACCGACTGCTGGCCTGGTCGGCGCTGTACGCGCCGCACCCGTCGGAGCCCGGCGCGTACCTCTCGGCCGTGGTCCTGGCGGCGCCCGGGCCCGCCGTCTCGCTCGGCGAATGCGTCGCCGTGTTGGCGCGGCTCGCCGGGGCGGCGGCCGTGGTGGTGGGCGCGTCGCGGGCCGCCGGCCGCCCCTGGGTGCGGACGTGAGCGCGCGGCGCCGCCGGACCCCGGGGTCGCAGCGTCGCCGCGCTCTGGCCGTCTCCCGCCACCGCAGCCAATCCGGCGGTACGTCAGCGGGGACCTGGCTCGACCGGTCCGGTACCGCGGGCCGATCTGCTGTCACGGTGCCCACATCCGGCTCCGGCAAACCTCTCGCGGGCGGAGAATCGCGCCGATCCGGGGATGTCGTTTTCCGCACGCCCGCCGGCTCGGGGGGAGTTGTCCGGTGTGCGACCGGGTAACCGGTCGGCATGGAGCACTTCACTATCGCCACCGTGGCCGAGCAGAGCGCGGACTTCCGACGGGTGCTGTGGACCGGTAGGCACAGTCAGCTGGTGATCATGACTATTCCGCCGGGCGGTGAGATCGGTGAGGAGGTGCACGAGGACACCGACCAGATCCTCACCTTCGTGAGCGGTACCGGTGAGGCGCGGCTTGCCGGCGAGACGCGGGCGGTGCAGTCGGGCGACCTGGTCGCGGTACCGGCGGGGACCAAGCACAACTTCGTCAACACCGGCCCCAACCCGCTGGTGCTCTACACCGTGTACGGGCCGCCGGAGCACGCCGACGGGGCGGTGCACCGGACGAAGGAGGAGGCCGACGCGCTGGAGGAGGCGGGCAAGGACGAGCCGCCCCAGTCCTGACCCCCGCGATCTAGGGCAAATCCGCGTTAGTTGATCTCCAATCGCGTGGATTTGCCCTAGATCGACGACGAGGTCGGGGCGGACCCGCGCTGACACCGTTGCGGCGACATGGTCAAATGGTCGGCGTTCCTGGGGGAGGAACAGGCGCCGATGGAGGTTGTGACGTGTTTGGTGCGGATCCCGACGACGCCGAGGCGTGGATCCGGTCCTGGACCGCGCAGGTGTCGGCGCGGGCCAGCGCGGCGGCCGAGCTGGCCGACCGGGTGGCAATGATCAAGGCGACCGCGTCCGGCGCCGACGGCGCGATCCGGGTGACCGTCGACGGTTCGGGAGTCCCCAGCGAGCTGCGGCTGGACGACCGGGTCCAGCGGATGCGCGGCGAGGAGCTGGCCGGCGAGATCATGCGGGTGCTGCGCAAGGCGCAGGCGTCGCTCGCCGACGAGGTCGGCTCGGTGGTGCACGCGACCGTCGGCAGCGACTCGGAGACCGGGCGCGCCGTGATCGACAGCTTCGAGCGCCGCTTCCCGGCCCCACTCCCCGATGACGACGACCGGTGGGGAGGGGAGTCGCGCGATGGGCGATGAGACGGTACGAATGCCGTTCGACGACGTGCGCAAGCACGCCGGCTCGGTGGACCACGCGTCGAGCGGAGCCGACCTGGCCCGCTCCGCCGCGGCGCAGGTGCAGCTGGGCAACGAGGCGTACGGGCTGCTCTGCCAGTTCGTACCTGCCCTGATCGACGCGGTGGCCAACTCCGCGGTGAACGCGTTCTCGGCCTCCGCCGCCGCGCTCACGGAGACCGCGGGCAAGCTGCGTACGGCGGCCGGCGGCCACGAGGCGACCGACCACGGCGCGGGTACCCGGGTCAGCGGCACCGGCCGGCACCTCAAGCTGCCGCTGTGAGCACCGACAACCCGCTCGTCGCCCAGCGGCAGGACAGCACCCAGGGCGTCACCGGGTTCGGCATCGCCGAGGACATCTCCGACCTCGTCTCCGGCCTGAGTTCCGGCAGCTGGATCGACGCCACCATCGGCGGCGTCTCCACCGGCCTCGACGCGCTCGGCATGGTGCTGGACCCGCTCGGCTCCCTGGTGAGCTGGGGCGTCGCCTGGCTGATGGAGCACGTCAAGCCGCTCTCCGAGGCGCTGGACAAGCTCGCCGGCGACCCGGACCAGATCGCCGCGTACGCGCAGACCTGGCGCAACGCCGCCAAACACCTGATCGAGGTCGCGGGCGACCTGCGTACCTCGGTCTGGCAGGACATCGCCGGGTGGGCCGGACCGGCCGCCGACGCGTACCGGTCGCACGCCGCCCAGCACCTCGAGGCGTTGCAGTCCATGTCGCACGCCTCGGACGGGATCGGCGCCGTCGTCGAGGGCGCCGGGCTGCTGGTCGCCCTGGTACGCGAGATGGTGCGCGACCTGATCGCCGACTTCGTCTCGGTGCTGGCGGTACGGCTGCCGCAGTGGCTCGCCGAGGTCGGCCTGACCCTCGGCATCGGTACGCCATGGGTGATCTCGCAGGTCAGCACGCTGGTCGGCAAGTGGGTCGCGCGGATCTCGAAGCTGCTGATGGCCCTGGTGAACAGCTTCCGCAAGCTCAAGCCGCTGCTCGGCAAGCTCGGCGGGCTCGTCGACGAGCTGGGCGCGCTGCTGCGCAAGCTCGGCGGGCACGACCCGCTGGACCCGCACAACCCGCGGGCGCACGACGCCGACGGCGACGGCACCCCGGACCAGCTCGACCCGGACGGCAACAACGACGGCAAGCTCGACGACTTCGACGGCGACGGGCGGCCGGACGTACCGCCGCCGAACGCCGGCGGTCCGCCGCTGCCGACCACGCCCATGAACCAGATCCACGTGGGCGAGCAGTACCCGGGCCACGGGCTGCTCCCCGGCAATGGCGTGCACTACATGGACGACGCCGAGCGGGAGGCGCACCGGGTCTTCGTCGGGCCGGACGGGCTGCTGCACCGCAGCGACGGGACGCTGTTCGACACCTCCGAGGGCGGCGCGATCCACACCGACGGCGTCGGCGGGCGGGCCATCTTCGTCATGGACGACCAGGGGAACATCTACGCCTCCACCAACCAGGAGGTCGGGGTCACCCACCACTCCAGCTTCCTCGGCGGCCAGCCGGTGGCCGGCGCCGGCGAGTTGCAGGTGACCCAGGGCCGGCTCGACATGGTCACCGACCACAGCGGCCACTACCGGCCGGGCCGCACGTACACCAACCAGGTCGTCGACACCCTGCGCAACGGCGGGGTGCGTAATGATTTCCACGTTGACTACTGGGCGCCGGAGGGCACCTGATGAGCGATCCGGCATCGGGCTGGCGTCCCCAGCTCAACGCGATTCTCTACACCCTGACCTACGCGCCGTCGCTGGACGCGGCGACGGTGCGGGCCACGGCCGACAACATCGTCGGGCGCGGGTCGCTGCGGGCCGGCCCGCAGACGTACCACGACGCGCTGACCGCGGCGCTCGCCTCGGGCGAACAGCTCACCCGCGACCTGGGCGGCGAGCACGGCGAGGCCGGGGTGCGCGACTTCGTCACCCGGCTGCTGCACCGCCTCGACGAGCTGCGGCCCTGGCCCGAGCCGGCGTACGAGCGGCAGCCGATCGACCAGTGGCCGACGTTCGACCACGGCCGGCCGGTCGCCCGGGTCGGCCAGTCGCTGATGAACGTGCAGGACCGGCTCCGCGAGCGGTTCGAGAAGCTGCCGATCGGCGACGGTTCGCTGCTCGGGCTGATCCTGCGGCTGAACACCGGCGAGACGGTGGCCCTGCTCGGCTCGTACGAGAAGGGGAACCGGCCCACGCTGTTGCAGCGTGAGCCGGGCGACCCCCGGGCGACCATCGACGCGTTCCGCGCCGCCACCGGGCTGGACGAGAACGCGGTCGTACCGCTGACCGACTGAGCCTCGACTCCGGCCGGAGCGTCAGCGGCTGGTCTCCATGCCGATGAGGCGCAGGGCCGGTGCGCGGAGCTCCGCCGGGGCGGTCTCCGGGGAGCCGGTGTCGAAGGGCGGCTGCGGGGCGTACTCGATCGCGAGCTGGACGATCTGCGCCGTCGTCACGTCGCTCGCCCGGGCGAGCAGGCTGATCGCCATGTCGATGCCGGACGAGACGCCCGCCGAGGTCACGATCCGGCCCTCGACCACGACGCGGTCGCCGACCGGCTCGGCGCCGAAGCCCGCGAGGCGTTCGCGCCAGCCCCAGTGGCTGGTCGCCTTGATCCCGTCGAGCAGCCCGGCCGCGCCGAGCACGAACGATCCGCTGCACACCGAGGTGGTCCAGGTGCTGTGCTGGTGGCCCTGCCGGATCCAGCCGAGCAGGTCCGGATCCCGCATCGCCTCGGTGGTGCCCGGACCGCCCGGGACGATGATCACGTCAGGGCGCGGCACGTCCTCGTACGACGCGGTGGCGGCGATGGAGAGGCTGCCCCGGTCGTCGAGGACCGGCCCCGGTTCGGCGGCAACGAAGGTGACCGTCCAGCCGGGGGCGAAGGCCAGCACCGTGTACGGGCCGACGGCGTCGAGCGCGGTGAACCGGGGATAGAGCGGGATGGCGGCGTGCATGGTCAGTTTCCCTTCGTACGGAACCGGCGGCGGTAGTCGCCGGGTGAGATCCGCCAGTGCCGGTGGAAGACGCGGTAGAGGGTCTCGGCGACCCCGAGCCCGGACTGCCTGGCCACCGTGTCCAGCGGGTGGTCGGTGCTCTCCAGCAGCCGCCGGGCGGTGTCCGCGCGGCTGCGCTCGACGTACCGCCCGGGGGAGAGGCCCGTCTCCTCGGTGAAGACGCGGGAGAAGTGGCGCTCGCTCATCCCCGCGCGCCGGGCCAGGGCGGGCACGCTGAGGTCCTCGGCCGGGTTGGCGTCGATGAACGTCTGCAGCTGCCGCAGCGGCTGGCTGCGCGGGACGTACGCGTGCATCGCCGTGCTGAACTGGCTCTGCCCGCCGGGTCGGTGCAGGTACATCACGAGGCCGCAGGCGACGTCGCGGGCGAGCGCGTGCCCGTGGTCGTCGGCGACGAGGGCGAGCGCCAGGTCTATGCCGGCGGTGACGCCGGCCGAGGTCCAGACGTTCCCGTCCTTGACGTAGATCGGATCGGCGTCGACCGCGACGTCCGGGTACCGCTCGGCGAGCTCGCGGGCCATCAGCCAGTGCGTGGTCGCGCGCCGGCCGGCGAGCAGCCCCGCCTCGGCGAGCAGGAAGGCTCCGGTGCAGACCGAGGCGATCCGCCGGGCGGACGGGGCCAGCCGGGCGATCCCCTCGACCAGGGGACGGTTGTCGACCTGCTCCCGGACGGCCAGTCCGCCCACCACCAGCAGGGTGTCGAGCGGGCCGGAGACCTCCGCGAGCGGGGTTCCCGCCGTGGTCGTGAGGCCGTTGCGCGCCGGTACGGGGCCGGCGGTCACGGCGGTCACCTCAAGGTGGTAGCCGGACTCGGGCGACAGCAGACCGGCGGTGCCGAAGACGTCGGCCGGACCGGCGAGGTCGAGGAGTTGGAAGCCGTCGAAGACCACGAGAACAACGCGTCGGTGCACGCCGTTCATGCTCGTCAGCGCGCCGCCGTGGCGTCAACGACACAGATATTGCAGATCAGGACACGACCTCGCGGACGCGCCGGTCCCGGCCGGCCGGCGACGTCACGGGCGGCTGGTGGAGCGGGGGTCAGCGCTCGGCGAGCAGGTCGAGGGTGAGGGCGGCGGTCCAGCTGAACGCCGGCGCGCCGATCCCCTGGCCGGTGTCGGCGTGGAAGTACTCGTAGCAGCCGGAGCGGCGGACCAGGTCGAGCAGGGCGGTGCGCAGCGTCGCGGCGAGGTCGTCCCGGCCGTGCGTACGCAGCCCGCGCCAGAGCAGCCAGTTCATGTTCGTCCAGACCGGTCCGCGCCAGTAGCGCAGCGGGTCGAAGTCGGCCGCCGCACGGTCGTAGCTCGGTACCGGCATCCGCTCGGTCAACCCGAAGCACGCCGACGTCGCGACCTCCACCAGCGCCGCCGCCCGCGCGGCCGGCAGGCCCGGCAGGAGCAGCGGCAGCAGCCCGTTGACGCAGCGGGCGGGGCTGAGCCGGCCGGTGCGTACGTCGAGCGCGTGGAACATCCCGGTGCCCGGGTCGTGCAGCCGGTCGACGACGGCCGCGGTGATCGCCGCAGCCCGGGCCCGGTGCGGCGCCGGGTCCGCGCCGACCACCGTGGCGATCTCGGCCAGCGCCAGCTCCGCCGCGGCGCGCAGCGTGTTGAAGGCGGGGCACTCGACCAGGAACGGATGCCGCCCGGCGAGGTCGGCGTCCCGGTAACCCCCGTCCCGGTACGCGGCCGCGATGCCCAGGTAGCGCGCGTAGTCCTCGTCGGTGGGCCGGTGTACGGCGGCCACCACGCCGACGTCGCGGCGACGGTACCGGTGCAGCAGCTCCATCGTGACCGGCACCGCGGCCAGCGCCGCGTCCCACGACGGGCTGTTGTCCAGCCCCGACTCCCACGGGTGCACGATGCTGCTCAGCCCCGCGCCGCCGACGTCGCGGGGCCCGGCGAGGTAGTCCTGCTGGGCCACGAGCCGGGGGTAGAGCCAGCGCAGCTCCGCCACCCCGGCGGCGACCGCCTCCGGATCGCGGGCGTGGCGGTACAGGGCCCAGGCGCCGAGCGCGTGGATGGGCGGCTGGACGATGCCGGTGGTGCCGGCCCGGGCGGCGGGCGCGACCGGCGCGGCGTGCACCGCCGGCGGGGCGGGTGCGGTCGGCGCGGCTGGTGCGGTCGGCACGGTGTGCACCGCCGGGGTGGCCGGCGCGGTCTGCGTGGCGTCCATGGCCGGGGCCGCCCAGAAGGTGGGGCCCGGGAAGTAGTCCCGCTCGGTCACCTCGGGGTCGAAGACGATGTGCGGCACCCGCCCGTCGGGCCACTGGGCCGAGAAGAGGCTGCGCAGGTCGCGCCAGCCCCGCTCGGGTGCCACGTGGGCCAGGCCGACGGCGATGAAGCCGGCGTCCCAGCTCCACTGGTGCGGGTACAGGGTGCGGGAGGGGACCGTGTGGTCGCGCGACCAGTTGGTCTCCAGCACCTCGGCGACCGTACGCCACAGCTCCCGGTCGGCCGGGTCGAGCCCGTCCGGTGGCTCGACCGGAAGGGTGCGCGTGGCCGGGCCCGCCGCCCGGCCCGCGCCCGGGGCGGGGCCCGCGCCCGGACTGCGGCCCGCATCTGGACTGCGGCCCGTTCCTGGACTGTGGCCCATGCCTGGACTAACGGGCCGGCGGTCGGCCGGCGACGGCACCGCGCCGGGCGGCCCGGGTAGGGTACGGGTCACCGGGTCAGCCCACCACCGGCAGCCGGTCCACGTCGACCGTGTCCGGATACTTCAGGCCCGCGCCGGTGTTGAGCACCACCACCCGCTCGTCGGCCCCGATCCAGCCCCCGGTCCGCAGCTGCCGGGCCGCGGTGAGGCAGGCGGCGCCCTCCGGGCAGAGCAGCAGCCCCTCGCGGGAGCCGAAGTCGTGCAGGTCGGCGAGGAGGTCCTCGTCGCTGACCGCGAGGGCGGTACCGGCGGTGTCGCGCAGCGCGCGCAGCATCAGCTCGTCCCCGAGCGGCGTCGGTACGTTGATCCCGAACGCGACCGTACGGGCGTCCCGCCAGGGCTCGGCCCGCTGCTCTCCCGCCGCGAAGGCCCGTACGATCGGCGCGCAGCCGGTCGACTGCACCGCCACCAGGCGCGGCAACCGGTCGCCGATCCAGCCGAGCTCCCGCATCTCCAGCAGCGCCTTGTGGATGCCGATCAGGCCCACCCCGCCGCCCGTCGGGTAGAGGATCACGTCGGGCACCTGCCAGCCCAGCTGCTCGACGATCTCGTACCCCATGGTCTTCTTCCCCTCCAGCCGGTACGGCTCCTTGAGGGTGCTCGCGTCGAAGATCTCCCCGCCCGACTCGGCGATCAGGCCGGCGATGTACCGGCCGGCGTCGCTGATCAGGCCGTCGATCAGGCGCAGGTCGGCGCCGGCGGCGACGCACTCGCGGCGGGTGATGGTCGGCGCGCCGAGCGGCATGGCGACGGTGGCGCGCAGCCCGGCGCGAGCCGCGTAGGTGGCCCACGCGGCGCCCGCGTTGCCGTTGGTCGGCATCGCCACGTGCCGGATTCCCAGCTCGCGGGCGCGGGAGACGCCGACCGCGGCGCCTCGGGCCTTGAACGAGCCGGTCGGCACCAGGCCCTCGTCCTTGACCAGTAACCCGGGGATGCCGATGTGCGCGCCGTACCGGGGCGCCGGCAGCAGCGGCGTCCAGCCCTCGCCCAGGGTCACGATGTGCTCGGCGTCGCCGACGGGCAGCAGTTCCCGGTACCGCCACAGGTCGGCGGAGCGGCCGGCGAACTCCTCCCGCTTGACCGCGCGGCCGACCGCGGCCAGGTCGTAGCGGGCCAGCAGGGGCGACCCGCAGGAGCAGAGGTTGCGCGGCTGGTTGGCCTCGTACGTGGTGCCACAGCGAGGGCACTCCAGATGCGTCAGGTACACGTCACCATGATCCTCGCCCCGGCGGCCGGAGCACAGTCCGTCCCGCCCCGGATTCGGCGGGCGGCTGTCCCCGCGCGGATCGGCGGGCGGATCTCCGGTGCCCGGGATCAGCGGGCGGCGATGGCGAGCCAGTCGCGGCTGGCCCGCCCCGGGCGGTACGGCGAGTCGAGCCGCTTCGCGACGACCCCGGCGAGCCCCTGCTCGCGGCTGGTCCGCAGCGCGTACCGGCCACCCCCGGTGAAGTGCGGCGGCGTCTGCCAGTACGGCCCCGCCAGCGCCAGCCCGTCGAGCAGCTCCCGGCGCTCGGCGTACGGCAGGCCGGTGCTGTCGGCGCCCTCCAGCCAGAGCAGGTCGAAGATCAGGTACTGCGGGGTGCCGCCGAGCGTGACGAGCACGCCGTCGAGCACCGCCTCGGTCGGCGCGAGCGACTCGGCGAGCGCGCGCGAGCCGGGGAAGTCGCGGGTCAGCTCCGCGTCGTCGGCATCCCCGGCGTCGTCGGCGCCGTCGGCGCCGGAGAGCAGCCGCAGCCGGCCGCCCGAGACGTACCCGATCGCCCGGGTGCCGGTCCAGCACAGCTCGTACGCCCAGGCGTCGTCGTCGGCCGGCAGCCGGGCCGCGCGTACCGGCCGCATCGGGTGGACCAGCTCCGGCATGCCCGTCCAGCCCGCCGGCGGCGGGTCCATTCGCCGTACCATCCAGTCCTTGCCCCGGGTCTGGAAGAGCACGTACCGTCCCGAGACCCGCTTGCCGCGCAGCGTGACCTGCACCTCGTCCTCGCGCCACTTCTCGCAGTGGTAGCGGCCCCGGTCGAAGATCTTCATCTGGCCGGCGCCGTACTCGCCGGACGGGATCTCGCCCGCGAACGTCAGGTACTCCAGCGGATGGTCCTCGGTGTGCACGGCGAGGTGGTTGCGGCCCTGGTCGCGCGGGAGGCCGCGGGGCACCGCCCAGGAGACCAGCACGCCGTCGCGCTCCAGCCGCAGGTCCCAGTGCAGCCGCCGGGCGTGGTGCTGCTGGATGACGAAGCGGTCGTCCCGCCCCCGCCGGGGCGCGCGCTCCGGCACCGGTTCCGGGGTACGGGCGGCGTCTCGTTTGCGCCGGTAGTCGTCCAGGCGATCGCCCATGAGCCGATTGTCCGGCACCCCGTACCCGCCCGCAGCGGGCATTGCATGGACGGGGCCGTCCGGGGTAGGACGAGTGCCATGAGTCCAACCGAACAACCCACGGTCCCCCTGCCCGGCGAGACCACCATCCCGCTGGTCGGTTTCGGCACGTGGCAGGCGACCGGCAACGAGGGGTACGAGTCCGTCCGGCACGCGCTGGAGGTCGGGTACCGCCACCTCGACACCGCCACCGCGTACGGCAACGAGCAGGAGGTCGGCCGGGCGATCCGCGACAGCGGCGTACCCCGTGAGGAAATCTTCATCACCACCAAGCTGCCGCCCAACCGGGCCGGCAACGAACGACCGACGCTGGAGGCGAGCCTCTCCGCGCTCGGCACGGACTACCTCGACCTCTGGCTGATCCACTGGCCGCCGTCCGACGGGCTCGGCCTCGACACCTGGCGCGAGTTCATCGGGCTGCGCAACCAGGGTCTGGTCCGGTCGATCGGGGTGAGCAACTACGAGACCGACCAGTTGGACGCGCTGATCCAGGCCACCGAGGAGGCGCCGGCGGTCAACCAGATCCGGTGGAGCCCCTCGCTGTACGACGCGAAGATCGTCGCCGACCACCGCGACCGCGGGGTGGTGCTGGAGGGGTACAGCCCCTTCAAGACCAGCGACCTGAACGATCCGGTGCTGACGCGCATCGCCGAGGCGCACGGCGTCGGGCCGGCGCAGGTGATCGTGCGCTGGCACGTGGACCACGGCTTCGTGGTGATCCCGAAGTCGGTCACGCCCGAGCGGATCGAGCGCAACTTCGACGTCTTCGGTTTCTCCCTGAGCGCCGAGGAGCTGAGCGAGATCGACGCCCTCGCCCGCTGACCGCGCGGTGGCGTCGGTCGCCCGCGCCGATGCTCGATCCATCGCTGGGCGTGTGGCTCGCGTTACGCCGCGCGCTGCCGGGAAATCCGGAACCGGTACCGCCGCAACGGCGGGGGTACTGGCTGCTGCTTCTTTGGCCCCGGGCCGCTACGGTGACTGTCTGTAGAGGCCTGGGGAGGAGCACGGAGATGGACGAGTACGGCTTTCACGCCGGCGACACAGTGCCGGGATGGTTGGACGACGCCGGGCTGGAGCCCGACTACGCGAGCTGTCTGATCTATCTGGACTGCGGCGATGACCTTTCGACGAGCGCGCCGCTGCTGCGCTACTGGTACCGGGAGGCGTGCCGCCTGCTCCTGCCGTTCGTCGCTCCGGCGGGTCAGACGGAGCCGATGATGTCACTCTCCGCACATGAGCAGACCATCGAGGGTCGCCCCCGGCGGCGCCGGCCGCGGGACTGGGACGAGGGGCTGACCGAGGACCTGTACCAGCTCTCCGCGCACTGGTTCGACGTACCGACCACCGCCATCGCCTCCGAACTCGACCTGTACGTCTTCCGCTTCGCCGACCGCCGGCACGTCAAGCTGCAGGTCTCGGTCGGGTTCAAGGAGCGGTCCGGGCGGCTGCCGTACGTGGTGCCGGCGCTGGTGGAGCTGGCCCGGCTCGTCGGCGACGTGGCGGACCCGGCGTACGGGGAGATCATCGTCAACGCCGAGATCATGGCGCCGACCACGATGCTGGACGGCGCGCTGTACCGGGGCAACGAGGAGTCGGCCCGGGCCAGCCGCAGCTACCTGCGCGGGTACGAGTGGGTGACGATCTGCCCGAGGGAGCTGACCGGGCGCCTCGGCGGGGCGGAGGCGCTGCGGCGTACCGGGGCGTTCGCCGAGGTGGTGCCGCTGGCCCAGGGCGGTGCGCTGCTGCGGGCGACCCCGACCCCGGAGGAGTACCGGGCCGACCGGATCCGTTCGGTGTTCCAGGCGCTGGCTCCGGTACTGCCGCCGGGGCAGCCCTGTGACCTGCCCGGGCACGACCTGAGCCGGGTCGTCTTCGCCGACGCGCGGTACCCGGTCGGGAGCCTCGACCTCGGTCCGCGTCCGCCGGCCCGGGGGCCTGCGGGCGGCCCGCCGCGCGGCTCGTTCGACCTCGAATCGGCCTGACGTCGCGGGGGCGGTCGTGGTGGGTGGGCGGTCGTGGTGGCTGGGCGGTCGTGGTGGGAGGGCGGTCGTGGTGGCTGGGGGGCCGCGTTGCCCACTCTGGGCGGTCAGGCTTGATCCCGTCGTGGGCAACGCGGCTCCCCACCCCTTGACCTGGGCGCGGTGAGCTGGTCCCGCCTCGGGTTGGGTTCCGCCGAGCGCGGTGCCGGCCCCCGACCCGCTGTCAGGCGGGTCGGGGGCCGGCGGCGGGCGTCAGGCGCGGGTGCAGGAATTGCCGTTGAGGGAGAAGGCGGTGGGCGAGGAGTAGCTGCCGCTGAGCGTGCCCTGGTAGCCGAAGGAGGCGCTGGCGCCGGGGGCGAGGGTGCCGTTCCAGCTGATGTTCCGCGCGGTCACCGCCGACCCGCTCTGGGTCACGGTGGCGTTCCAGGAGCTGGTCACCTGCTGCCCGGCGGGCAGGTTGTAGGTGAGGGTCCAGCCGTTGATCGTGCTGGATCCGGTGTTGGTGACGCTGACGTCGGCGGTGAACCCGCCGCCCCACGAGTTCGCGGTGTAGGCGACCCGGCAGCCGGCTCCGCCGCCCGGCGGCGGGGTGGTCGGGGGAGCGGTCGTGGGCGGCGCGCCGCCGCCGTTGACGGTGGCGGAGAACGAGTTCACCGCGAGCCCGGTGCCGCCCTGCCACGGCTCGAACCCGGCCTGGATGCTGGTCAGGTACCAGGAGTTGGTGATCGCGCCGCGGTTGCGGGTGTCGTTGATGAAGTCCAGCACGCTGAAGCTCCAGCTGGTGATCGGCGACGGCGCGACGTACGAGATGACGTTGTTCGAGCCGTTGCTGCCGCGCCAGACCTCCCAGCTGCGACCGCCGATGGTGGCGTTGCCGACGACCGAGCCGATGGGCTGGATCGGGCCCTGTCGGTTGAACCAGATCATGATTTCCATCTGGTTGACGCCGTCGCGCTTGGGGGTCGGGTCCAGCCAGATGTCGTACGCGGCGTCGTAGGTCGCGCCGCTCACGTACGTGTAGTTGATGCTGCTGGTGGCGCTGCTGATCTGGCTCACCTGGATCGGCAGGTTGGTGCCGGGGGAGCAGTTCGTGTAGTGGCAGCCCAGGTAGACCGCCGGGTACGAGACCGGGGCGCCGCTGGTGTTGCCCTGGCCGTCCTGCCGGGTGATGGCGAAGCCGGTGTTGGTGACGTTGATGCACTGCTGGGCGGTGGTGCCCCAACGGTTGTTCATGACGACGTAGCGGCCCTGGATGGTGGTCGAGCCGTACTGTTCGCAGATCTGCACGTCGGCCTGGGCGGGGCCGGCGGCGACGATGGCGACGAGCGAGCCCGCGGCGAGCA
This sequence comes from Micromonospora sp. NPDC049559, assembly GCF_040676675.1. NCBI lineage: Bacteria > Bacillati > Actinomycetota > Actinomycetes > Micromonosporales > Micromonosporaceae > Micromonospora > Micromonospora sp. NPDC049559. The sequence continues at coordinate 51,928 of NZ_JBFAPK010000003.1, read as the reverse complement.
GGCAGGCCCCCGCGATGGCGCGGATCGGGCGTCTCATGATGCTCCTTGGCTGGCGGTGGTGTCCGTGGCGGCGCGGGGCGCGCGGGTCCGGCCTTACCAGCGCCGGGAGCGCTCCCACAATGACATGGACACATTTACATGTCTGAAATCGCTTCGCAACCGTCGGACCGGCGCGCCGCGGCGATTCACCCGGCCGTGGAACCCGCGCCGTTCGGTGGCCTGAACGCCGTACCGGGGCGCCGTGTCAGGGGGCGGTGAGCAGGGTGCGCGCGGACCGTACCTGCTCCACGGCCTCGCGCAGCGCCGCCACGATCCGCTCCTCGCTCTCCGGCCCGAGCCGCGCCGCCGGTACCGACAGGCTGATCGCGTCGACCGACGGCGACCGCAGCGGTACGGCCATCGCGAAGCAGACGATGCCCTCGCTGTTCTCCTCGTGGTCGACCGCGTAGCCCCGTTCCCGGATCGCCGCCAGCTCGGCGTGCAGCCGCTCGGGCTCGGTGATCGTGTGCCGGGTCAGCCGCGCCAGCGGCCAGTTGAGCAGCCGGTCGACCGTCTCGTCGGTGCGCTGCGCCAGCAGCACCTTTCCGAGCGCGGTGGCGTGCGCCGGCAGTTGTCGGCCGATCGCGCTGTAGAGCCGCAACGGGTGCACCGACTCGCGTTTGGCGAGGTAGACCACGTGCCGCCCGTCCAGCCGGCCGAGGTGGACCGTCTCGCCGAACCGGCCGGCCAGGTCGTCGAGCACGCGGGCCAGCAACCCGGTGGCGTCGTCGCTCTCCAGGTACGCGGCGCCCACCTGCAACGCCCGTAGCCCCAGCCGGAACCGGGTGCCGGTCGGGTCCGCCGTCACCCAGCCGCGCTGCGTCATGGTGCGCAGGATCCCGTGCAGGCTGCTCTTGGGAATGGCCAGGTCGCGGGCGAGGTCGACCAGCGACCGGCCGGGCGAGTCGGCCAGTGCCTCCAGCACGTCCAGCGTCCGGCCGGCGGACTTCACCGGCTGGAAATCCTCGCCCGTCGTCATGCCGGCAACTCTAGGCGGTTGACACCCTCCACGCCCTCGGTAGGGTCAGCCACGTGACCAACGTTCACGATTCTGAACAGAAATCCGTACCGGCGGATGCCGCCGGAGACGTCCACGCCGCGATCTCCGCGGGCCGGATCCTGCCGGTCGTCGTGCTGGAGGACGCCCGCGCCGCCGAGCCGCTCGCCGAGGCCCTGACCGCGGGCGGGCTCCGCAGCGTCGAGGTGACCTTCCGTACGGACGCCGCGGCCGACGCGATCCGGGCCATGTCCGCCCGCGCCGACCTGCTGGTCGGCGCCGGGACCGTGCTCACCCCGGCCCAGGTCGACGACGCCGTCGAGGCGGGAGCGCGGTTCGTGGTCAGCCCGGGCTTCAGTCCCCGGGTCGTCGCCCACTGCCAGGAGCTGGGCGTCCCGGTCTTCCCGGGCGCCGCGACCGCCACCGAGATCCAGTTCGCCCTCGACGCCGGGCTCGACACGGTCAAGTTCTTCCCGGCCGAGCAGCTCGGCGGCCTCGCCATGATCAAGGCGCTGGCCGCGCCGTTCCGCTCGGTCCGCTTCATCCCGACCGGCGGGGTCAACACCGGCAACCTCGCCGACTACCTCGCCCACCCGGCGGTCTTCGCCGTCGGCGGGACCTGGATGGTCGCGCCGGACCTGCTCGCCGCCGGCCGGTGGGACGAGGTCACCCGGCGGACCGCCGCCGCCCTCGCCGCCGCCCGCGCCGTCTAGCCCGCCCCCGTCCCCGCTCCGACCGAGCCGTCCCCTGGGAGTTCCCGATGCTCGACCTCCGCCCCGCCGACCAGTGCCGCTACGACCTCGTGTCGCTCGGCGAGATCATGTTGCGGCTCGACCCCGGTGAGGGTCGGGTCCGGACCACCCGCAACTTCCGGGTCTGGGAGGGCGGCGGGGAGTACAACGTGGCCCGCGGGCTGCGCCGCTGCTTCGGACTGCGGACGGCCGTGGTCACCGCCTTCGCCGACAACGAGGTGGGCCGCCTGCTGGAGGACCTGGTGCTCCAGGGCGGCGTGGACAGCTCGTTCATCCGCTGGCTGCCGTACGACGGGATCGGCCGGGAGGTCCGCAACGGGCTCAACTTCACCGAGCGCGGCTTCGGCGTACGCGGCGCCGTCGGCACCTCCGACCGGGGCCACACGGCCGCGAGCCAACTGCGCCCGGAGGACGTCGACTGGGATCACCTCTTCGGCACGCTCGGGGTGCGCTGGCTGCACACCGGCGGGATCTACGCGGCCCTCTCCGAGGTCACCCCGGAGACCATCGAGGCCGCCATGGCCGCGGCGCGCCGGCACGGCACCGTCATCTCGTACGACCTGAACTACCGGCCCAGCCTCTGGAAGGCGGTCGGCGGCAAGGCACGCGCCCAGGACGTGAACCGGCGGCTGGCCCGGTACGTCGACGTGATGATCGGCAACGAGGAGGACTTCACCGCCTCGCTCGGGTTCGAGGTGCCGGACACCGACGAGAACCTGGCCGAGCTGGACGTGGCCAACTTCCGTCGCATGATCGAGGCGGTGACCAAGGAGTACGACAACTTCAAGGTGGTCGCCACCACCCTGCGTACCGTCCGCAGCGCCAGCGTCAACGACTGGGGTGCGGTGGCCTGGTCGGCCGGGAGCGGCTTCGTCGAGGCCACCCAGCGGCGGCTGGAGATCCTGGACCGGGTGGGCGGCGGCGACAGCTTCGCCTCGGGCCTCATCTTCGGGCTGCTGGAGTTCGGTGACCTCGCCACCGCGGTCGAGTACGGCGCGGCGCACGGTGCCCTCGCCATGACCACTCCGGGTGACACCTCGATGGCCACTCGCAGGGAGGTCGCGGCGCTCGTCGCCGGGGCGGGAGCCCGCGTGCAGCGCTAGCGGTGACGTTTCCGGTCGGATCGTCGCTGTTCAATGGGGCTAGTCAACTTCCCGCTCACCGGGACGGTGGCTCCGGCCGCCCCCCGGTGGACCGGCACCTGCCGGAAGGGATCTACCGCCGCGCGATTGCGGGGAGTAGTGTCTTGCCTTCAACGCGTGCCGAATCCCCTCCGGAGGCGCCAGCACCATGCCCGCATCCAACCTGCGCATCCTCGTCGTCGGCGCGGGCATCGCCGGTCTGGCCGTGGCGCGGGCCCTGCGGCTGGCGGGCTACCGGCCGGAGGTGACCGAGAAGGCGCCCGCCGCCCGGTTCGTCGACACCGGCATCTACCTGCCCGGCAACGCGGCCCGCGCCCTGCGGGAACTGAACCTCGACGGTCCGGTCCGGCCGTTGGGACAGGCGATCCACCGGCAGCGTTTCCTCGACGCGGCCGGCGGCCTGCTCTGCGAGGTCGACCTGGTCCGGCTCTGGGCCGGGGTCGGGGAGTGCCGCGCCCTGCCCCGGTCCGAACTGCACCGGGTGCTGCTCACCGGGGCCGGCGGCGAGGTGCGCCACGGCGTCGAGGTACGCACGCTGCAACTGGAGCAGCGGGCCGTCACGGTGACCTTCAGCGACGGCCGGATCGCCGAGTACGACCTGGTCATCGGCGCCGACGGGCGCCGCTCGGCGATCCGGGCCCTGGCCGCCCTGGGCGGTTCGGCCCGCCCGGCCGGCCAGATCGTCTACCGCAGCGTCGTCACCGGCGGCCCGCGGATCAGCGACTGGACCGCCCTGCTCGGGCAGCGCACCGGTTTCCTGGTGATGCCGATGGGTACCAGCCGGCTCTACTGCTACGCCGACGAGGCCGGTACGGCGCCGCCGCGGGACCCGATGGCCCGGCTGCACGAGGTGTTCCGCGGGTACGGCGGTCCGGTGCCCGCGGTGCTCGCCGCGTTGCAGTCGGTGCAGGTGGAGGTGACCGACGAGGTGGACCTGGGACGTTGGTCACGCGGTCGGGTGGTGCTGATCGGTGATGCCGCCCACGCCACCGCGCCGACCCTGTCCCAGGGCGCGGCGATGGCGATCGAGGACGCCGTGGTGCTGGCCGAGACGCTGGGGCGCGCGGACGACCCGTGCGAGGCGCTGATCGCGTACGAGAACCGCCGACGACCCCGGGTGAAGTGGGTGCTGGACCGGACCCGCGACCGGGACCGGACCCGCGACGTGCCGCCCGCGCTGCGCGACCCGCTGCTGCGCGGGCGCGGCGGGCGCATCTTCCAGGAGCACTACCGCCTGCTGCTCGACCCGGCCTGAGCCGCCCGGACGCTCCGTCGCGCCTCCGCGCGCCGATCGGGTCCGACCCGAGCGCCGATCCGACCCGACCCGCGCGCCGGCTCCGGCCGGGTGCGGGCGGCGACCGGCACCCCGCGCCGGGCCCCGGCGCAGATGGGGACTATTCTGCCTGCGAGGTACGGCCCAACAGTGAATCAACAGCGTGCGGATCACTCGTGTGGGCGCAGTGGGACTAACGAGAACCGGAGGCCACTCGTGACCACCGTCGCACCTAAGCCGATCGTGACCCGGCCATGGCCGGTCCGGCAGCCCGTCCGGGGCTCGGCCATCGCGCGGTTGCTCCGTACGACGGACGCGAAGCAGATCGGGATCATGTACATGGTCACCGCGTTCGCGTTCTTCATGATCGGTGGCTTCATGGCGCTGCTGATGCGCGCCGAGCTGGCCCGGCCCGGGCTGCAGTTCCTGTCGCCCGAGCAGTACAACCAGCTGTTCACCATGCACGGCACGATCATGCTGCTCTTCTTCGCGACGCCGATCGTGTTCGCGTTCGCGAACTACGTGGTGCCGCTGCAGATCGGCGCGCCGGACGTGTCGTTCCCGCGGCTGAACAGCTTCGCCTACTGGCTCTACCTGTTCGGCGGCTCGCTCGCGGTGGCCGGCTTCTTCACCCCCGGCGGCGCCGCCGACTTCGGCTGGTTCGCCTACACGCCGCTGAGCAACATCGAGCACTCGCCCGGCCCGGGCGCGAACATGTGGATCGTCGGCCTGGCCATCTCCGGTCTGGGTACGATCCTCGGCGCGGTCAACATGATCACCACCGTGCTGACGCTGCGGGCGCCCGGCATGACGATGTTCCGGATGCCGATCTTCACGTGGAACATCCTGGTCACCAGCCTGCTCGTGATCATGGTCTTCCCGCTGCTGGCGGCGGCGCTCTTCGCGCTCGCGGCGGACCGCATCCTCGGGGCGCACGTCTTCGACGCGGAGACCGGCGGCCCCATGCTCTGGCAGCACCTCTTCTGGTTCTTCGGCCACCCCGAGGTCTACGTCGTCGCGCTGCCCTTCTTCGGCATCATCAGCGAGGTCATCCCGGTCTTCTCCCGCAAGCCGATCTTCGGCTACAAGGGGCTGGTCGGCGCCACCCTCGCCATCGCCGCGCTCTCGATGAGCGTCTGGGCGCACCACATGTTCGCCACCGGCCAGGTGCTGCTGCCGTTCTTCTCGTTCCTGAGCTTCCTGATCGCCGTACCGACCGGCATGAAGTTCTTCAACTGGATCGGCACCATGTGGCGGGGCCAGATCAGCTTCGAGTCGCCCATGCTCTGGGCGGTCGGCTTCCTGGTGACGTTCCTCTTCGGTGGTCTGACCGGCGTGCTGCTGGCCAGCCCGCCGGTGGACTTCCACGTCTCGGACACCTACTTCGTGGTGGCCCACTTCCACTACGTGCTCTTCGGCACGATCGTGTTCGCGGTCTACTCCGGCATCTACTTCTGGTTCCCGAAGATGTTCGGCCGGATGCTCGACGAGCGGCTCGGCAAGGTGCACTTCTGGCTGACCTTCATCGGCTTCCACACCACCTTCCTCGTGCAGCACTGGCTCGGCGCCGAAGGCATGCCCCGGCGGTACGCCGACTACCAGGCCCACGACGGCTTCACCACGCTGAACACCATCTCCACCATCGGCGCGTTCATCACCGGTATCTCGACCCTGCCGTTCATCTACAACGTCTGGAAGTCGTACAAGGCCGGTCCGGTGGTCGAGGTGGACGACCCGTGGGGCCACGGCAACTCGCTGGAGTGGGCGACCAGCTGCCCGCCGCCGCTGCGCAACTTCGACCGGATGCCGCGGATCCGCTCCGAGCGGCCCGCCTTCGACGCCAAGTTCCCGGAGCTGGCCGCCGGCGGCCAGTCCCTGGCCGGCCCGCCCGAGGGGGGCGCCAAGCCGCTGACCAGCGAGTCGGACGGCGGCGCGAGCTACGCCGAGGACACCGTGAGCAACGTCGACCGGAGCTGATCCGGCCGTAGCACCGCCGAAGGGCGCCGCACTCCCGACCGGGGAGTCCGGCGCCCTTCGTCGTACCCGCCCGCCGCTACCCACCCGTCATATCCCCGTCGATCTAGGGCAAATCCCTGTTAGTTGACCTCTAATCACCACGATTTGCCCTAGATCGACGGGGAGGGGCAGGGGTCAGCGGGTCAGGACGGTGTCGTCGATGCCACGCTCGGCGGTCGCCGTCTCGTCCGGGACGAGGCGGATCCGCCGGCGCCGCTCGCCGAGCAGCGTGGCGAGCGCCACCAGGGCGCCGACCAGGCCGATCGCGACGAACCCGTACGCCGGCGCCGACGCGTCGATCACCGCGCCGGCCAGCGGCGCGCCGAGCGCCAGCCCGACGGTGATGGCCGAGCCGTGCAGCCCCATCGCCTCGCCCCGTACGCCCGCCGGCACCAGCCGGCTGACCGCGTCGGCCGTCGCGGCCAGGGTCGGGGCGCAGAGGGCACCGGCGGGGAGCAGGACGAGGGCGAGCAGCCACCAGTGACCACCGCCGAGCCCGACCAGCATGGTGCCGAGGCTGAGCAGGGTCAGCAGCCACCGTACCGACGGCGGCCGGGCGACCGCGCCGTAGGCGAAGCCGCCCACCAGCGAGTAGACCGCCCACATCGCCATCACCGCGCCGGTCCAGTCCACCTCGCCGGCCTCCCGCAGCACCGCCACCACCGAGACGTCGGTGCCGCCCAGCACCAGCGTGCTGGCCGAGCCGATCGCCAGGATCCCGACCAGCCGGGAGGTCAACCAGTCGCGGCGCGGGATCGGCCGGGCCGGACCGGCGGGTTCGTCGTCGGCCCTGATCGGCGGGTTGAGCAGGATGAAGGCCACTCCCGCGAGGACCACGCCGACACCGACGGCGAGCATGGTGACGCGCGGGGAGACGGTGGTGGCGAGCAGCACCGCGAGCGCCGGTCCGATCATGAACGACAGCTCGACCGACATGGAGTCCAGCGCGTACGCCTGGCGGCGGCGGTCCTCCGGCACGATCGCGGCGATCGACTGGCGCACCGTCGAGAAGACGGGCAGCGCGAGCAGCCCGCCCAGGAATGCGGCGCCGAGCAGGGCCGGATAGGGCAGCGCCTGCGCGGTCGACCAGAAGACCGCTTCCGTGGCCGTGGCCAGCAGCAGCACCGGACGCAGCCCGCGCCGGTCGATCAGCCGGCCCAGCAGCGGGGAGCCCAGCGCGTTGCCCACCGTCGTCGCCGTGCCGACCAGCCCCGCGGCCGCGTAGCCGTGGTCCAGCGCGAGCACGACGTAGAGCGTGAGCGTCACGCCGGTGGCGGTCAGCGGTATCCGGGCCAGGATCGACACCGCCAGCAGCGACCGCAGACCGGGCACCGAGAGCGCCCGCCAGTAAGGCTTCAAGTCCATCAGAGTCCGTACCTCCCGCACCATCCTGAGCACGGGGTAGGACCTTCTCGCGAGCGATTAACGGGATTCGGTGACCTCCATCACCGGTTCGCCCCGCAGTTGGATCCCGGCGTCGGCGAGCTGCCGCAGGGCCGCCCGGGTGGTCGGCTCGGCGACCCCGGCGGTCAGGTCGAGCAGCACGGTGGTGGCGAAGCCCGCCCGCGCCGCGTCCAGGGCGGTGGCGCGTACGCAGTGGTCCGTGGCGATTCCCACCACGTCCACCGCGTCGACGTCGTGCTGCCGCAGCCAGTCGGCCAGGCCGGCCCCGCCGGGCTCCAGCCCCTCGAAGCCCGAGTACGCCGCCGCGTGCAGGCCCTTGTGGAAGATCGCCTCCACCCGGTCGGTACGCAGGTCGGGGTGGAAGTCGGCGCCGGAGGTGCCGGCCACGCAGTGCGTCGGCCAGGAGTCGACGTAGTCCGGCTGGTCGCTGAAGTGGGCGCCCGGGTCGACGTGGTAGTCCTTGGTCGCCACCACGTGCTGCCAGTCGCCGGTGTCGTCGGCCAGCCGGCGGGAGATCTCCCCCGCCACGGCCGCGCCGCCCGCGACCGCGAGCGAGCCGCCCTCGCAGAAGTCCCGCTGCACGTCGACGATGATCAGTGCTCGGCTCATCTTCGCCCTCTCAGGTGGTCGGTACGACGGTGACGGGGAGGGCCGGATCGCCGGCCGAGAGCTTGAGCCCCTCCCAGGGGATCGAGATCAGGCACTGCCGGAGGTGGTCGCGGGACTCCTCGAGCGTGGGCAGCGGCGCCGGTTCGCCCCCGACCACGTACGAGCGCTGCAACAGCCGGTCGTTCGGCTGCCGGTCCGGCACGCCCTGCGAGACGACGATCTCCTCGGTCGCGGTACCGGTCGGCTTGTGCCGGCGTACCGCGGTCTTGCGCCCGCCGACGGTGGCCTTGTTCTCGGAGCGCTTCACCACCGGGCGCCCGTCGACCTCGACCAGCTTGTAGACCAGGTTGGCGGTGGGTGCCCCGGAGCCGGTGACGACGGCGGTACCGGCGCCGTACATGTCGACGGGCTCGGCCGCGAGCGCGGCGATGGCGTACTCGTCCAGGTCGCCCGAGACGATGATCTTCGTCTCGGTGGCACCCAGCGAGTCGAGCAGCTGCCGGGACTGGTGCGCCAGCACCGAGAGGTCGCCCGAGTCGATCCGGATCGCCCGCAGGTCCGGACCGGCCACCGAGATGGCGTTGCGGATGCCCTCGCTGATGTCGTACGTGTCGACCAGCAGCGTGGTGCTCTTGCCCTGCGCCGCGATCTGCGACTGGAACGCGGCCGGCTCGTCGTCGTGCAGCAGGGTGTACGCGTGCGCGGCGGTACCGGCGGTCGGGATCCCGTACCGCGCTCCGGCGGCCAGGTTCGAGGTGTAGCCGAAGCCGGCCAGGTACGCCGCCCGGGCCGCCGCCACCGCCGCCTCCTCGTGGGCGCGCCGGCTGCCCATCTCGATCAGGGTCCGGCCCCGCGCGGCGGTCACCATCCGGGCCGCCGCCGCGGCGATCGCGCTGTCGTGGTTGAGCACCGACAGCACCAGGGTCTCCAGCAGCACGCACTCGGCGAAGGTGCCGGAGACGGTCAGGATCGGCGAGCCGGGGAAGAAGAGTTCCCCCTCGGCGTAGCCGTCGACGTCGCCGGTGAAGCGGTAGTCGGTCAGCCAGTCGGCCGTCCGGTCGTCGACCACCCCGCTCTCGCGGAGGAAGGTCACCTCGTCGGGGTGGAACCGGAAATCGCGGATCAGCTCGACCAGGCGGCCGGTGCCGGCGACCACCCCGTACCGACGGCCTGACGGCAGGCGGCGCGCGAAGACCTCGAAGACACAGTGCCGGTGGGCGCTGCCGTCCCGCAGGCCGGCGCTGACCATCGTCAGCTCGTAATGGTCGGTCAGCAGCGCGGGGTGATGGATGCTCACCGCTCCAGCCTAGAGACTCGCATACCGGCCCCGTCGAGCCCGACCCACCCGCGAGGCGCCCGCCGCCCGCAGGCGCCACCAAGCGGAAGGAGCGTGCGAGCCGCGCCGCCGCCCGCAGGCGCCACCAAGCGGAAGGAGCGCAGCGACTGGAGCGACTGGCGCCTACAGGGCGGCTTTTCGGGCGCGCGAGCCGCGCCGGCGGAGCCGGCGCCAGCAACTCTGCGACTGGAGCGACTGGCGCCTACAGGGCGGCTTTCCGGGCGCGCGAGCCGCGCCGGCGGAGCCGGCGACAGCAACTCAGCGACTGGAGCGACTGGCGCCTACAGGGCGGCTTTTCGGGCGCGCGAGCCGCGCCGGCGGAGCCGGCGCCAGCAACTCAGCCCTCCTGCTCCGGGATGGCGCGCAGGGCGGGCAGCAGCTCGCTGCGGCCGGCCACGCCGAGCTTGCTGTAGACCCGCTGGAGGTGGTTCTCGACGGTACGCGGCGAGATGTAGAGCTGTTCGGCGATGTGCCGGCTCGGGATCCCCTTCGCCGCGAGCCGGGCAATCTGCCGCTCCCGCTCGGTCAGGCTCGGGGTACGGATCCAGAGCGCCGGGCTGCGTACCACGTCGCAGAGCGCGAGCAGGTCGCCGAGGCGTACGTTCGCCTCGTGTGCCCCGGCGGCCCGGGCCTCCCGGAGTCGGGCCACGGCCATCGCGGCGGCCTCGGCGGCGAAGACGTTCAGGTCGAGTTCGGCGAAGCCGTCCGAGACGGCCAGCAGCTCCGGCGGGGAGCCGGCCGAGGCGGCCCGCGCGTGCCGGGCCGCCAGCGGCGGGATCGGGCCGTCCACGATCTCGGTCAGCGCGGTGAGCCGCTGCGCGACGGTCTGCCGCTGGCCGGCGCCGCGCGCGCCGCCGATCTCCGCGTCGGCCCGACCGAGTCGGACCAGGTCGTGCAGGGCGAAGACCTCGTGCCCGGCGAACCCGTCGCCGCGCAGCCGGTGGGCCAGCGCCTCCAGCCGGGTGACCGCGCCCGTGAGGTCACCGGAGCTGGCCAGTACCGCCGCGCGGGCCTGCTCCCGCCACGGGTAGAGCACCTCCATCCCGGCGAAGTGCAGGCGGTCGGACTCGGCCATCGCCTCGGCGGCCAGCTCGGTGTCGCCGCGGAGGGCGGCCGCCTGCGCCCGCTCCGCGTGTGCGAGCGCCGCGTAGACCGGGCTGGCGCCGAGCACCGCGCAGGCCCGCAGGCTGAACTTGAGCGCGTCACCGGTCTGGCCGCGCAGCCGGGCGGCCTGCGCGCGCAGGATCGAGAGGTACCCGGAGCCGAGCCGGAAGTCGCCCGCGTCGGCCAGGTCGGCGAACTCGTCGGCCACGATCGCGTCGATGCCGGCGAGGTCTCCGGAGAGGGCGAGCCGGGTGCCGCGCGCCAGCTCCAGCGAGAGCTGGAGGTACGGCATGTCGGTCCGCCACTGCGCCGCGTCCGCCTCGACCCCGCTGATGGCCCGGCCGCTGCGCGCCAGCTCGCCCTTGGCGGCCTGCAGGTGGGCGATGGCGCAGCGGGCGACGCCCCGGGCAGCTGGGGTGGCGGCGGGGCGGTCCAGCACCGCGCGGCTCAGCCGCAGCGCCTCGGCGAGGTCGAGCCGGTGCAGCCGCATGATCGCCTCGAAGGCTCGGACTCGGGCCCGGTCGGCCGAGTCCTCGATCCGCGTGGCGCCGGTCGCCAGCTCCTCGACGGTGGACTCCTCGCGCAGTCCCCAGTACGAGATCATCCCGCGTGCCGTCAGCCACCGGCTGCGCCGCTGGTCGGAGGCGAGCTGGTCGGCGACCGCGTCGAGCACCTCCCGCGCCTTGACGGGCTCGTCCTCGAACATCTTGACGGTGGCGAGCGTCTCCGCGGCGTCGAAGCCGCCGCCGAGGTTCAGGGCCGCCCGGGCCAGCTTGCCGGCGAGCGTCACGTCGTAGCGCCCGAACGCCTGGATGGCCGCCTCCAGCAGTTGGCCGGGGTCGCGGGCGGTGTCCGACTCGACCCGCCAGACGGCCGTACGCAGCAGGTCGTCCCGGCGCCGGTTGCCGACCGCCTCCAGCAGATCGGCGAGCTCGGCCTTGAGCCTGCGGGTACGCGTCACCGGGCAGCGCCGGCGCAGGATCTCGCCGTAGAGCGGGTGGGCCAGGCGGACGTTCATCCGCCGGTCCTCCTGGATGACCCGGATCAGCCCGCGCTCCTCGGCGGTTTCCACGTCGGTGGCGTCGGTGGCCTGGATCAGCAGCACGGAGCCGATCGGCTCGCCCATCGCGACCAGCTCGACGACGGCCCGTACGCCCGGGGTGAGCTGGCCGATCCGGGTGTCGATGAGGTGGTCGAGGTTGGGCGAGAGCCGTGGTTCCTGTCCGCCGGTCCACTGCCACACCCCGTACGAGTCGCTCAGTTCGTGGCTGTCGCGGGCGGCGAAGACCAGTTCGCGCAGGAGCAGCGGGTTGCCGGAGGACATCCGCCACATGCGGTCGGCGGAGGTGGGGCTGACGGGCCCGCCGAGGATCGCGCTGAGCAGGTCGCTCGTGTCCGGCAGGCTCATCGGCTGCAACTCGGCGTGGTCGACGAGGTCGTCGGTCCAGAGCGCCCGGATCGGCACCGGCACCTGCTCGTCGGTGCGCAGGGTGCCGAGCACGGTGGCGTTGTCGGAGCGGGCGATCAGGTAGACCAGGGCCGCCGACGACTCGTCGAGCAGGTGGATGTCGTCGATGGCGAGGACGATCGGCCGGCCGGCGGCCTGCTGGTGCAGGGCGTCGACCGCCCAGCGCAGGATGCCGGCGGGGGAGAGGCCGGGCGGCTGGTTGGTCGGGAGCACCTGGGCCAGCCCGCCGAAGGGGAGCCCCGCGATCGCGATGTTCGCCGAGGCCAGCCAGACCGCGTACCGCTCGGTGGGTAGATCGGAGACGCACTGCCGGAGCAGCCGGCTCTTGCCGACGCCGGCCGTACCGCTGAGGATCAGGCCCCGGCCGTTCGCGCTCGTCGCCGCCGCGAGAAGGCGGTCGAGTTCGTCCGTACGGCCGACAAAGTTCCACGACTGGCCCACCGGGGCAGCATATAGAGGGAAATCCCTCCGCGTGCACCCCGTAACGGAGTGAAGTTGAGTAGCGATACCGTTACTCCTAAGTACCGGAGGTGGTCGTTGGCTGCGTGCTTTGGCACGTAGCGTTCCGACATCCGGCTAAAAGGCTGGAATTTCCACGGCCCGACTCGCCCGGCCGGGCTGCTCAGGAGAGAGGCCGCCGAATGGAGTCCGAACCGCTCCATGCTGTCGCCGCTTACCGCCGTCCCGAGGTCGCGCAGGTCTCCGCGTCGCCGCGGCGTGACGCGCGGGACGACGAGGGCTTCGGACCGCTCGGCGAGCCGGCGGTGGAGGAGCCGCTGGCGGTGATCGCCACCGGTCCGGGCGGGGCCGGCCGCGAGGCGGTTCTCGCCGCGCTGCTCGGCACCGGTACGGAGGCCCTGCGGGTGCCGGCCGGCAGCTTTCTCGTGGTGGGCTACGACCAGCTCGCCGGCGGCCTGGCGTTCCTGCCGGGCTACCGCCACCCGCACGAGTACCGCAGCGAGCCGGTCGGCGCCAGCCCCGCCCTGGCCCGCCCGCCGCGCCGGGTGGAGCTGACCCTGGACGAGCCCCTGCTGCGGCACTTCACGCTGGTCGACGCGCCCGACAGCGGGACGCTCGGTCGCGCCGGCACCCACGTCCTGCTCGACGCGGCACACCGGGGCGGCGCCCTGCTCTTCGTCATCTCCGCCGAGCAGGCGCTCGCGGCGGCCGACCTGGACCTGCTGGCCCTGGCCGGGGCGAACCAGGTGCGGGTCTTCTTCGTGGTCACGCCCGGCCCCGCCGGCGGCTGGTCCGCCGTCACGCAGGCCGAGCGGGACCCGGGCGCGGCGGGCGCGGCGACCCCGGACGGCTCGCCCGCGCCCTCGGACGGCTCGCCCGCCGCGCCGGGCGCCGGGCCGGCCGGGCCCGGGTCGCCGACCGCCGAGCAGGTCGGGCCGCCGGAGCCGGTCGCCGAGCCCGTCGACGGGGTCCGGGTGACCGTCGACGCCCACCGGGCGGCGCTGCTGGCCGCCGTGCCGTCGCTGACCCGGGCGCCCTGGTTCGCGCTCGACCCCACCACCGGGGACACGGCGTACCTGCGACAGGCGTTGAAGGACTGGGCCGCCGACGAGGGACTCCGGCGGGCGAGCGCCAGCCCGCCGGTCCCGCCGGGCACGACCCGTACCGTCCGCGTCCGGGCCGACGCCGCCGAGTCCGGCTGGGAGGACCGGCTCGAACGGCAGGTCCGGGAGTACGCCCACCGGGCCCGTCAGGACCTCGCGCTCGAACTGGCCAACATCCACCTGCGCTGCGTACAGGAGATCGTCTTCGGCGCCGGCTGCCCCGGCCTGCCCGGCGCGCTGGACCGCGAGGTCCACGGGCTGTCGCTGCGCGCCCTGCGCGCCGACGACGCGGCGGCGCTGCGGATCCTGGCGGAGACCGCGGAGCTGGTCTTCGGGGAGGTGCCCGAGGAGGGGGTGCGCCGGCGGTTGGTCGCCGCCGTCCGCGCGGGCTTCGCCGATCACCGCCGGGCGCGCGACCTGGCCCGCGTGCTGTTGGTCACCCGTACCGGTGGTGTGGCCGTGGTGCTCGGCGAGGGCGCGGTCGACGCGCTGGCCGCGTACCGGGGCGCGCGGCGGCGGGCCGTCCTGCCCGGCCTCGGGATCGGCCTCTCCGGCGGCTGCTACCAGCACTGGTGCAATCCCGCGAACGCGGACCGGGCGAAGGCGCGCTCGTGGCTCCAGCGGGCGCTGCGCGAGATCGAGTTGGAGCTGGCCCGCGAGGTCGGACGGCGGTTCGAGGCGGTCCAGCTCTCGCTGAGCGCGGTCGTCACCGACGCGATCGACCATGGCATCCTGCTCGCCTAGCGAGCGGCTCCGACGGGATCGGCGATTCGACGGCCTGGTTACGGACATCCAGTGTGTTCCGGTTCATCAGATTCCGGCTCCCGGTGGCACGATGGGGACGTGACCGCTCCCCAGGTTGCTCCGGTCGAGGCACCGGAGACCGAAGAGATCCCGGCCTCGGACCGGCTGTGGGTGACCATCGTCTGGGACGACCCCGTGAACCTGATGTCCTACGTCACATGGGTCTTCCAGAAGTGCTTCGGATACAGCCGAGAGAAGGCCGAGAAGTTGATGCTCGACGTGCACCACAAGGGCCGCGCGGTGGTCTCCAGCGGCGCCCGGGAACGGATGGAGCACGACGCCTCGCAGCTGCACGGCTACGGCTTGTGGGCGACGGTGGACCGGGCATGACGATGTTCCGCCGTTCGGGCGAGCACTGCGTGGCGACGCTCGCCGCCGACGAGGTCCGGGTGCTGCGCAAGGTCGCCTCGGAGGTGGTGGGGCTGCTCACCGAGGGGTTCGACCACACCGACCCGGTGGTGGGGCGCCTCTTCCCCGACGTCTACCCCGAGAACCCGGCCGATTCCGCCGAGTACCGCCGCTACACCGAAGGTGACCTGAAGACCGCCAAGATCGATCAGGCGGGTGCGATCCTGGCCGCGCTCCCCGACACTCCGGGCGGGGAGATCCGCCTGGACGCCGAGGCCGCCGAGGCGTGGCTGCGGGCGCTCAACGACGCCCGGCTGGCGATGGGGGTACGCCTGGAGGTGCGCGACGACACCGACCTCGGGGAGGAGTTGGACGAGGCGATGCGCGCCGATCCGGACTCCAGTCGGGTGTTCCAGCTCTCCGTCTACGCCTACCTCGGGTACCTGCAGGAGTCGCTGCTCAACGCGCTGGTCGACTGACGCCTCGCGTGGCCGTGGTTGCGGTGGGGCCCTGGGCCGTGGTTGCGGTGGGGGCCCTGGGCCGTGGTTGCGGTGGGGGTGGGGCCCGCCGTACCCCGCGAAGCCCGTCAGGCTTGATGTCTTCGCGTGGCACGGCGGGCCCCACCGACCGTCGGTCGCGCAACGACCACCGGATGCCGTCCGGCGGGTACGACCTGCCGGCTAGGCGTCGAGCGCGGCGAACTGCTCGGGGGTGAGGGTGAGGTCACCCGCCTGGGCCGAATCCTTGATCGACTCGGGTCGGCTCGCGCCCGGGATCGGGATGACGACCGGGGACTTCGCCAGCATCCAGGCCAGGGTGACCCGCTGCGGGCTCACCCCCAGTTCCTCGGCGACCCGGGCGAAGGCGACGAACCGGGTACCCAGCTCGGCGGCATTGCTGATCCCGCCCAGCGGCGACCAGGGCAGGAACGCGATGCCCAGCTCGTCGCAGAGCTCCAGCTCCGGCTCTGAGCTGCGGAACGCCGGCGAGAACTGGTTCTGCACCGAGACCAGGCGCCCGCCCAGGATCTCGTTGGCCTGCCGGATCTGGGCCGGGTTGGCGTTCGAGATGCCGGCCATACGGATCTTGCCAGCGTCCAGGAGGTCGCGGATCGCGCCGATCGACTCGTCGTACGGCACCTTCGGGTCGGGCCGGTGGAACTGGTACAGCCCGATCGCGTCGACGCCGAGACGCTTGATCGACGCGTCGCAGGCGGCCTTGATGTGCTCCGGCGACCCGTCGACGGTCCAGCTGCCGTCGCCGGGGCGCAGGTGCCCGCCCTTCGTGGCGACCAGCACGCCGGAGGTGTCCCCGCCGTAGCTCTGCAGGGCCTTCGCGATCAGCGACTCGTTGTGGCCGACCTCGTCCGCGTGGATGTGGTACGCGTCCGCGGTGTCGATCAAGGTGACGCCGGCGTCGAGCGCCGCGTGGATGGTGCGGATGGACCGGTTCTCGTCGTCGGGGCGGCCCTCGATGGACATCGGCATGCCGCCGAGCCCGACCTCGCCCACCCCGACAGTGCCAATCTTGCGGCTCTTCATGAAAACCTCCTTCGACGCCAGCCTGCCCACTTCAGGAGCGGGCGTCCAACAGGAGAAGCTGCTCGAATTAAGCACGTAGACTGCTGAGTCGTGGAATTGCGACATTTAGAATACTTCGTCGCGGTAGCCGAGGAGCGACACTTCACCCGCGCGGCGGAGCGGCTGCGGCTGGCGCAGTCCGGCCTCTCCGCCTCCATCCGGGCACTGGAGCGGGAGCTGGGCGGGCCGCTCTTCGTACGCAGCACGCGGCGGGTCGAGCTGACCGAGGCCGGGCGGGTGCTGCTGGCCGAGGCCCGCCGCACGCTGGCCAGCGCCAGCGCCGCCCGGCAGGCCGTCGCCGCCGTACAGGGGCTGCTGCGGGGCACCCTGGCGATCGGGGCCGAGCAGTGCCTCGGCCGGCTGAACCTGCCCCGGCTGCTGGCCGACTTCCGGCTGGCGCACCCCGGCGTCGAGATCGCGCTCCGGCAGGGCGGTTCCACCGAGATCGCCGCCGAGCTGCGCGCCGGCCGCCTCGACCTGGCGTTCGTCGCCCTGACCGGCGCGGCGTCCGAGCAGCTCGACCTGATCCCGCAGTACGTCGAACCGATGATGCTGCTCTGCCGGCCGGACCACTGGCTCGCCGAGGCCGGCGCGGTGGGCTGGACCGAGCTGCGCGACGAGGTCTTCGTCGACTTCCACCGGGGCTTCGGGGCCCGGGAGGTGACCGAGGACGCCCTCGCGGCGGTCGGGCACCAGCGCCGGGTGGTGGTGGAGGTCAACGACGTGCACAGCCTGCTGGACTTCGTGGGCGCCGGGCTGGGCGTGGCGCTGGTGCCGGGGCCGATCGCGCGGAAGCGGCCCGACCAGCTGCGCGCCGTACCGCTGACCCGCGGCTGCGCGTACAACTGGGCCGTGTCGGTGGCGCTGCCCGCCGGTCGCCCGCCGAGCCCGTTCGCGGCGGCGCTGCTGCGGCAGGCCGGTCCGGACGTGATGCTCGCCCCGGAGGGGGCGATTGCGGGCTCAGGTCGGTAACATGGGCGCCGTGCTGAGCATCGACCGGTCGATCATCGACGCGATCGTCGCGCACGCGCGCCGCGACCACCCCGACGAGGCGTGCGGTGTGGTCGCGGGACCGGCCGGCAGCGACACCCCGGTCCGGCTCATCCCGATGGACAACGCCGCCCGGTCGATGACCTTCTACGAGTTCGACTCGATGGAGCAGCTCCGGGTGTGGCGGGAGATGGACGACCGGGACGAGGAACCGGTGGTCATCTACCACTCGCACACCGCCACCGAGGCGTACCCGTCGCGCACCGACATCTCGTTCGCCGGCGAGCCCGGCGCGCACTACCTGCTCGTCTCGACCCGCGATCCCGAGACCGCCGAGATCCGCTCGTACCGCATCGTGGACGGTGCGGTGACCGAGGAAGAGGTCCGGATCGTCGATGCCGGCGTGGACCAGCACGCCGTCCAGTCCTACATGTTCGGGCAGAGCCCGACGACGGTCGACTACGAGTGTTCCGGCCGCTGACTCCGCTCCGGCTCAGCGTCGCGCCCGGTCCCACCCGTAGTTCCCTTCCTCGTTCACCGTCGTATCCACAGGAGTAAGGCATCATGGCCATCGAGGTTCGTATCCCCACCATCCTGCGCAACTACACCGGCGGCGCCAAGGTCGTCGAGGGCGCTGGCGACACGCTCAGCGATCTGCTCTCCGACCTGGACGGCAAGTACTCCGGCCTGCGCGGTCGCCTGGTCACCGACGAGGGCGGCCTGCACCGGTTCGTCAATGTCTACGTCAACGACGAGGACGTGCGCTTCCTCGGTTCGCTGAACGCCAAGGTCTCCGACGGCGACACCGTCACGATCCTGCCGGCCGTGGCCGGCGGCGCGTTCGGCTTCGCCGCGGCGGCCGCGATCAGCTCGCACGCCGCCACCGTCGCCGTCCGCTGAGGGGAGCCCGCCGTGGCGCGGTACGAGAGCCTGCTCGACGCCTGCGGCGGGACGCCGCTGGTCGGTCTGCCCCGGCTGTCGCCGGCGGTGCCCGAGGGGGCGCCGCCGGTGCGGCTCTGGGCGAAGCTGGAGGATCGCAACCCGACGGGCAGCATCAAGGACCGCCCGGCCATGTTCATGGTCCGCGAGGCCGAACGGGCCGGACGGCTCCGCCCGGGGGACACCATCCTCGAACCGACCAGCGGCAACACCGGAATCTCCCTGGCCATGGTGGCGAAGCTGCGCGGCTACCGGCTGGTCTGCGTCATGCCGGAGAACGTCTCCACCGAGCGGGTGCAGCTGCTTCGGATGTACGGCGCCGAGATCATCTTCTCGCCCGCCGCCGGCGGCTCGAACCAGGCCGTGGCGACCGCCAAGCAGATCGCCGCGGAGCACCCCGACTGGGTGACGCTCTTCCAGTACGGCAATCCGGACAACGCCCGGGCGCACTACGAGACGACCGGACCGGAGCTGCTGCACGACCTGCCCACGATCACCCACTTCGTGGCCGGGCTCGGCACCACCGGCACCCTGATGGGCACCGGGCGGTACCTGCGCGAGAAGGTCGAGGGCATCGAGATCATCGCCGCCGAGCCGCGCTACGGCGAGCTGGTCTACGGGCTGCGCAACATCGACGAGGGCTACGTGCCCGAGCTGTACGACGCGACCGTGCTGACCCGGCGCTTCTCCGTCGGTACCCGGGATGCGGTGCTGCGTACCCGGCAGCTCGTCGAGGTGGAGGGGATCTTCGCGGGCTTCTCGACCGGGGCGATCCTGCACGCCGCCCTGGCCGTCGCGCACCAGGCGGTACGGGACGGCCGCCGCGCCGACGTCGCGTTCGTGGTCGCCGACGGCGGCTGGAAGTACCTCTCGACCGGAGCGTACGGCGGCACCCTCGCCGACGCCGAGGACGCGCTCGAAGGCCAGCTCTGGGCCTAGGGTGTGCGCAGGTGCGGGCCGGGTCGTACGGAAGTGGCTTGCCTGGAGAACCGGCTGAGGTCTACGCTGCGCAACGGGCGGATATGGGCTGCGTAACGCCGGATTCGACGGCATCGTCCGCAGCACGGCGGATCCGGGGCAGTACGGCTGTCACGTTAGCGACAACTCCGTCTAGATCTTCCGTGCCTTCGCACGACGCGGCGTAGGCTGCGCACCGTGGCAGACGCGCCGGCAATGATCTCCGACCCGGTGGTCCGGGAGGTCTCCGACCCAGCGGTTCGCGCGCTGTCCTCGACCATGAATGAGTACGGGACAGCCGGATGCGATTGACCGTTCTTGGATGTGCGGGGAGCTTCCCCGGTCCTGAGTCGGCCTGCTCGGCATACCTGGTGGAAGCGGACGGATTTCGGCTCCTGATCGACTTCGGTTCCGGTGCCATCTCGGCGTTGCAGCGCTACGCGACCCTGAACTCCGTCGACGCGATGCTCCTCACCCACCTGCACTGCGACCACATGCTCGACGCCGTCACGTACGTGGTGGTGCGCCGGTACGCGCCGGACGGGCCGTACCCGCCGCTGCCGGTGTACGCGCCGGTCGGGGCGCCGGAGCGGATCGCGCGCGCCTACAGCCAGGACGAGGCCTCGGTCGAGGACGTCTACACCTTCTACGGGCTCCAGCCGGGCAGCTTTCCCCTCGGCCCGTTCACGGTCACCGTCGACCGGGTCAACCACCCCGTGGAGACCTACGGGGTACGCCTGGAGTGGAACGGCCGGGTGCTCTGCTACTCCTCCGACACCGCGCCCTGCGAGGCGCTGCTGCGGCTGGCGCACGGCGCCGACCTGTTCCTCTGCGAGGCGGCGTACCTCGACGGGGTGGACAACCCGCCGGACCTGCACCTGACCGGCCGGGAGGCGGGCGAGATCGCCACCAAGGCCGAGGTGGGACGGCTCCTGCTCACCCACCTGGTCGCGGCCTGGGGCAACGAGGCCGACACCTTCGAGGCCGCCTCCGGCGCCTTCGCCGGCCCGGTCGAGGTGGTCCGCCCCGGATCCCGGTACACCGTCTGACCCGCGGCCCGCGGCGCGCGGCGGACCCGGCGCTACGCCGGGGCGCGGCGGCGGGCAACAACATCTTGTGCCGCAGTGTTCGCCCCACGGTCAACCGCGCGTCGCTCGATGCACCGCAGCCACCCGCACGGTGAGCCCATGCGTATCGCGATCGTCACGGAGTCCTTTCCACCGGACGTCAACGGCGTGGCGCACTCCGTCGTGCGGGTCGCCGAACACCTGGTCCAGCGGGGTCACACCCCGGTGGTCATCGCACCGGCGCCGAGCCTGGCCACCCGCCGCATCGCCGGGGCCCACCCGTACGAGGTGGTCCGGGTGCCGAGCGTGGCCGTACCGCGCTACCGCAGTTTTCGGCTCGGCCTGCCGACGCCCCGGCTCGCCGAGGCGCTGATCTCGCACGCGCCCGACGTGGTGCACCTGGCCAGCCCGTTCGTGCTCGGGGCCCGGGCGGTCGCCCTCGCCGAACAGCTCCGGCTCCCCACCGTGGCGGTCTACCAGACCGACGTCGCCTCGTACGCCCGCGCCTACCGGCTCGGCTGGGGAGAGGCGGCCGCCTGGCGCTGGATCCGCAACATCCACAACTCCGCCGGCCGCACCCTGGCCCCGTCCAGCTCCGCCGCGTCCGACCTGGTCGCGCACGGTGTGCAGCGGGTACGGCGCTGGGGGCGGGGCGTGGACGCCGTCCGCTTCGACCCCGCCAAGCGGCACGAGTTGGTCCGCCGGGCGCTCGCCCCGGCCGGGGAGGTGCTGGTCGGCTACGTCGGCCGGCTCGCCGCCGAGAAGCGCGTCGACCTGCTCGCCGAGACGTGCCGCATTCCCGGCGTACGGGTCGTGGTGATCGGCGACGGCCCGGCCCGGCGGGACCTGGAGAAGGCCCTGCCCGACGCGCTCTTCCTCGGCGCCCGGCACGGCGACCAGCTCGCCCGGATCTACGCGAGCCTCGACATCTTCGCGCACACCGGCCCGTTCGAGACGTTCGGCCAGGCCGTGCAGGAGGCGCTCGCCAGCGGCCTGCCCGTGGTGGCCCCGGCCGCCGGCGGCCCCGTCGACCTGGTCCGGCCCGGCGTGACCGGCACGCTGGTGCCGCCGGAGGACGGTCCCGCCCTCGCCGAGGCGGTCGCCGCCCTCGCCGCCGACACGCAGCTGCGCCGGTCGTACGGCGCGGCGGCGCGGGCGGGCATCGCCGCGCGGAGCTGGACCGCCGTCGGCGACGAGTTGATCGGCCACTACCGGTCGGTGCTGACCGAGGGCGTGGCGACGCCCGCGCCGGTACGGCTCGCCGCGTGAGCGGACGCCATCCCGGCGCACCGGCGCGTACCCGTCCCCGCACCCGCCCCGCACGCTCGCGGTACGGACATCGACGTGAGCAGTCGCTTTGACGGGGACGCGGGCTTCGGACAAGATCGGTGCTCGCGGTCCGCGCCGGGACCGCCGCGCCGCGACCAGAGGCGGTCGTCGCCTGACCATCGGGATCCTGGGGGTAGCGGGTTGCGCATCGTCCGGCTGGCCAACTTCGTCACGCCCCGCTCCGGCGGCCTGCGGACGGCGCTACGCAACCTCGGGGAGGGCTACCACGCGGCCGGACACGAGCCGGTGCTGGTGGTGCCGGGCGCCGAGGCCGGCGACCGGATGGAGGGCTCCGACCGGGTGATCACCCTCCCGGGACCGGTGGTGCCGAAGACCGGCGGGTACCGGGTGCTCACCGGCCGGCGCCGGCTCACCCGCCTGCTCGACGAACTCGCCCCGGACCGGCTGGAGGTCAACGACCGCTCGACGCTGCGCTGGACCGGCCGGTGGGCGCGGGCGAACGGCGTACCGTCGGTCATGGTCTCGCACGAGAGCCTCGCCGGTCTGCTGCGGGTCTGGGGCGCCCCGGGCGGCCTCGGCGACCGGCTCGCGGACCGGCTCAACGCCCGTACCGCCGAGGTGTACGACCGGGTCGTCTGCACCACCGACTGGGCCGCGGCCGAGTTCCGCCGGCTCGGCACCCCGAACCTGCACCAGGTGCCGCTCGGCGTCGACCTGGTCACCTTCGACCCGTCCCGGCGCAAGCCGGAGGTGCGGGCCCGCTACGCCCGCGACGACGAGGTGCTGCTCGTGCACTGCAGCCGGCTCTCGCCCGAGAAGCGGCCCGAGCTGGCGGTGGACGCGCTCGCGGCGCTGCGCGCGGCCGGCGTACCGGCGGTCCTGGTGGTGGTCGGGGACGGCCCGCGCCGCCCCGCGCTGGCGTACCGCGCCGCCCGGCTGCCGGTGCACTTCGCCGGCTTCCTCTCCGGCCGGGAGGCGGTGGCGGAGATCCTCGCCAGCGCCGACGTGGTGATCGCGCCCGGGCCGGTGGAGACCTTCGGCCTCGCCGGGCTGGAGGCGCTGGCCTGCGGTACCCCGGTGGTGGTCAACGCCGCGAGCGCACTGCCCGAGGTGGTGGGCGCGGCCGGGGCCGCCGCCGCCGGCACGGGCGAGGCGTTCGCCGAGGCGGTCCAGGAGGTGCTGGCGCGGCCCGAGGAGGGGCGCCGCGCGGCGGCCCGCGCCCGGGCCGAGGAGTTCGGCTGGCCGGCCGCGGTCGACGGGTTCCTGCGCGCGCACGGCGCCGCGCCGAGCCCCGCCGACGTCGCCGCGGGTCCGGCCGCACTGGAGCGCGTCGCCGGTCGTTGATCGGTTTTGCCGAGGGGCGTCGACACGCCGCCGCGCCGTGGACATAGGGTGGCGGGCATGGCTCGACCTGATGGGCGGCGGCCCGACCAACTGCGACCGGTGACGCTGAGCCGGAGCTGGAGCATGCATCCGGAGGGCTCGGTCCTCGTCGAGTTCGGCGACACCCGGGTGCTCTGTACCGCGAGCGTCACCGAGGGCGTGCCCCGCTGGCGCAAGGGCTCCGGTCTGGGCTGGGTCACCGCCGAGTACTCGATGCTGCCCCGGGCCACCACCACCCGCTCCGATCGGGAGAGCGTGAAGGGCCGCCTCGGCGGCCGTACCCACGAGATCTCCCGCCTGATCGGGCGCAGCCTGCGTGCCTGCATCGACCTGAAGGCGCTCGGCGAGAACTCGATCGTGCTGGACTGCGACGTGCTCCAGGCCGACGGCGGGACCCGTACCGCCGCGATCACCGGGGCGTACGTGGCGCTGCACGACGCGGTGACCTGGCTGGCCGGGCGCAAGGCGCTGGCCGGCAAGCCGGAGAAGGTGATGCACCGCTCGGTCGCGGCGGTCAGCGTCGGCATCATCGAGGGGGAGCCCCGGCTCGACCTCAACTACGCCGAGGACGTGACGGCCGAGGTGGACATGAACATCGTCTGTACCGGTACCGGCGACTTCGTCGAGGTGCAGGGCACCGGCGAGGCGGGCGTCTTCGCCCGGGACCAGCTCGACACGCTGCTCGACCTCGGTGTGATCGGCTGCGCCGAACTCTCCGAGGCCCAGCGCAAGGCGCTCGCGTCGTGACCGCGCCGGGAGCGGCCGTGACCCCGCCGGGAGGACCCGTGACCACACCTGAGGAGCAGGCATGACCCGGGTGCTGTTGGCGACCCGCAACAAGAAGAAGCTGGCCGAGCTCCAGCGCATCCTGGACGGCGCGCTGGGGGCGAACCGGATCGAGCTGGTCGGGCTCGACGACGTACCGGAGTACCCCGAGCTGCCCGAGACGGGACTGACCTTCGGCGAGAACGCGCTGATCAAGGCGCGGGAGGGGTGCCGGCGTACCAACCTGCCCACGGTCGCCGACGACTCCGGGCTGGCCGTTGACGCGCTCAACGGCATGCCGGGGGTGTTCAGCGCCCGCTGGTCCGGCCGGCACGGCGACGACCGGGCCAACCTCGACCTGGTACTGGCCCAGATCGGCGACGTACCGGACGAGCACCGGGGCGCCGCGTTCGTCTGCGCGGTGGCGCTGGTGCTGCCCGGCGGCAAGGAGCACCTGGTCGACGGCCGGCAGACCGGGCGCCTGCTGCGCGCCCCGCGCGGCGAGGGCGGCTTCGGCTACGACCCGATCTTCCTGGGTGACGGGCAGATCCGGACCAACGCGGAGCTGTCGCCGCAGGAGAAGGACGCGATCAGCCACCGGGGCAAGGCGCTGCGTGCCCTGGCCAAGGTGATCGACAAGGTGCTGCCGTAGGGCGGGCCGCCGGGCCGCAGGGTGGCCAGCGAGCGCTGGTACGGCCTGCCGGGAAGCCTGCGGCACCGCGACTGATCACGCGCAGGGACCACGGCCTGTAGTCGGTCAAGAAGTAAGTTGCTCCTTTCGCTCCACATCAAATTTGATGTGGCCACACCGAATTTGATGTGGAGCGAGAAGAGCGACCTACTTTCACCCGGGCCACCCACGGCAATCGTCGCGTCCGGCGAACGACGGTGACCGCCTGGTGCGTGTTGGCAGGTTGGCCAAGCCGGCGCCGGAGCCGCCGCGCCGGCGGCTGGGCCCGCGGCGCCCGGGGGACGTCCCTGCCACCCGCGGCTGACACGACCATCTGAACAGTCACGCGGCCTCGTTGGTGGGAGGGAGAGGTCACCGGTGGCGTTCGTGCGGGAATACGACCTGATGGTGGGATTTCTGGATCAGGAGCAACCGTTCGAACGTTTCGCCGAGGTGGTTTCGAATGCCGCGGGGCAGTCCTGGCAGAGAATTCTCGAGGGTGAGCGACGGGCTCTTGGTGTCAGCACCTCCGGGCGCTTTGAGATCTATTACGAGCCATCCGACTTCGAGCCGTTCTCAACCCACCCGTACAGGATCGGGTTGAGCTTGTACGACCTATCGGGAGAGTTGGAGCTGGCAAACCGGATTTACGATGCGCTCGCGGCATCGGGCGCCTACCGGGTCATCTTGCTGGGAGATGACGACTTCGTAAGGGGAACGCACTACACCGAAGGCGAGTGGGAAGAGCCGATTCCCCCACTATGACGGGGTGTAGGTCTACCTGGCCTACCGGGCCAGGCTGTAGGTCTACCTGGCCTACCGGGCCAGGAAGTGCCACCCGAGCCAGAGCCAGACGCCGAGGACGAGTACTCGGCCGGCGCCGCCGCGCATCGCCGCCACCAGGGCGGTACCGAGCGGGCCGACCCTCCGGTCGGGCCGGCGTCCGGCCAGGTCCACGGCGACCATGAGCGCGATGATCGCGGCGAAGCCGACGATCATGATGGTCCGTGCGGTCACCGGCTCACCAGCCAGGCGCCGGTGCTCAGCCACAGCAGGTAGCCGGCGACCCGGCCCGGATAGGTGTCCAGGGCCGGGTCGGCCAGGATGCTGAAGGTCGGGTGCGCCGGATCGTTGCCGGTGCAGAGCGCGACCACCTCCCAGGCGCAGAAGAGCAGGCCGAGCCCGAGCCAGGTGACAGCGGTGGCGCGTCCGGCGTCGACCACGCGGAGCGGTACCCGCCGGGCACCCCACCAGAGCAGGGCGATCCCCGGTGCGAGCACGGTGAAGACCGACGGCAGGGTCAGCGGGCGGGCCAACGCGGCGAGCAGCGCGTAGGCGGCGATCCCGGCGTAGGCGAGCCACGCCGCCCGGAGGCGTCCCGCGGCGAGCTGGCCCGGGGCGACGGACGCGCCGTCCGTCGCCGCCGGAGGTGGCAGATCCATGCCACCCAGTGTGCGCGCGGCGCTGATCAGGCAATACCCGCCGCGCCGGTGATCTCGCCCGCACCACCCGGCCGGGTCAACCCGCCCGGCCGGTGTACCGACCGCCGTGCCGCGTTGCCAGGGTGGCCTTTACTGAAAGGCCACGGGTGCGGACGGAGGGTTACCTTGGTTGCGGTGCGGGACGTTGCGGTGCGGGATGTCGTGCGGGACGTGGTGGCGGAGGTGGCGCCGCAGGAACTGCCGTTGGTCGACGGACTGGCGGGCTACGACCACGAGACCGTGGTACGCCGGCTGAGCCGTGCCGGAGCACGGCGCGAGCCGCTCGGGTTCGGTTGGGGTGAGATCATCGGGCTGGTCACGCCGGTGCTGTGGTTGGTGCTCGACCAGGTGGCGCAGCGATTCGCGGACGCGGCGGTCGACCGTACGACCAGTGGGGTCAGGGGAGTGCTGGGTAGGCTCCGGCGCGGCCGGCGCCCGCCCGCGACGATCCCGGAGCTGACCGAGGACGAGCGCGCCGAGCTGCGTCGGGACGTGCTCGATCTCTTTCTCCGGAGGGGCCTGGACGCGGAAACCGCGGCCCCGCTCGCGGACGCGGTCCTGCGCAGGTTGGCACCGGGGTTCGCGGCGGACCGCGGCGCGTCGAACCCGGCGGAGTAGCCGTGGCGGGTACGTCGCGGGTCGACGAGCGGGCGCTCGGTGCGGGTACGAGCGTGCGGTTCGTCCTACTGGTCACGCTGCTGGTCGCGAGCAGCACCCTGATGGTGCTCTACATCGGCCTCGCCGTGTTCGCCTACGACGGTTTCAGCTGCGGTCTCGCCGCCGGGGTGGATCCGGAGCGGGATCCGGCGGTCAACGTGATGGCCAAGCGCATCGTGCAGTGGGAAGCGTACCGTTCGTGCAGCGACCGTTACTCGGCTCCACCGCCGGGATGGTGGCTGGTCGGCTACTGGGCGTTGCTGGTGGCCTGCGTCGCCGTGCTGTTCTGGGTACTGCCCCGGTGGAAGGCGCGCCGCGGCCGGGTGGTGCCGCTGACGACCGTCGACCGGGACGGCGAGATGGGGCGCGCGGTGGCCGAGTTGTCCACCACCGCCGGTCTCGCCCGG
Source organism: Micromonospora sp. NPDC049559 (assembly GCF_040676675.1). Lineage (NCBI taxonomy): Bacteria > Bacillati > Actinomycetota > Actinomycetes > Micromonosporales > Micromonosporaceae > Micromonospora > Micromonospora sp. NPDC049559. The sequence continues at coordinate 24,888 of NZ_JBFAPK010000003.1, read as the reverse complement.
CCGCCGCGCGTGGTGGTCGACCCGACCGCGATGGTCACCGACGGGGCGGTCGTCTTCGGCCGGACCGGCCGGGCGACGATGCGCCTGGACGGCGGCCTGCTCGTCACCCGGACCACCGACCCGCCGCGGTTCCGGGCGGTGCTGCTGCACGAACTCGCCCACATCGCCAACCGGGACGTGACGATCACCTACCTCACCGTCGCGATGTGGCGGGTGTACGTGGCCGTGGCCCTCCCGCCGTTCCTGGCGTGGTGCGCGTGGAGGTTCCACACCACGTCGGGGTCGACGCTCTGGTCCGCCGAGGCTCCCATCGTCACCCGCAGCCTGCTGATCACCTGTCTGCTCGCCGTGCTGGTCTACCTCGCCCGCAACGACGTGCTGCACAGCCGCGAGGTCTACGCCGACCTGGCCGCCGTACGCTGGGGCGCCGACCCCCGGGGCTGGTCCACGCCGGTGGTGGACCCGGTCGACGGGCGGGCACGGCGGGCCGTGCGCGCGTTCGCGCAACTGTGGCACCCGCACCCGCGCTGGGACGTCCGGCGGGCCGCGCTGGCCGACCCCGCCGTGCTCTTCGGCGTCCGCGCGCTCCCGCTGGCGCTGACCGGCGTGGCCGCGGCCGTCATGCACACGCACATCGCCTACGCGATCACCCAGTACTACCTGGTGACCACCTGGATGCAGCACGCGGTGGCGCTGCTGGCCGCCGCGCTGGTCGCGGGCGTGGTCGGCACCGCGCTGTGGCGCGCCGTGGTGTACGCGGTGCTCACCGGTCAACCGGCCCCGTCCAGCGTACGGGCGGGACTCTGGCTCGGGCTCGGACTGGCGGCCGGCGGCGCGGCCGCGGGCCAGGGCACGGTCAACGAGTGGCTGCCCGCGCGGCCCTGGACGCTCGTGCTCGTCGTCGTGGCCGCCACCGCGTTCACCTGGTGGCTGTCGCAGTGCGCGCGGCTCTGGGTGGCCGCCTGGCGGGGCCGGTCACTGCGCGGGGTGGCCCTGCTGAACGTCTCCACCGCCGCCCTGGCGCTGTCGCTCTGGTTCCTCTGGTGGCAGAGCATGGGGGTCGGCTTCGCCGCCGGATGGTCGTTCGACGTCGCCGGGCTCCGGGACTACCAGCTGACCTACTTCGTCGGCCGGGAACTGGACCATCCACCGGCCTCGGCGCTCGACCACGCGTACGTGCTGACCATGGTCATGGGGTCCGTCATGGCCAACCCGCCGCTGGCCGTGCTGGCGATCGTCGGCCTGTGGGTGACCCCGCTGCTGGCGTGGCTACCGCGCGCCGGCACCGAGGCACCCCGCTGGATGCGCCGTGCCGTAGGCGACAGCGACCCGGTTCCGCCGTGGCAGCCCCTGCCGGGTCTGCGTCGGGTGCTCGTCCCCGCCCTGGTCGGCGGGGCCGCGGGGGGCCTGGCCGCGGTCGCGCTCTCGGCCTGGCTGCACGCCGACGCACGGACCGGACCCTCGGCCACCGCCGCCATGGTGACGTTCCTGGCCGGAAACATCCTGGTATTACTCGTCGCGGCGGCCGTGGCCGCCGTCGCCGCCCGGCTGGCCGTGCCCGCGTACCGGCTCCCCGCCGCCCTGATCGCCGGGGGCACCGCGACGCTGTTCGCCTTCGCCGCCGTGGTCGTGCTCCGCGCCTCCGACGGCTGCGTGCCCGCGCTGACCCTCGGGGAGGGACCGTGCGACTGGAACCTCGCCGTGACACAGCGGCTGCTCACCCTCACCCTGCTGCCGGCGCTCCCACTCGCCGTGCTCGTGGCGGGCGTGGTGGCGCTGCCCCGCTCGCGCGCCACGCCGCGCCCCGGCCGTCCCCGGTCGATGGCGTTGGCGCGTACCTGCGCGCTCGCCCTCGTGGCGACCGGGCTCGCGGTGGCCGGCGTGCACGCCGTGCAGCGGGCGCCCTACGCGGCTCGCCTGCCCGAGGCCCGAGAGGCCCAACGCTTCGGCCAGCAGAGCGGGTACAAGGTCGTCGACGCGCCGGTGTCGGCCCGGTCGCTGGCGATGCAGGTCGACGCGTGGCGCGACCTCGGCGGCGACGAACTGATGGACCGCTTCTACCACGGCCGCCGCGACCTGTTCGCCGCCGTCACCACGGCGGTGCGGGCGGGCCGAACCCTCGACCAGATGGACGACGTCCGCCCGCTCTGCGTCGAGATCAGCGACTTCGCCCGCGCCGCCGTCCGCTACTTCCGGGTCCCGGACGCCGAGGCCCAGAAACTGTGGGAGAAGTTCGTCGTGCTCGCCTGGCAGGGGAGCCAGAACTGCCAGAAGGCGCTCGACGCCGACCAGGCCGACCAGTTCAACACCGCCATGCGTACCCTCGCCACCGCACAGGACACCAGCCACGCCATCGACGACCGCATCGACGCCCTGCTCGACCAGGGCGGCCTGTGATCCGCCGGCGGGCCCGGTCCCGGCTCAACCCAGCGGGCCGACCTCCGCCTCGATCGCGCTCCGCAGCTTCCGCCCGGAGATCGCGGCGCGGGCGGACTCCATCGCCGGGGCGAGGAAGATGTCCGGCCCCGGGTCGCCGGCGAACTCCCGTACGGCGGCGACCGCGGCGCGCCCGGCCGGGGAGGCGGTCAGCGGGGCCCGCAGCTGGAGCCCCCGTACCGCCGCGAGCAGCTCCACCGCGAGCAGGCTGGTCAGGTTGTCGAGGACGGTACGCAGCTTCTTGGTCGCCGCCCAGCCCATCGAGACGTGGTCCTCCTGCATCCCGCTGGTCGGCAGCGAGTCGACCGAGGCGGGCGCGGCGAGCCGGCGGTTCTCCGCGACGATCCCGGCCGCCGTGTACTGGGCGATCATCAGCCCGGAGTTGACGCCCGGGTCCGGGGTCAGGAACGCCGGCAGTTCGCGGGAGCGGGTGACGTCGAGCAGCCGGTCCACCCGCCGCTCGGCGATCGCCCCGACCTCGGCGGCGGCGATGGCGAGGAAGTCGGCGGCGAAGCCGAGCGGCGCCCCGTGGAAGTTGCCGGTCGACTCGACCCGCCCATCCGGGAGCACCACCGGGTTGTCCACGACCGAGCGCAGCTCCCGCGCGGCGACGCCCTCGACGAAGCCGAGGGTGTCCCGGGCGGCGCCGGCGACCTGCGGCGCGCAGCGCATCGAGTACGCGTCCTGGACCGCGTGCGCCAGGTCGTTCCGGTGCGAGTCCATGATCGCCGAGTGCTGGAGCAGCCGGTGGATGTTGGCGGCCGAGACGGCCTGCCCGGGGTGCGGCCGGATGGCGTGCAGCTCGGGCTGGAACGGACGGTCGGTACCGAGCATCGCCTCGATCGCCAGCGCCGCCGTGACGTCGGCCATCGTGAACAGGTGCGCGGCGTCGGAGCTGGCGAGCAGCAGCATGCCGAGCATGCCGTCGGTACCGTTGATCAGCGCGAGCCCTTCCTTGGCGGCCAGCTCGATCGGGGCGAGCCCGGCCGCCCGCAGCGCCGCCGCCGCCTCCTGCCGGGTGCCGTCCGGCCCGACGGTCCAGCCCTCGCCGAGCAGGACCAGCGCGCAGTGCGCCAGCGGGGCCAGGTCGCCGGAGGCGCCGAGCGAGCCGTGCTCCGGTACCCATGGGGTGACGTCGTGGTTGAGCAGGTCGACGAGGGCCTGCGCGACCAGCGGGCGTACCCCGGAGTGCCCGAGCGCCAGGGACCGGATCCGCAGCAGCATCATCGCCCGGACCACCTCGCGCGGCATCGGCGCCCCGACCCCGGCGGCGTGCGAGCGGATCAGCGCGTGTTGCAGCTCGGCCCGGCGCTGCGGGGCGATCGAGGTGTTGGCCAGCGCGCCGAAGCCGGTCGAGACGCCGTACACGGGCCGTCCGTCCCGCTCGATGCGGTCCACGATCTCGCGGCTGGTCGACATCGCCGTCACGGTGGCGGGGTCGAGCGCCACGGTGGCGCCGGACCGGGCCACCGCCAGGACGTCGGCGGGGGAAACCCCGGTGGGCTGGACTGTCACTACTGCCATTGCGGTACTCCGTTGTGCAGGACCTGGGCGATCAGTGGTACTCCCGGCCGGTAGGCCAGGTGCAGGTGGGACGGGGCGTCGAGGACGATCAGGTCGGCCCGCGCGCCGGGGCGCAGCACCCCGATGTCGTCGCGGCGCAGCGCCCGCGCGCCGCCGGCGGTCGCCGCCCAGACGGCCTCCGCGGGGGTCATGCCCATCTCGCGTACGGCGAGCGCGACGCAGAACGGCATCGACGAGGTGTACGACGAGCCGGGGTTGCAGTCCGTGGCGAGCGCCACCGTGGCGCCCGCGTCGAGCAGGCGGCGCGCGTCCGGGTACGGCGACCGGGTCGAGAACTCGGCCCCGGGCAGCAGCGTCGCCACCGTCTCCGAGCCGGCGAGCGCCTCGACGTCGGCCTCCGACAGGTGGGTGCAGTGGTCCGCGCTGGCCGCGCCGAGCTCCACCGCGAGGCGTACCCCGGGACCGGGACCGAGCTGGTTGGCGTGCAGCCGTACGCCGAGCCCGGCGGCCTGGCCGACGGTGAGGATCGCGCGGGCGTGGTCGGCGTCGAAGGCGCCCCCCTCGCAGAAGACGTCGATCCAGCGGGCGTACGGCGTCGCGGCGCGCAACATCGGCCCGCAGACCAGGCCGACGTAGTCGTCCGGGCGGTCGGCGTACTCGGGCGGGACCACGTGCGCGCCGAGGAAGGTGGTCTCGGCGGTGAACTCGGCGGCGATCCGCAGCGAGCGGGCCTCGTCGGCGACGCTGAGGCCGTACCCGCTCTTGATCTCGATGGTGGTGGTGCCCTGCCGTAGCGCCTCGTCGCGCAGGCGCCGGACGTTGTCGCGCAGCTCCGCGTCGCCGGCCGCGCGGGTGGCGGCGACCGTGGTGCGGATGCCGCCGCCGGTGTAGGGCTCGCCGGCCATCCGGGCGGCGAACTCGGCGGCCCGGTCGCCCGCGAAGACCAGGTGGGCGTGGCTGTCGACGAAGCCGGGCAGCACCGCCCCGCCGGCCGCGTCGAGCCGGCGGTCGGCGGCGGGGGCGTACCGGGAGGGGCCGATCCAGGCGATCCGGCCCTCCTCGACCAGCACGGCGGCGTGCCGGCGCAGCCCGAGGGGCCCGCCGCTCCCGGTGCCGGCCACGTTGGTGACCAGCTCGCCGATGTTCTCCACCAGGAGCCTCATCCGGCCGTCCTCCCGCTGCTCATGGGCCCACCACGGCGGCGATGGCCCGGGCCAGCTCGGCCGGCACGTCCAGGGTGAGGTGCCGGCCGTCGCGCACGACCGTCCGGCCGTCCACCATCACATGGTCGACGTCGGCGGCCGTGGCCGCGAAGACCGCGCCGATCGGCGGCACGCCGGCGGTGCGTACCCGGTCCAGCCGGACGGTGACCAGGTCGGCGCGGGCGCCCGGGGCGATCCGCCCGGCGTCGGGCCAGCCCAGCGCCGCGTGCCCGGCCGGTCCGGCGGCGCGCAGCAGCTCGCCGGGGGTGAAGTGCCCGCGCTCCTCGGTGCGCAGCCGCTCGTCCAGCTCCACCGCCCGGGCCTCCTCGAAGAGGTCGATCAGCGCGTGGCTGTCGGTACCGAGGCTGAGCGGGCTGCCCGCGTCGGCCAGGGCCCGCGCCGGCCCGATCCCGTCGGCGAGGTCCCGCTCGGTGGTGGGGCAGAGGCAGACCCCGGCGCCGTGCCCGCCGAGCGCGCGCCGGTCGGCCGCGGTCAGGTGGGTGGCGTGCACGGCGGTGGTACGCGGACCGAGCGCGCCCGCGTCGGCGAGCAGCGCGGTCGGCGTCCGCCGGTGGTACGCCAGGCACGCCTCGTTCTCGGCGCGCTGCTCGGAGAGGTGCACGTGCAGCGGCGCGCCCGCGGCCTCGGCCCAGCGCGCCACCTCGGGCAGCTGCTCGGCCGGTACGGCGCGGACCGAGTGGATGGCGGCGCCGAGGCGGGCGTGGTCGGCGGGGGTGGGGAACGCGGCGACCCGCTCCGCCCAGCGTGCCGCGTCGCCGTCGCCGAAGCGCCGCTGCGGCCCGGTCAGCGGTTCGCCCGCCACCGACGCGGTCAGGTACGCCGTGTCGAGCAGCGTGATCCGGATGCCGGCCTCGGCGGCGGCCCGTACCAGCGCGGTCCCCATCTCGTTCGGGTCCGCGTACCGGCCGCCGTCCGGCGCGTGGTGCAGGTAGTGGAACTCCCCGACGCAGGTGACGCCGGCCAGCGCCATCTCGGCGTACGTGGCCCGGGCCAGCGCCAGGTAGCTCTCCGGGTCGAGCCGGGCGGCGACCTCGTACATCCGGTCCCGCCAGCTCCAGAAGGTGCCGCGCCCCCGGTGGGTGCGCCCGCGCAGCGCCCGGTGGAAGGCGTGCGAGTGGGCGTTGGCGAGCCCGGGCAGGGTGAGTCCGGTCAGCCGGAGTGCGTCGGCCGGCGCGGGGCGTACCCCGGCCGTGACGGCGGCGATCCGCCCGGCGACGACCTCGATCAGGACGTCCTCGGCGATCCGGTCCAGGCCGCCGGGCCCGTCGCCGCCGGGCGCGTTGTCGTCGGGCCGGTTTGAGTCGTGGCCCAGCCAGGCGTGTTCGGCGTGCAGCCGCGCGTCCGTCAGGGCGGTCAGGGGCGGCATGCCAGCTCCGCCAGCACGTCGGCGAGGGCCGCCACGCCGGCCGCGCAGTCCGCGTCGGTCGCCGCCTCGGCCGGCGAGTGCGAGACGCCGGTCGGGTTGCGGACGAAGAGCATCGCCGTCGGTACGTGCGCCGAGAGCACCCCGGCGTCGTGGCCGGCCGCGGTCGGCAGCACCGGTACCCCGCCGCCGAGGAGCCGCCCGAGCTCCCCGGCCAGCCCGCCGTCGAACGCCACGGGCGGGGTCACCGACTCCGCCGTCCAGGCCACCGCGGTACCGTCCCGGGCCGCCCGTTCGTCGACCCGCCGCCGTACCGCGTCGACCAGGCCGTCGAGGGTGGCGGCGTCGGCCGCCCGGGCGTCCAGCCAGCCGCGTACCAGGGCCGGGATGGCGTTGGTGGCGTTCGGCTCGACCAGTACCCGGCCGACCGTGGCGTGCGCGTCGCGCAGCCGCGCCTCCTTGTTCGCCGCCAGCACCGCGAACGCGAAGGTGAGCATCGGGTCGTGCCGGTCGGCCATCCGGGTCGTACCGGCGTGGTTGGCCTCGCCGGTCACGTCCAGCCGCCAGCGGCCGTGCGGCCAGATCCCGCTCGCCACCCCGACCGGCGCGCCCAGGTCGACCAGGGCGCGCCCCTGCTCGATGTGCAGCTCGACGAAGGCGCCGACGCGGGCGAGCAGCTCGGGCCGGGCCCCCGCCGGCCGGCCGCCCATCGCCTCGGCCAGGGTGACGCCGTCGCGGTCGGTCAGCGCCGCCGCCCGCTCGGCGTCGAGCGCGCCGGTGAGCAGGCGGGAACCGAGGCAGGGTACGCCGAAGCGGGAGCCCTCCTCCTCGGCGAAGGCGGCCACCCCGACCGGGCGGCGCGGGTCCAGCCCTCGGGCGCGTACCTCGTCGAGGGCGAGCAGGGCGCTGACGATTCCGAGCGGGCCGTCGTAGCCGCCGCCGTGCGGTACCGAGTCGAAGTGCGACCCGAGCAGCACGGCGGGACCGTCCGCGCCCGCCGGGGCGTACCAGGCGAAGAGGTTGCCGTTGCCGTCGGACTCGACCGGCAGCCCCCGCAGCGCGGCCTGCCGCCGGAACCACTCGCGCAGCCGCAGCTCCGGCTCGGTCCAGGCGTACCGCAGGTAGCCGCCGCTGCCCGGGTCCCGGCCGATCGGGGCGATCTCGTCCCAGCTGGCCCGGAACCGCTCGACCAGCGGCGCGTCCGCCACGGGCTGCGACGACGCGGGCTGTGACGACACCGGATCCTCCCTCATCGCTCGGCGGTCGGGACGCGCAGGCCGGTGGCCTCGGCGACGGTACGGGCCTCGGGGTAGCCGGCGTCGACGTGCCGGAGCACGCCCATCGCCGGGTCGTTGCTGAGCACCCGTTCGATCTTCTGCCCGGCCAGCGCGGTGCCGTCGGCGACGCAGACCTGGCCGGCGTGGATGGAGCGGCCGATGCCGACCCCGCCGCCGTGGTGGATGGAGACCCAGGAGGCGCCGCTGGCGGTGTTGACCAGGGCGTTGAGCAGCGGCCAGTCGGCGATGGCGTCGGAGCCGTCGGCCATCGCCTCGGTCTCCCGGTACGGGGAGGCGACCGAGCCGGCGTCCAGGTGGTCGCGGCCGATCACGACCGGGGCGGAGAGCTCGCCGGAGGCGACCATCTCGTTGAAGCGGACCCCGGCGACGTCCCGTTCGCCGTAGCCGAGCCAGCAGATCCGGGCGGGCAGCCCCTGGAAGGCGACCCGCTCGCCAGCGAGCCGGATCCACCGGGCCAGCGCGTCGTTCTCGCCGAAGAGGTCGAGCACCGCCCGGTCGGTGGCGGCGATGTCGGCCGGGTCGCCGGAGAGCGCGGCCCAGCGGAACGGCCCCTTGCCGGCGCAGAAGAGCGGCCGGATGTACGCCGGTACGAAGCCGGGGAAGTCGAAGGCCCGCTCGTACCCGCCGAGTTGCGCCTCGCCGCGGATCGAGTTGCCGTAGTCGAAGACCTCGGCGCCGGCGTCGAGGAAGCCGACCATCGCCGCCACGTGCTTCGCCATCGAGGCGCGGGCCCGCTCGGTGAACTCGGCCGGCTTGGCGGCCGCGTACGCCGCCGCGTCGGCCAGCTCGACCCCCTCCGGCAGGTACGACAGCGGGTCGTGGGCGCTGGTCTGGTCGGTGACGATGTCGATCTCGACGCCCCGGCGCAGCAGTTCGGGGAAGACGGTCGCGGCGTTGCCGACCACGCCGACCGAGAGGGCGCGCCGCTTCCGCTTGGCCGCCACCGCCAGCGCCACCGCCTCGTCCAGCGAGTCCGCGACCACGTCGAGGTAGCGGGTCTGCACCCGGCGCGCCAGCCGGCTCGGGTCCACGTCGACGACGATCACGGCCCCGCCGTTCATGGTGACCGCGAGCGGCTGCGCCCCGCCCATGCCGCCGCAGCCGGCGGTGAGGGTCAGCGTCCCGGCCAGGCTGCCGGTGCCGGGTTCGGGCGTGCCGCCGGCCGCGGCGAGCTTCGCGGCGACGGCGGCGAACGTCTCGTACGTGCCCTGGAGGATGCCCTGGGTGCCGATGTAGATCCACGATCCGGCGGTCATCTGGCCGTACATGGTCAGGCCGAGCTGCTCCAGCCGGCGGAACTCCGGCCAGGTGGCCCAGTCGCCGACGAGGTTGGAGTTGGCCAGCAGCACCCGGGGCGCCCACTCGTGCGTGCGCAGCACCCCGACGGGCCGGCCGGACTGCACCAGCATCGTCTCGTCGTCGGCGAGTTCCCGCAGCGTACGGACCAGCGCGTGGTACGACGGCCAGTCCCGGGCGGCCCGCCCGGTGCCGCCGTAGACCACCAGGTCCTCGGGGCGCTCGGCGACGTCCGGGTCGAGGTTGTTCATCAGCATCCGCAGGGCGGCCTCCTGCGGCCAGCCCTTGGCGGTGAGAGCGGTACCGCGCGGCGCGCGGATCGGCTCGGGCATCGCTTTCCTCCTGACGGCTCCCGGCCCGCCCGCGTCGAGGAGCCTCGGCGCGGGCGGGTTCCGGCGGTTACGGTCAACCGACGAACAACTGGCGTTGGGCGGCGGAGCGTTCGAACTCCTCCAGTCGGCGCTGGGTCTCGGCGGGGGCGGCGTCGCAGATCGCCTGGAGCACCACCATGGACAACGCCATCGGGGCGGTGTGCAGGTCGAAGACGAGCTGCGCGCCGACGGCCGCGTCGAGCGTGACGTCGGCGTACTCGGCCGCGGGGCTGACCGCCGAGTCGGTGATCACCACGACGGCCAGTCCCGCCGCCCGCGCCGCGTGCAGGGCGTCCAGCGACTCGCGCGGGTAGCGCGGCAGCACGATGGCCAGCAGGGCGGTCGCCCCGGCGGCCCGGGCCTGCTCCAGCCGGTCGGTCAGCAGGCTGCCTCCCGAGTCCAGTACCCGGACGTCCGGATGGACCTTGGCGGCGAAGTAGGCGAAGTAGGCGGCCAGCGGCGCGGCGGCGCGCAGGCCGAGGACCGGCAGGGGTCGGGTGGCGGCGAGCAGCGAGCCCGCGGCGGTGATCCGGTCCCGGTCGGCGAGCTGGTCGGCCAGCCGGTGCAGGTTGCCCGCCTCGGCGCGGATGGCGCGTTGCATCTCGTTGTCGCCGGGCGAGGCGCCGGTCGGCGGGACGGATCCCGTACCAGTGATCTCGCGCAGCCGCCGGCGCAGTGCCGGATAGCCGTCGTAGCCGAGCGCCATCGCGAAGCGGGTCACCGAGGGCTGACTCACCCGGGCCAGCTCGGCGACCTCGGCGGCCGACAGGTACGCGGCGGAGGTGGCGTGCTGCACCAGGCTGTGCGCGATGCGCCGCTGGGTCGGGGTCAGCCGGATGCCCTGGAACAGGTCGAGGACCCGGTCCGTGGGCGGGGCGGTTCCGATGGCAGCACCGTCATTCACGAGCTGACTCTATGCATAAAATCATTCACGGCACAATGACCTGGCCCGCGGGATGATAAAACCATCGTCATGGATGGGACGACGCTCCGCCGGGCGGTAGCCCGGACCCGGCTCGCGCCGGTCGCCGCCTTCCCCAAGCGACTCGCCCGGGTCGCCCGACACGACGCGCGGCTGCTCGGCGTCTCGGCCCGGTGGCTGCTGACCTCGCGCGAACACCACAACTACACCTACGACCTGACCCGCCTGAGCCGGGAGCACCTCGCCTGGTTCGTCAGTACCGTCTGCGACGCCCCGGTGGCGCGGGTACGCGGGTACCTCTCCGAGATCGAATCCGACGAGCGCCTGCGGGCGCACATCGAGCACGTCACCGCCAACGCGGCCCGACGCGGGCTCGCCGACCGCCGGGTCCGCTACGCCCGCCGGATCGGCTGGTACGCGATCCTGCGGGTGGTCCGCCCCGGCCACGTCGTGGAGACCGGCGTGGACAAGGGGCTCGGCAGTTGCGTACTCGCGGCGGCGCTGCTGCGCAACGCGCGGGAGGGCCACCCCGGCCGGCTCACCGCGCTCGACATCAACCCGGAGGCGGGGTACCTGGCCGCCACCGAGCCCTGGTCGGAGGTGGTCGACCTGGTCATCGGCGACTCGATCGCCTCGATCGAGCGGCTCGACCGCCCGGTCGACGTCTTCCTGCACGACAGCGACCACAGCGCCGCCCACGAGCGGCGCGAGTTCACCGCGGTCGAGCCGAAGCTGGCCCGCGGCGCGCTGCTGCTCACCGACAACGTCACCGCCACCAACGTCCTCGCCGAGCACGCCGAGCAGACCGGCCGCCGGTTCCTCGCCTACCGGGAGACCCCGGCCGGGCACTGGTACCCGGGCGACGGCATCGGCGCCGTCTGGTGAGGCACCCGTGGTGCGGGCCGGGTGGCGAGCGGCGCGCGGTGAGGGTCATGCGGTGAGCGGCGCGCGGTGCGGGTCGCGTGGTGCGGGTCGCGTGGTGCGGGTCGTGCGGTGCGACCGGGGCGCTTCCCGAGACCGCCCCGGTCGGACCCGGACCGGGCCGACCATCGCCGTCGGCGACGCGGTGGAGCCGCCGCCGAAGTATTAGATCTCCCTTAGGTCGGTTGCGCGGTACCGGCCGGCTCGGGCAGCATGCCCGGGGTGACGGACATGATCGAATCCGCAGCTACCGGCCCCGATGCGGATCCGACCCCCGATCAGCCGCCGGCTAACGACCGGCCCGCCGACCCGACTCCGGCGGCCGACGCCGCCCCGGTGACTGCCGGCGCGGGAGTTGCCGGCCCGGGAACTGCCGATTCGGGAGTTGCCGGCGTGGGGACTGTCGATCCGGGACGCCGGCCGCGTCGGCTGCGGCGCTGGCTGGTCGGCGGCGGCGCGGTCGTGCTCGCCGCCGTCGTGGGGATCGCGCTCGCCGTGCGCTCGGGCGCCGCGCCGGCCTGCGCCGCCCCGCCGAGCGGTACCGCCGTCCGTTCCGTCGAGGCCAGCTACTACGACGCCCGGGGCAGCGGCGGCACCTGCTCGTACCCGGGTCCGCCGGCCGACCGGCTCTACGTCGCGCTCGGCCGGCCCGGGTTCTCCGGCGGGGCGGCCTGCGGCAGCTACCTCGACGTGACCGGGCCGAAGGGCACGGTCCGGGTGCTGGTCATGGACGAGTGCGCCGGCTGCGCCAACAGCAAGATCGACCTGTCCCGGCAGGCGTTCGCGCGGATCGCCGACCCGGCGAAGGGGATCGTCCGGGTCTCGTACCGGGCCGCCGTCGACCCGCCGTTGCCCGGCCCGCTGACCTTCCGGATGAAGGGCGGCACCTCGAGGTACTGGTTCGCGGTACAGGTCGGCGCACACGGCAACCCGCTGCGGTCGGTCGAGGCGATGGCGGCCGGCGGCGGCTGGCGCGCCGCGAAACGGGAACCGGACAACTACTGGACGATCGCCAGCGGGCTCGGCCCCGGGCCGTACTCGATCCGCGTCACCGACGTGTACGGCAACCAGGCGGTCGCCACCGGCATCCGGCTCGCGCCGAAGCAGTTGCAACGCAGCGGCGTACGCCTCTACGGCGATCCGGCCGCCGGCTCGCCGAGCCCGACGCCGAGCGGGACGGCGCCGTCGCCGAGCGCCTCGGCCGTACCGTCCACGCCGCCGCCGAGCGCGCCGGCGGTGGGTGCCTCCGCCTCCCCGCCAGCCTGCGGGTAGCCGCCGCACCGGTCCACTCGCCGGCTCCGGCTGCGCACCGGCCGGCTTCCGCGCCTGCCCCCGGCTGGCGCGCCCGCCGGGTTACGTGCCGGCCGAGGCGCGCGCCCGGGCCGCGCGGAGGTTCACCAGATTCCCGCATCGCTTCGTGTCGTGCCACATCCGCGAGACGGTGGGGGAGCGGTCGACGAACGGGAAGCCGCACGGCGGGTACGCGCAGGTCTTGAGCCGACCGAGCGTGCCCGCCGCCTCGGCGCGGAGCAGTTCGACGGCGACGAGCCCGGCGACCGCCCGCCACCCCTCGCCGGTCGGCCGGTACCGTACGCCCTCGCCCGGGCTCCAGCGCAGCTCGACGGCGAAGTCGTCGGGCCCCGCCGGTGCGGACCGTCGCGGGGCGTCGGCCCGCAGCGCCTCGCGCAGACTCTCCCGGAAGGTGGCCAGTGGCGCGAGGTCCTCGCGCCGGAGCCCGACCGACGGGCGCGCGAGCCGCGACCGCGGCGCGAACCCGGCCAGCGCCCCGCGCAACCATCGCCGCGCGCGGGTCAGGCCGGCCAGCTCGTCCCGCTCCGGATCTCCGGCGAGGGCGGCGGGCGCGGTGGCCAGGAACGCCTCGACGAAGCGGAGGCCGGCCTCGTCGGCGGCCTGCTGGGCGCGGGGCAGGGCGGTACGCGACACGACGCAAGCATATGTCCTTGGGCTCTGTCGCTCATTGGCTGTCGGACAGAAGCAAAGAGGCTATGGTTCTGTCATGACCTACCTTGGAAGCGGCGACCCGGCCCGGCGCCGGACGGACTACAACCCGCCCTGGATCGGCGAGCTGGCCGACGACGTCACGATGGAGGGCTCCACGGTCAACGGCACGGTCCGCGGCGCCGAGGCGGTCCGGACGCTGCTGGCGTACGCCCGGACGCTCTACGAGTACCAGGACTTCGTCTTCGTCGGGGAGTACGGCGACAACGGCTACGTCGAGGACTACTCGTCCCAGGTGCAGGGCCAACCTATCGCCAACATCGCCGTGATCTACCGGAACGACCAGGGCAAGGTCCAGCACCTGGTGATGAACCACCGGCCGCTGCCGGCTGTGCTGCTCTTCGCCCGCCTCATGGGCGAGCACTTCAAGGGCACCCCGTACGCCGAGTTCTTCACCATTCCCGGATGACGCAAGGAGTACCCGACGCCCGGTAACGCGCCGCTGCGCTACGACGTACTCGTCTCCGGCCTCGCGCCGGTCCGGGACGGGGTTGCCCGACGGCCGCACTGGTCCCGCTGGCACACACGCTGGTCCACGGCGCCCGCGAGGCCGTGATCGTGGACCCGCCCATCACCGGAGCATGCCGGACGGCAAGCCGGGCGCCCCCTGGAACTTCCCGCTGGTCGAGCGCTACCCCGACGGCGTCAACCCGTACGCGATCTGGCTGTCGACCCGGCGCCTGGTGGCCGCCTAGGCCCCGGGACCAGCCGGCGACGGGCGCCGCCACCTCCCCGGCCGCCGGCGGTCAGGCCGGGTCCCGCGGTCACGGGTGGGAACGGGCGGTGATGCCGTCCAGGACGGTGACCAGGTTGTGGTGGAAGGTTTCCTCGGCGTCGAGGTGGGCACCGTCGATGACGAGCCGGGCGATGGTGGGGTAGCGGCCGGTTTCGAGCATGCGGGTCAGGTAGGGCCCGAGGGCGGCCTGCCAGGCGGACACGTCGGTGCCGGTTGACCGGGCGGTCCGCCGCTCGGTGACCTCCCTGCGGAGCGCTCCGACGATGAACGCGTTGAGGGCGCCCAGGGCCCGCTGGAGTTCGTCGACGCCGCGCAGGCCGGGGGCCTGGCTGAGCGCCGCCGCGGTCGATTCGCCCACGGCGAGCGCGTGCGGTCCCAGGTGCGGCCGGGCGCCGAGCAGGTCGACGAACCACTCATGATCGAGAGCGGCGTCCCGGGTCCGGTGGACGATGGCCAGTACCGTGGCGCGCCAATCGGAGTGCCGATCGGCCTGGGCGATCTGGGCGTACACCGCGTCGACCATCAGGTCGAGCAGTTCGGACCGGTTGGTCACGTAGTCGTAGAGCCGCATCGGACCGACACCGAGCTCTTTGGCGATCTTGCGTACCGACAGCCCGTCGAGGCCGTGCGCGTCGGCGAGTCGGATCGCCGTGGCGGCGATCTTCGCGCGGCTCAGCGGCACCGGCGCCGCTCGCGGCTGCGGCTCGGGCCGTTCCCAGACGGGCAGCGGTACGCTACCGTACGGTGTATCCATGAGGTACAGCGTACGGTAACGGAGATGATGATGCGAATCGCGATCGCCGGTGGCGGCCTCGGCGGCCTGACGCTGGCCCGAATCCTGCACCGGCACGGCATCGACGCGGTGGTGTACGAACGCGAGGCGAGCCGATCCGCGCGATCGCAGGGCGGAATGCTCGACCTGCACCCGGAGTCCGGGCAGCGGGCGTTGGCCGACGCCGGCCTCACCGGCCGATTCCGGTCCGAGGCGCGGCCGGAGGGCGAGGAACATCGCATCCTCGACCCGGCCGGCCGTACCCTCGTGCACCACCGGCCACGACCCGGCTCGTTCTCCGGACGCCCGGAGATCGACCGCGGCGTACTGCGTGACCTTCTGCTCGATTCGCTCCCGGGCGAAGCGGTGGCCTGGCGGCACCGGCTCGTCGCGGTGACGCCACGACCTGACGGAGGCTTCGAACTGGCGTTCGACGGCGGCCACCGCGCCGACTGCGACGTCCTCGTCGGCGCGGACGGCGCACGCTCGGTCGTCCGGTCGCTGCTCACCGACGTGCGGCTGTCCCCGGTCGCCACCTTGGTCGAGCTGAGCATCGGCGACGCCGACCGGCGCCACCCGGATCTTGCCGAACTCGTCGGCCCCGGAAACCTCTGGTGCGTGGGCGCGAGCCAGATCCTGGCCGCGCAACGCCTCGGCGACGGCGGCATCCGAGTCGGGATCTCCCTACCCGCCGACGGTCGCCACCTGGACACCTACCGCAGCAAGCGCGCTCTGCTGGAGATGTTCGACGGCTGGGACTCCCGCCTCACCGCACTCATCGAAGCCGGCGACGGCCCGCCGACCCCGCGCGGGATCGAGGCGATGCCCACCGGTACCCGCTGGCCCCACCGACCGGGCATCACCCTCGTCGGCGACGCCGCGCACCTCATGCCGCCGGTCGGCGAGGGCGCGAACCAGGCCATG
This sequence comes from Micromonospora sp. NPDC049559, assembly GCF_040676675.1. Lineage (NCBI taxonomy): Bacteria > Bacillati > Actinomycetota > Actinomycetes > Micromonosporales > Micromonosporaceae > Micromonospora > Micromonospora sp. NPDC049559. The sequence continues at coordinate 9,083 of NZ_JBFAPK010000003.1, read as the reverse complement.
CTCGACGCCGCCGAACTCGCCGCCGAACTGGCCGGCGACCCCGCCGACCCCGACTCGGCGATCCGGGCGTACGAGGAGGCGATGTTCGTCAGGATCCGCCCGATCGCCGAGATGTCCGCACGGGTCCAGGCGATGATGCTGTCGCCCACCGCGGCCGACGACATCGTCCGCTTCTTCACGCCGCGGTCCAGCGGGCCGGCAGCCGCGGACTGACCCGCGCGACGCGGCCGGCCTCGCCCTGGTGGACGCTCCTGCCCGGAAGGTCCGGACGTCCGCTCAGGGCGAGGTCCGGTGACCCGACCGCGCCGCAACCGGTGACCCGCCCTGTGCCGCGACCTCCGGTGACCCACCCTGTAACGCGACCTCCTGTGCCGCGACCTCCTGTGCCGCGACCTGTGGTGCGCGCAGCGGGAGCCACATCAGCACCTCGTCGCGGTCGTCGCCGGGCGCCAACCGCAGCGCGCCCGGCAGACGGCCGACCTCGCGGTAGCCGCACCGCTGGTAGAACCGTTCCAGGCCGAGCCCGCCGCGCAGCGTCACGTGCAGCGCGTCCCAGCCGGCCTGCCGCCCGAGCCGCTCGGCCTCCCGCATGATCGCCTCGCCGTAGCCGGAGCGCTGGCGGCCGGGGTGCACCATCACGCGCTTGAGCGTGCACCAGTGCGCCTTCAGCGCGAACCGGTTGCTTGCGAAGATCAGGAAGGCCACCGGCCGCATCCCCTCGTACCCGACCAGCAGCCGGTCGTGGCCGTCGTCGATGCCGGCGAAGGCCGCGTCGGCGGTGGGGCGTACCTGCTCCTCGGTGACCGGGGCCACGAAGCCGACCGCCCCGCCGGCGTTGGTCACCTCGGTCCAGAGCGTGACGAGCTGCCGCCGCAGCTCGGTGGTCAGCTCCGGATCGGGTACGAAGCGGATGTCCATGCCGGCAATCCTCGCCGGTTCCCGGCCCGCCACGGCAGCCAGCGGTCGATCATGGTGATGGGCGTTACAGAAGCCGTTGACTGACAAAATTTGAAATCTGTCAGCTGTTCGCTGATACTCGATACGGAACGGTGGTCCAGACGGGAGTTCACAATGCAGACGCGCACACTTGGCCGGACCGGTCCGCGGGTCTCCGCGATCGGGCTCGGCGCGATGGGGATGTCCGACCTCTACGGCCCGGCCGACGAGGCCGAGAGCGTCGCCACGATCCACGCCGCCCTCGACGCCGGGATCAGCCTGATCGACACCGGCGACTTCTACGGCATGGGACACAACGAGATGCTGATCGGCCGGGCGCTGCGCGAGCGCGACCGCGACCAGGTCACGATCAGCGTGAAGTTCGGCGCGCTGCGCGACCCGGACGGCGGTTGGCACGGCACGGACGGCCGACCCCAGGCCGTCGCCAACTTCCTCGCGTACACCCTGCGGCGGCTCGGCACCGACCACGTCGACATCTACCGGCTGAGCCGGCTCGACCACACCGTGCCGGTCGAGGAGACCATCGGCGCCATCGCCGAGCAGGTGACGGCGGGTCGGGTACGCCACATCGGCCTCTCCGAGGTCAGCGCCGAGACCATCCGCCGGGCCAACGCGGTGCACCCGATCAGCGACCTGCAGATCGAGTACTCGCTGCTCTCCCGCGGCATCGAGGCGGAGATCCTGCCGACCGCGCGGGAGCTGGGCATCGGGGTGACCGCGTACGGGGTGCTCTCCCGAGGGCTGCTCAGCGGCCGATGGAGCGCCGACCGCGCGCTCACCCCGGGCGACTTCCGCGGCTTCAGTCCGCGCTTCCAGGGCGACAACCTGCTGGCGAACCTCGGCCTCGTCGAGGCGCTGCGGACCATCGCCGACGCGCGGGGCGCCACGGTCGCGCAGGTCGCCATCGCCTGGGTGCTCAGCCGCGGCGAGGAGATCGTCCCGCTGGTCGGCGCGCGCCGCCCGGACCGGCTGGCCGAGTCGCTGGGCGCGCTCGACCTCACGCTGACCGAGGACGACCTGGCCGCCATCGAGCTGGCGGTACCGGCCGGCGCCGCCGCCGGGGAGCGGTACGCCGCCCCCGCGATGGCGGAGCTGGACAGCGAGCGCTGAGGGGGCGCGGCCGGTGACGGCCGGCGGTGCCGCTCCCGACGGCGCGGCAAGATGGTGCCCATGACCGACTCGGCACTGACCCCCGGGCAGATCCTCGAAGCGGCGGAGGAGGTCCTCCGCCGCTTCGGCCCGGGCAAGGCGACGGTGGTCGACGTCGCCCGGGCGCTGCACGTGAGCCACGGCAGCGTCTACCGCCACTTCGCCAGCAAGACGGCGCTGCGCGAGGCGGTGGCGGAGCGCTGGCTGGAGCGGTCGCACGCCGGCCTGGCCGAGCTGGCCGGCGCGTCCACGCCGCCGCCGCGTCGGCTGCTCGACTGGCTGCGGGCGCTCTTCGAGACCAAGCGCCGCAAGGCGCTGGACGATCCGGAGCTCTTCGCGACCTACTCGGTGCTGGTGAACGAGAGCAGCGCCGTGGTCGCCGCCCACCTGGAGTCGCTGGTCGGGCAGCTCGCCCTGATCGTCGCCGACGGGGTCGCCAGCGGCGACTTCCGGGTGCCGGACGTCGCGGTGGCGGCCCGGGCGGTCTTCGACGCGACCGTACGCTTCCACGACCCCGCGTACGCCTCGGCGTGGGCCGCCCCGGGGATCGAGGCCGAACACGAGGCCGTCTGCGCACTGCTCCTGGCCGGCCTGCGCGGCGGCTCAGCTGGTGCGGGAGAGGGGAGTCGAACCCCTACGCCCGAAGGCACAGGAACCTAAATCCTGCGTGGCTGCCATTACACCACTCCCGCTGGTACCACCAGCAGTCTAGTGCGGCCCGCTCGCCGGTGGGTGCCCCGGCCTCGGCCGCCCGCAGACCGCCGGCGGTTCAGTCGAGACCGAGTTCCCGGCGCAGCTTGGCCACGTGCCCGGTGGCCTTCACGTTGTAGAGCGCGCGCTCGATCCGACCCGCTGCGTCGATCACGAAGGTCGAGCGGATCACGCCGGTGACGGTACGGCCGTAGGACTGCTTCTCGCCGTACGCCCCGTACGCGCTCAGCACCTCGTGGTCGGGGTCCGAGACGAGCGGGAACGTGATGGCGTCCCGCTCGCGGAACTTGGCGAGCGTCTCCGGCCTGTCGGGGGAGATCCCGACGACCTCGTAGCCGGCGGCCTGGAGCGAGGCGAGCGAGTCGCGGAAGTCGCACGCCTGCTTGGTGCAGCCCGGCGTCATCGCCCTGGGGTAGGCGTAGAGGACCACCTTGCGTCCGCGCAGCTCCTTCAGCGAGAGCGGCTCGCCGCGGTCGGTGGTGAGGGTGAACTCCGGCGCGGAGTCGCCGGGCGTGAGCTTGCTGGGCGCGGTCATGGCTGTGACCCTACCGCCGCGCCCGCCGGCACCGGCTGAGGCGGCGTGCCGGGCCGGCGGCCGGGGACGTGGCGTGCCGGGCCGGCGGCCGGGGACGTGGCGTGCCGGCCGCCGGGGACCGCATTGTTGCAAGGTATTGGCAACAACCCGGGACGGCCAATAGTCTGATCCCGGCGGAAGCTGGACCGGCGACCCTGGGAGGCGGCGTGAAGACGCTGGCGATGCACATCAGCAACGGGATCATCGACGGTCCCGTGGCCGCGGTCTTCGCGGCGTTCGCGCTGGCCGCGCTCACCCTCTGCGTGCTGCGCGGCCGGCGCGACCTGGACGACCGGCTGGCGCCGATGGCGGGCCTGGTGGCCGCCTTCATCTTCGCCGTGCAGATGCTCAACTTCCCGATCTTCATGGGCGCGGTCAGTGGCCACCTGCTCGGCGGCGCGCTCGCCGCGATCCTGGTCGGCCCCTGGGTCGGCGCGCTCTGCGTGGCGGTGGTGCTGATCGTCCAGTCGCTGGTCTTCGGCGACGGCGGGGTGGCGATGCTCGGCCTCAACATCACCAACATGGCGATCATCGGTACCGCCGCCGGCTACCTCCTGGTCGCGCTGCTGCTGCGGGTGCTGCCGCGCACCCCGACCGGGCTGGCCGTCACGGGCTTCGTCGCCTCGGTGGTCAGCGTCGTGGCCGCCTCCCAGGGCTTCATCCTGCAGTACTGGCTCGGTGGCGCCACCGACGTCGGCACCAGCGGTCTCGGCGCGCTGGCCGGGACGATGGCCGGCGTGCACCTGCTCATCGGCGTCGGCGAGGGCCTGATCACGGCCACCACCGTGGTGACCGTCGCCAAGGTGCGGCCCGACCTGGTCTACGCGCTGCGCGGCCTGCGACCCGCGCCGGCGTTCCCGGTACCGACGACGGCGGAGGCGCACTGATGCGACGCTCTCGGATGTTCCTGCTCGGCGGGCTCCTGGTCGCCCTGGTCCTGGCCGGGGTGGTCAGCAACTTCGCCTCCTCCCATCCGGACGGCCTGGACTCCTCGCTCCGCGCCGGCTGCACCTTCGACGCCGACGACAACATCACCGGCGGCAGCTGCCCGGCGCTGCGCGAGCAGGCGCACGAGTTGGAGACCGGCCCGCTGGCCGGGTACGGCGTCAGGGGCATCGACAACCCGTACCTGTCGACCGGGCTTTCCGGGGTGATCGGGGTGCTGCTCACCTTCGCGGTCGGCGGCGGCGTCTTCTGGCTCGCCCGCCGGCGTACCCGTAACGGCGCGGACGCGACCGCCGCCCCGACCGGCACGACCGCGACCACCGACCCGACCGGCGCGACCGCGACCGCCGCGCGGGACTAGGGGTACGACATGGGCGCCGGCCACGCACACGTCCTCTACCGTCCTGGAACCTCCCCGGTGCACCGGCTCCCGCCCGAGGTCAAGATCGTCGCGATGGTCGCGTTCACCCTCGCCGTGGTGGCCACCCCGCGCACCGCGTTCTGGGCCTTCGGCGGGTACGCCCTGCTCGTCGCGGCGGTCGCGCTGCTCGCCCGGATCGAGGCCCGCTGGCTGCTCACCCGTTCCCTGATCGAGCTGCCCTTCGTGCTCTTCGCGTTCGCGCTGCCGTTCCTCGGGCGTGGCGAACGGGTCGACTGGCTCGGGCTGAGCCTCTCGGTCGACGGGCTGCACGGCGGCTGGAACATCCTGGCCAAGGGCACCCTCGGCGTGCTCGCCTCGCTGCTGCTCGCCGGCACCACCACGATGCGCGACCTGATCATCGGGCTGGACCGGCTGCGCTGCCCGCAGATCCTCACCCAGATCGCCACGTTCATGCTGCGCTACCTCGACGTGCTGGCCGGCGAGGCCCGCCGGATGCGGATCGCCCGCGTCTCGCGCGGCGACGACCCCCGGTTCCTGTGGCAGCTGCGCGGCTTCGCCGCCGGGGTGGGCGCGCTCTTCCTGCGCGCCTTCGAGCGCGGCGAGCGGGTCTACCTGGCGATGCTCTCGCGCGGCTACGAGGGGCGGATGCCGGCCGCCTGGCAGGCCGGCGGTGCGGCCAGCGCCAGGCAGTGGCTCGCCGGCTCGTCGGTACCGGCCGGCGCGCTCGGGATCGCCGCGACGGCGATGATGCTCACATGACCGAGCCCGGAACAACCGCCGCCGCCTCCCTCGACGTGCGGGGCGTGCGCTACGCCTACCCGGACGGGCACGTCGCCCTCGACGGGGTGGACCTGACCGTGCCCCGGGGCGGGCGGGTGGCGCTGCTGGGCCCCAACGGGGCCGGCAAGACGACGCTGGTGCTGCACCTCAACGGGATCCTCACCCCGGCCGCCGGTACGGTCACCGTCGGCGGCCTCACCGTCGACCGCGACCGGGCCACCCTCGCCGAGATCCGGCGCCGGGTCGGCATCGTCTTCCAGGACCCCGACGACCAGCTCTTCCTCCCCACCGTCGCCGAGGACGTCGCGTTCGGGCCGGCGAACCTCGGGCTGCGCGGCGCCGAGCTGGCCGCCCGCGTGGACGAGGCGCTGGCCGCCGTCGGCATGTCCGAGCACCGCGACCGGGCCCCGCACCACCTCTCCTTCGGGCAGCGGCGCCGGGTGGCCGTGGCGACCGTACTGGCGATGCACCCGGAGATCCTGGTGCTCGACGAGCCCTCGTCGAACCTCGATCCGGCGGCCCGCCGCGAGCTGGCCGAGATCCTGCGCGGGCTGCCGGTCACCCTGCTGATGGTCACCCACGACCTGCCGTACGCGCTGGAGCTCTGCGACCGGTCCGTCGTCCTCGACGCCGGCCGGATCGTCGCCGACGGCGGTACGGCCGACCTGCTCGCCGACGGGGAGCTGCTCGCCCGGCACCGGCTGGAGCTGCCCTACGGCTTCGACCCCAGCTCGGTCGCGCCGCGGCTTCCCGCCGGCGCCTGACCCGCGGTCGGCGCGCCCCGGTCCGGCTTCGCCGGGCTCGGCCCGGTCGCCGACGCCTCGGTCGCCGCCGGGCCGGTCACCGGCGCCTCGGTCGCGGCCCGGCCGGCGGCGCGCATCAGCAGCATCCCGACGAGCGCGAGCCCGGCCCCGGTGGCCAGCACCACGGCGACCGCGAACCGCGCCCAGCCGCCGGACCAGGGCACCGGCGGCACCGAGCGGGCGAAGAACGACGCGTTCGCGATCCCGGCGAAGAGCGCCAGGCAACCGCCGCCCAGGGTGAGCACGAAGTCGGCCGCCGGGCGGCGGGCCAGCGCGTACGCCCCGGCCGCGACGGCGGCCAGCCCGGTGAGCAGCGGCCAGGTCTGCCCGGTCGGCAGCCCCGCGAGCGCCCCGGCGAGCCCGTCGGCGCCCGCGTCGAGCTGCCGCCCGGTGGCGAGCGCGATGGCGGTGGCGCCGCCGGCGGCGCCGAACGCGGCCAGCGCCACGGTCGCGAACCGGCCGGCGAGCAGCCCTGCGGCGACCACCACGAGGACGCCCAGCGCGGTGCCGAGCCACCAGCCCACGGGCGCGGGCGGCGGCACCCAGTCGAGCGTGCCGCCGATCCGCCCGGGGGTCACGTTGTCGCGCAGCGGGACGGTCCACTCGCGGATCCGGTGCGGTCGGCGCGGGTCGGCCCGTACCTCGGGCGGCAGCTGCTCCGCCAGCCAGCGGGTGCGCTGGTCGTGCCAGCGCACCACCGGTTCGGTGGCCACGCGCTGCCAGCGCGGCGGCAGGGTCGGGTCCGCGTCCGCGGGCGGCTGGGTCTCGCCGTCGAGGGTCCGGTTCAGGTACGTCGCGGGGGAGTTGAGGTTCTGGTACACCCCGTCCGGGCCGACCTGGAGGTACGGCTCGTTCCGGTAGCCGAGTACCTCGATGGCGCGGCCGGTGTGGTTGGTCAGCTCCAGCCGGGCGCCCGACTCGACCACCCGTACCGTCAGCCCCGGCAGCGCCGGGGTCACCGAGGTCACCACGGTGCGGTAGTCGGTGCCGTCCGGGGCGTCGGCGCCGTGCGCCCAGGCAGGGCCGGCGAGCGCCAGCGCCCCGGCCAGGCCGGCGGCGAGCAGCCCGGCGACGCGGGCGGCCACGAGTCGGGCCGGCCCGCCGCGCCGCTTCCGGTCCCCGGCTGCGGCTCCTCGGTCGGCCCGGGCGGCGCCGCGGCGGGGGAGGCCGGGGTGCGTCACCGGAGGGCGGCCCTGGTGCAGGTGCGTCACTTCGGGGCGGCGGCCACGGCCGCGGTCAGCGCGTCCGGCGTCGGCGAGGGCACCTGCTTGCCGGCGACCAGGACCGTCGGCGTGCCGGTGATGTTCGCCTTGCTGGCCTCGTCGGTGACGTGCTGGGTCCACGACTTGAACGTCCCGTTCCGTACGCAGGAGCCGAAGCTGTTCTGGTCCAGCCCGACGCCGGCACCGATGCTGATCAGCTGGTCGTCGGGGAGGCCGGCGCTCCCCTCCGGCGGCTGGTGCTGGAAGAGCGCCTTGGCGTACTCACGATACTTGCCGGCGTCGGCCGCGCAGCCGGACGCGGCGGACGACCGGGACGAGTAGCGGGTGGTCGAGGCCCGGTCCAGGTAGGCGACCGGGTGGAAGATCACCCGTACCTTGCCCTGCGCGACCAGCTGGTCCACCGTGGCGCCGCTCTGCTGCTCGAACTGGTTGCAGACCGGGCAGATGAAGTCCTCGTAGACGTCCATGGTCACCGGCCCGGTGCCGACCACGACGCCGTTGCCGTCGCTCGTGGTGTTGCGCGGCGCCGTGAAGTCGCCCGAGCGCTGGCTGGCGTAGACGCCCCAGCCGATCAGGCCGGCGATGACCAGCACCGCGACCGCGACGACCGAGGTCCAGAGGGTACGCCGGCGGCGCCGTTCTCGGGCGATCTGCGCGCGCACCATGCGGTTCGCCGCCTGCCGGCCCTGCCCCTTCCGCGCCTGCCCCGCCTGCCCCGGGCGGCCCTGGCCGGGCTGCGGCTGCCGGCCCTGCCCCTTCCGGCCGCCCTGCCCCGGGCGGCCCTGCCCCTTGCTCGGCCGGTTCTGGCTACTCATCGTCGTCGTCCTCCACGCGGTTGTCGCCCGCCAGCCACCGGTCCAGTGACAGCGGGGTACGGGGCCAGACCAGCAGGAAGCCGGCCAGCACCAGGAACCCGACGTCGCGCAGGATCTCCGGGCCGTAGCTGGGGGTCTGGCCGGCGGCCAGGTCGCCGCCGTTGCTGAAGCACCCGCAGTCGATGGCCAGACCGCGCGCCCAGGCCGAGCTGATGCCCGCGATGAAGATCACGAGCAGGACCGCCGAGATGCCGGCGGCGAGCCGGGTGGCGAGGCCGAGCAGGAGCAGTACGCCGAGGGCCAGCTCCACGAAGGGCTGGGCGGAACCGACCGCCACCGCCACGTCGTACGGCAGGAGCCGGTACGCCACGACCGCCCGCCCGGAGGCGGCCAGGTCGCCCACCTTCGTACCGCCGGCGACCAGCCAGACCGCGGCGAGGCCCAGCCGGGCCAGGATCCCCGCCCAGGGCCGGACGAGCTGCCAACGGGTCCGCCAACCGTTGCCCACCGCGACGGTCATCCACGCTCCCTTGCCGAGTTCCCCGGTGCCGGCAGCCGCCACCGGCCCGCCTGCCGATCCGGTCATTAGTCGTTCCCTTCCCGATCAAAGTTCCGCCCCCGGCGGGCGCCCCTCCCGTCGATCTAGGGCAAATCGTCGTGATTCGGCGTGGATGATGCGTACGCAATCGTCGTGGTCGGGGTTGCCGACAGCCTGGAACATCATGGTCCCGAGGCAGTAGGCGC